>JBBRPS010000958.1:0-1656 GCA_038227745.1 Gemmatales bacterium | reverse complement strand
GTACGAGGTCGTGCGTCTGTGGCGGAAGTGGCTGTCGCGTCGCAAGCGGCGTGGACAGTTCACGTGGTCGCGGCTGAACGGACTGCTGAAGGCATTGCCGCTCCCGTGGCCGCGTGCGCAGGTGTCACCGTGCGCAGCGAGACCGCGGCGAGACGAGCCGGATGCCTTAATTGGGCAAGTCCGGATCTGTGGGAGGGGTGGGAGGTGACTCCCACCCCGACCCGGCCCATTTTCCCCCATTTTCCCTTGCTGGTACAAGCGCGACAGGGGCGTAGCGCTACTCCTCATCCCGCAGCCGGCCGTGCAGCTTGACCATCGCCTTTTGCCAGTGCCGCTGCACCGTCCGCACGGTCACGTCGAGCAGCTCGGCCACCTCGGTCTGTTTCCAGCCGTGATAGTAGATCAGGCCGACGACTTCGCGCTCCTCCACCGGCAGCCGCTCGACCTCCTGGTGGAAGGCGCACCATCGTTCCAGCTCGTCGGCGTCCTCCGTCCGGTCCGGCGGGTCGTCGGCCCCGGTCGCGGAAGGGTCCTTCCGGGCCTGGCTGTCGTAGTTGGCCCCCAGGCCGTGCGGCCCGTTAAAGTGCCGGGCGAGGTCGAGCAATTCCCGGCGCATCTGTTCGGCGGCCAGGCTGAAGAACTCCCGCGTCGTGGTGAGCCGGACCTGCTCCAGCGCCCGCAGTAGGCGGAGCAGGGAGTTCTGCAGGACGTCGCCGGTCTGGGCCCAGCGGCGGACGCCGGGGAAGCGGCGCAGCATCTTGCGGGCGAGCCGTTCGAGCCGGCCCCCGAAGGCGAGCAGCAGTTCCTCGCGCGCGGCCTGGTCGCCGGCCTGCATGCGGTCCAGGCAGGCCAGCAGGCGGGTGGTACGAGCGGGATCGTCCATGGGACAGCTCGAAGGGAGCAGCACGCCGACCCCCGGCCGGAACGACCGACCGCGCCGGGCAGGTCTACCCGCGATTATAGCCGGGCCGCCCGCGGGAACAACTTTTTCCCACCAGCGCTGTCGTGTTTGGCGACTGGCTCTCGCTTACCTGAGTAGAGACGACGAGTGAGGCAGGCGAACAACCGCCCGCCGCGGGTGAGTCGGATCATCGAATCAAACCCTCTGCTGGAGAAGATCCCATGAAGTGGCTGACGAAGTGGTTCCGTGGCAAGACCCAGGCCCGCCGTACCCCGATCCAGAACTCACGGCCGTTCCGCCCGACCATCGAGGCGCTGGAGGAGCGGCAACTGCTGTCGGCGAGCGCGGTCAGCAACTTTGGAAACGTGTCCGTCCAGTTCAACCTGCGCGACGATGGGCATCTGCTGCAGATCATCGGGCAGGTTCAAACCGACATCGGCTCCGGGGTCCAGGGCCTGTACCAGGGCAAGAACAGCTCCGGTCAGGACGTGGCCTATCGGCGGCAAAACGGCGAGCTATACCAGTACACCGGCGCCGGCTGGGTGGACCTCTCCGGGCTCGGCGCCACCGACACGGTGGCGATGGACAAGAGCGGCGCCGTGTTCTTCACCGGGGGCAGCCTGTTGATCCAGGCCACCGGCGCGGGCGTCGGCGGGCCGTACGGCTCCACGGTGCTGACCTCCTCCGTGCAGGGCCTCTACCAGGGTAAGGACGCCGCCGGCAATCCGGTGGTCTACAAGCGGCAAGGCGGCGAG
>JBBRPS010000957.1:0-1698 GCA_038227745.1 Gemmatales bacterium | reverse complement strand
CGCCGCGACGATCGCTGACGCCGGTCGGTTGCAGAACGCCTATTTCAAGGGCGGCACTGCGCATCAGTTGATGGCGACACTCGCGGCGCGACCGGACAGCCTCCTCGTTTCGTCGGAGACTGTGCACGACTTCCAACTGCTGCCGGGTGATCGACACGCGGTCATCCTCGGGCAACGTGAACGCGAGGCCGAGTGCGCGGCCACGAGGCACGATCGTGACTTTGTGCAGCGGATCATTCCCCACGACCTTCATGGCGCAGAGCGCATGCCCCGCCTCGTGGTAGGCCGTCAGCCGGCGCTCCTCGTCCTTCATGACCATGGACTTCCGCTCGGCGCCGAGCATGACCTTGTCCTTCGCTTCTTCCAGGTCGTCCATGTAGATCTTGTCGTGCCCTCGCCGAACGGCGAGGAGCGCGGCTTCGTTCACGAGGTTGGCGAGGTCGGCGCCAGCCATGCCCGGGGTTCCGCGGGCGAGCGTGGTGATGTCCACGTCTTCGCCGACGGGCTTGCTGCGAAGATGCACCTTGAGGATGCCTTCGCGGCCGCGCAGGTCGGGGGCGTCCACGACGATCTGCCGGTCGAAGCGGCCCGGACGCAACAGCGCCGGGTCGAGCACGTCGGGACGATTGGTGGCGGCGATGAGGATCACCCCCTCGTTGCTTTCGAACCCGTCCATCTCCACGAGCAGCTGGTTCAGCGTCTGTTCGCGCTCGTCGTGCCCACCGCCCAGGCCAGCGCCGCGATGACGGCCGACGGCGTCGATTTCGTCGATGAAGATGATGCACGGGGCGTGGGCCTTGCCCTGCTCGAAGAGATCACGAACTCGCGAAGCGCCGACGCCGACGAACATCTCGACGAAGTCCGAGCCGGACATCGAGAAGAATGGCCGGCCGGCTTCACCGGCCACGGCGCGGGCGAGCAGCGTCTTTCCCGTGCCAGGAGGTCCGACGAGAAGGCATCCCTTCGGAAGACGCCCGCCCAGCTTGGTGTACTTCTGCGGATCCTTGAGGAACTCGATGATCTCCTGGAGTTCCTGCTTCGCCTCGTCCGCGCCCGCGACATCCGCGAAGGTGACCTTGGGGGTGTCCCCCGTGAGCAGCTTCGCCTTGGACTTGCCGAAGGAGAACGCCTTGTTGCCGCCCGCCTGCATCTGGCGGAATAGGAACAGGTAGAAGCCCACGAGCAGCAGCCAGGGCAGGAACGTCACGACCCAGGACATCAGGCTCGGCTTCGGATCCTGCGACGTGACCTTGATGCCGCGGGCAGTCAGCCGCTCGACTTCCACCGGTGAGTTGGCGGCCGGAAGCTGCGTCGTGAAGTGCTTGGTGGATTTTCCACCGAACTGCCGCAATTCCTTGAACGACCCGGAGACGTTCTTCCCGGCCTCGAGCGTCACCTCGTCCACATTGTCGGAGTTGACCTGCGCGAGATACTCGTCGTAGCGGATGGGCTGCGCGGAATCGGCGCGCGCCCCGCTCAACTGCATGAGCGCTACGGGTATCAGGATGATGAGGATCCAGAAGGAGAGCGTCTTGGAAAAACGCCCCCAGTTGAATCCCTTGTTGCCGTTTTTCGGCGGTGTAGGAACAGGCATTACAGCAAGCTCGCGATATAAGGCAAATGCCGGAAACTCTCGGCGTGATCCAACCCGTAACCGACCAGGAACTCGTGCGGTGCGTCGTACCCGATGAACTTCGT
>JBBRPS010000956.1:0-1850 GCA_038227745.1 Gemmatales bacterium | reverse complement strand
GTTTGGCAAGTATCGGGGCCTGGGGCGCGATTATGAGACGGATCCCCGGTCGAGTGAGGCAACATGGAAAGTGGCAATGATTCATGTGATCTTGCAGCGGAAGCTGCATTTGAATAGTCCCTCATCGAATCAACAGACGACGGGAGAGGCCGCCTGATCGCCACACGGAAAACCCAGGAAATCCCGGAAAAACGTTTCCGGACTGCTTCTTAAGTCTTTGAGGGTTATCGCATAAATGGGAATAATGTCGTCGTATGACCTCGGGCGTGTTGCCCATAATGGCGGCTAGGTCTTCGATGCCGCCGCCCGCCTCCAGGTAGGCGGTGTGGGCCTCGTGGCGGTAGCTGTAGGGGCTGAACGCCGCGGGCAGTCCCGTCTTCTTCCGTAAGCGCCGCACCCGCTTGTGAACCGTGTCGTCCGTCCACCTCCCCGCCGGGTGTCCCTTGCGGGCGTTGGTGCGGAACAGCGGCCCTTCCGGGTACTTCGCGACCAGCCCCTTCACCACCCCCAGCGCCTCGCCGCTCAGGAAGATGATCCGGTCCTTGTCCTTGTTGCTGGTCTTGTGCGACACTTCCCCCTCTTCCAGGTGCGCCCGGCCGCGGTAGACGACGGCTCCCAGGCTGGCGTCGAAGTGCCTGGCCTCGGCGTTGAACAGCTCCGACGGGCGACAGCCGGTCGCCTCCAGTACGACCAGCAGCTGGCGGAAGTCCGACTTCGAGCCCCCGAGCGCTCGGCGGTGCATTTCCGCCGTGACACGGCACTCGCCGCCCCGGCTTCGGCCGGCGGGCGACTCCAGCCCTTTGACCGGGTTCGCGGGGATCAGCTCGCGCTTGACCGCCCAGTTGAGGCAGGCGTGTTGGCAGGAGATGAAGTTGCGGACGCCGCCGCTGCGCCACCGGACCGACCTGGTGGGGCAGTGCTTGTGCGGCCGCGGCTCCTTCATGTGGGCGATGTACGCCTCGACGTAAGGCTTCTTCAGGTCGCCGACGCGCATCCCGGCGGTCTTGCCGTGGGCGAGGAAGGGCAGCAGGAAGTCCTGGCGGCTTTTGAGCGTCTTGGGCTTCTTGGTCTCGGCGACGTGGCGGAGGTACAGCTCGAAGACGACGCGGGCCGTGTTCTGGTCGCCCGCCGCGGGGGCGTGGGCGAGTTCCATCAGCCTCCTGAAGGCGCCGAGGGCTTCGAGGAAGGTGGGGCCGGCCGGGCCGTCGTCCGGACCCGTGGCCAGCCGGTGCTTCTTCCCCCGATACTCGGTGAAGTACCCGCCCTTGCTCTCGTAGTACCGGATGCTGCTCTTGCACCCCGCATGGCGAAACTCCGGAACGGACAGAAGCAACGGAAGGGAACGCCTCACTCCCTCCCCATTTTATTTCCGTTCCAGGCCAGTTTTCCCATTCCCGCGCAGTCAGCCGTCCGCCTTGGGCCGGCCGGTGTCGCGGCGTCCGCGGGGCGCCGACTCCTGCAAGAAGCGCTGGGCGGCCTCCAGCATGGAAGTCGCTTCCCGTAGTGTAGTTACGCCGCGCGACTCGCCGCGCAGCATGCTCGCCAACTCCTCCAGGCGTTCCCCGCCCTCCAGCAGTTGGACCGTGGTGGTTGTGCGTCCGCCGTGTCGTGTTTTACGGATGGCCCAGTGGTGGCGGGCGTAGCTGGCCACCTGCGGCAGGTGCGTCACGCAGATCACCTGGTGCGTCTTGCCCAGCGCCGCCAGCTTTTGACCCAGCACGTCGCCCATACGCCCGCCGACGTTGGCGTCGATCTCGTCGAAGATCAGCGTCCCGAGGTGGTCGTGCTCGGCCAGCACCGTTTTGAGGGCGAGCATGGTGCGCGACATCTCGCCGCCCGACGCCACCTTG
>JBBRPS010000955.1:0-1889 GCA_038227745.1 Gemmatales bacterium | reverse complement strand
TGAGAGTGAGTTCCGATCTACTAATCGCCCGCAAGAGCATCACCGCTGTCGGGCTGGTCGTCGCTCGGTTCGCCTGGCCATCGTACAACCCCACCAACTCCAGCAGTTCCCGCCCCGCGTGCGCAGCAGTAGAATAGGGGTGAGTTGAGGGGATGGCTTCGTAAATAGCATTCGTCCACTAGCGCACAGCCGTCCCCAGCTCTCGGGGAAGCGAAATGGGCGCCAGTCACCGACAGACGGTTCGCAAACACTTGGATTGGGACGTATTGCTCACTGGGATTCGCGAGCGGTTTGACACGATTCCCGACAAGCGTTCTAAGGACCATCTCATTTCCCTGTCCGACGCGCTGATGAGCGGCTTCTCCTTGTTCGCCCTGAAAGAGCCTTCCTTGCTGCAATTTCAGGAGCGAATGAAGGACGACAACCTGCGTACGATCTACGGCATTAAACACGTCCCCTCCGATACTCAAATGCGTGCCATCCTCGACCCGGTTGATCCCGAGCGTTTGCGTCCCTGCTTCGTTGACGTCTTCCGCGAACTGCAACGCGGCAAGGCGCTCGAGCCTCTCGTCTTCTATCAGGGCTGTTATCTGCTCTCCCTGGACGGCACCCAGTACTTTTCCTCCGAGAAGGTCCACTGTGCCTCTTGCCTGGAGAAGCATCACAAGAGCGGCAAGGTGACCTACTCGCACCAGATGCTGAGCGGGGCCATCGTCCACCCGGACTTCGCCGAGGTCATCCCGGTGGCGCCCGAGCCGATCATCAAGCAGGACGGCTCGACCAAGAACGACTGCGAACGCAACGCCTGTAGGCGTTTCCTGGGCAAGTTCCGCCAGGACCACCCCCACCTGCCGGTCATCGTGGTCGAGGACGGCCTGAGTTCCAACGGCCCCCACGTCGCGGACCTGAAAGAGCACCGGATGCACTTCATCCTGGGGGCCAAGCCGGGCGACCACGGCCCGTTGTTCGCGCGGATGGCCGCCGCCGCCGAGGCGGGCACGGCCCGCGTGCTGACGCTCTTCGACCCGGACACCGGAAAGCTCCATCACTTCCGCTGGTTGTCTGGGGTGCCGCTGAACGACAGCCATCCGGACCTGTTGGTGAATTTCTTGGAATACTGGGAGGTGAGCAAAGATGGCAAGGTGCAGTATTTCAGTTGGGTAACCGACCTGGAGTTGACCGACGATTCGGTATGGATTGTGATGCGTGGCGGGCGGGCACGCTGGAAGATCGAGAACGAGACGTTCAACACGCTGAAGAACCAAGGGTATCATTTCGAGCACAACTTCGGTCATGGCGAGGAAAACCTGTCGGTGGTGTTTGCCATGCTAATGATGTTGGCATTCCTGGTGGACCAGGTGCAACAAGTGGGTAGCGCCTTGTTCCGCAGCGTGTGGCAGAAGTTCGGGACCAAGCGGCTCATGTGGGACCGGATGCGCTGCCTGTTCCATTCGTTCGCCTTCAACTCGATGCGGGACCTCTTCGAGGCCTTGCTCGCCGGCCTGAAGAAGCAGAAGCCTGTGTTGGAGGACGGCTCGTGACCCGCGCAGCCCGTCCGCAACATTCGCTGGGCGTTCAAAGCCGGCCGCACGGGCCTTGGCCGGTCGAAGGACCGCGCCCGAATCCGTCGGCGGCCTCGGCCGTGGCCCCGCTGGAGGCATCGCAGGCATCGGCTACCGATTTTGGCGACCGGAGCAGTCAAACGAGCGACAGAGACAAGGCAATTCGCCCCGCCCGACAGCCTCGCCTACTGATCTGTTGTTCAGAAGCCGGCCGTTTCGCTCGGCCCCCGGGAACTGCTGCACCAACTCCTCTTTCCGCTTTCTCAGTTCCTCGCGTACTCGAATCTCCAGCCACGTCAACGCCCGTAGCCCTATGGTCAGTAAGCG
>JBBRPS010000954.1:0-1889 GCA_038227745.1 Gemmatales bacterium | reverse complement strand
GGCGAGCGCGTGAGCTTCACGCGCTCGCCCGAGGCTCGCGGCTAAACGAGTATTATTGTCCAATAGGGCGAGATCGGCCAAACGTCAACAAGAAAGTTAGCGCTCCGCTGCGTCTGTCCCGTGACGGCCTATTGCGTGGCGCCTGACGCTCAAGGATAATCGAAAACGTCCCCTGGTCCGGCTTCGGGCGCCCTCCCTCCGACTCGGAAGAGGCCTCGACGCCCGGGGCGGTTTCTCAGCAAGGTCGTGTGGCACGAGTTGCAGGTTCAGACCTAGTGGAGATCCCCAATGGCGGTTATTATCCGGTGTCCGAACCCCACGTGTGGCAGAACGGGCAACGTCCCGGCCGCCCTCGCCGGCAAGGCCGTGCGCTGCCCCGCCTGCCGCACCAAGTTTCGGGTCCCCGCCGGTCCCGACGGGGCAACACCCGCCGACGCGGCGCAGACGGGGGCGGTGGAGGCCCAGGCCACGATGGAAGGATTCACGCCGGTTGCCGCCTCCCTGGAATCCTCCGAGACGGGCAGGCCGTCGCCGATGAACCTGCCGGCGGCCCCGCCCGCGCGCATCGGCCGCTTCGAGGTGCGCGCCCTGCTGGGAACGGGGGCGTTCGGCGCCGTCTACCGGGCGTACGACCCGCAACTCGACCGCGAGGTCGCCCTCAAGGTGCCCCGCGCCGACGCGCTCAACAGTCCGCAGCGTGTCGAGCGCTTCCTGCGCGAGGCGAAGGCGGCGGCGCGGCTGCAGCATCCGCACATCGTGCCCGTCTACGAGGCCGGCTCCGACGGCACGCACCACTACATCGCCTCGGCGCTCATCGACGGCCACCCTCTGTCGCAGGCCGCCGCCGAGAGTCCCTTCGACTTCCGCGCCGCCGCCCGCGTGGTGCGCGACCTGGCCGACGCGCTGGCGTACGTGCATGGCATGGGCGTCGTCCACCGCGACGTCAAGCCGGCGAACGTGCTGCTCGACAAGAAGGGGCGGCCGTTTTTGACGGACTTCGGGCTGGCGCACCTGGAGAGTAACACGGAGCGGGTGACGCGGCTAACGCGGCTGGGGAGCATCATGGGTACGCCGGCGTACATGGCGCCTGAGCAGGCGGCCGGCCACAGCGGCGTGACGCAGCCGGCCAGCGACCAGTACAGCCTCGGCGTGATCCTCTACGAACTGCTGTGCGGCCGCACGCCCTTTGAAGGCCCGCCGCAAATCGTGCTTTTCAATGCCCTGAACACGGCGCCACTGCCGCCGCGGCAGGTGAATGCCGCCGTGCCCGCGGAACTGGAGGCCATCTGTCTGCGGGCCATGGCCAAGAGGGCCGAGGAGCGCTACGGCGACTGCCAGGGACTCGTGGAAGCCCTGGACCAGTGGCTGGGGACGTTGAAGAGTGCGGCGGCGGACAACTCCCCTGCTGGTGTGCCGACGGCACCAACCGCTGCGGCGGCTGAGGGGCGTTCGCCGGTGGCCGAGGCCCCTGGCACGCCTGCCGCCTTCTCCGCAGCACCTCCTGGGGACGAAGCGCCGCTCCTGCTCTGGTGTCAGCAACACCCGGGGACCCTCGTCTCGGGAGTGGCGGCCTTGATCCTGACCCTGCTGGTGACGCTGGTGCTCCTTCAGCTGCGCGCCTCTCCTCCAGCTGCCAGGGAACAGGCTACGATCCAGGATCCCCCGAGGAAGCAGGAGGAAAACCCTCCGGTAAAGCCGCCTCCGAAAGAAGAGCCTCCCCAACCCGAACCCAAGAAGGGAGGGCCTGTAGTCAAGGACCCAGGGCCGAAGAAGGAGGAGGACAAGCCGCCAGCGAAGATACCCTCTGAGGAGAAGCCGCGCCCGAAAGACGAGCCTCCGAAGCTCGCACCGACGCTCGTCAACACCATCGGCATGAAGCTGGTCCTGAT
>JBBRPS010000953.1:0-1897 GCA_038227745.1 Gemmatales bacterium | reverse complement strand
CTGGCCACTGCGCCTGGGGGATGTCCTTTGAGGCCTGCTTGCGGTCCAGGCTCGAATAGGTGTTACCCCAGTCGTGATTCTCCCCGCGGAAGAGAAACCGCGAGACTCAGCGCTAATCCCTCCCAGAATTCGGGGCACTATCCGGGCCCGTCTTGGGGTTAGATGGGGGGTCGGCGGTTGGTGGCGGGGCGCACAAGGGCCGTCGGCCCATGCGATCCAGGCGGAGGCGGAGGAAGCGGTCGAGCGACCCTTGCGTACGGAACTTGTACCGGACCTTCTCGTCGAACCGCAGCTTGCGGTTGGTCCTCTCGACGTGGTTATTGGTCCGCACCCGCTGCCCCGCGGGACATTCCAGGAACGCCACCATCTTGTCGAACTTCTCTCCCTCCAGCAGCCCCATCGCCTTGGCCAACTCCGGCACTTCCTGATAGCGGGCGTCCTTCAGCAGCAGCGTTCGACGCCGCCGCGCCAGCCGGATCACCTGCTCGGTGCTGAACAACTCGTACACCCCGTCGCAGAAGTCCGCCAGGGTGCACAACTCGGGCAGATACTCGAACATCGTCGTGAGGTGCTCCCACTCCCGCGGGCTGAGGTTCTGGTAACGCTTGACGATCAGGAAGCGGTGCTTGAACACGAACGCCGCCTTCTCCTTGGCAGTCGGCCCGCGCCGCCGCGCCCGCTTCTTCTGCCCCGCGCTCTGGCGCCCCCGGGCGCGCTTGCGTCCCGCCTTGCCGCGGCGGGCTTGCCCGCGACGCAGCCGCCGGACCGCCGCCAGCACCTGGTTGGTGACGTCCTGGAGCACGTGGAAGACGCACAACTGGTGCTTGGCGGCCGGCCAGACCTCCTTGAGCACCGCGGGGTAGAGGTTGGAGCCGTCGGTCACCACCACCTTCGGCCGGAAGCCCCAGTAGCTCAAGGTCAGCAAGAAGCGGCGCATGTGGGCCTGGTCGTTGATCTTCACCAGGGAGTAGCCGATGGTCCGGTCGGCGATGGGGTCGGTGGCCAGCAACAGGGTGTAGTCGCCCAGGTGCAACTCGTCGATGCACAGGTAGCCGCTGAACTGCTTCAAGGCCAGCCGCCGCTGCTCGACCAGGCCGAGTCGGGCCAGGCCCCAGTCCAGGCAGTCGTAGATGAAGCCGCTGGACAGGTCGAGCAAGAAGTCGCGTTTCATGGCCGTGCGCGTGCGCTGGACGTTGAGGCCGTCGTCGAGGACGCGGTTGAGGACGGCCTCGCGGACGAGGTTGTCGTATTCGGCCTTGGGGGTGACCTGGGGGGGGCAGGAGCGAAAATACTTGCTACAGTCGCAGCGTGCGGTGTATTCTGCGTAGAAGACGTGCAGCCAGAGGACCTGTAGATAGGCGATCGACTGCACGAAGCGGTCGTACTTGTGCCTGCGGCGCCCGCGGCGACCACACTTCGGGCAGGGGTAGGTCAGCGGCTGGCAGCGCACCGGGACGACCTTCTCTCCCGGCTGTGGCTTCCGGCTCGCCTTGTTCGCATTCACGCACATGGCCTGCGCTCCTGGGTAACGGATGTGAAGTACCGTTTTCCTAGGACGCAGGCCTTATCCGTCAACCCCTCAACCACTTACAGCTTCGCTCGACACTGCAACCGGGAGGGATTGAAGCCGAGTGTCCGGATTCTGGTTACATTTCGCCAAGGAAGGTTGCCCGAGGTGATCATACCCGTGTACGGCCGAGTGAGATGACTACCAGGCGAAACCAGCTATGCTTCTTGTCGGCATTCGCATGCTTGGCTCTTGCGCTCGCCGGTGGCGGGAGCCTTTGGGCGCAGCAGCGAAAGGGCCAACAAGGCGGCTTGCCGCATCCGGATGGGCGAGACACGATCTGCGGGCCGCGATGCGTCCACCATGTACTCGGTTAGTATGGCCGAAACG
>JBBRPS010000952.1:0-2116 GCA_038227745.1 Gemmatales bacterium | reverse complement strand
TCAACGCTAACAATTGGGGTCGCAGGAGACGGTTCCCCCTTGGTGAATTACTGCGGAATCCGGTTTCGCAACCCAATAATCAAGCGTTGACGACGCACTAGGCCTGAAAAAAGCGATGAACTCGGCACCCAAAAGGTCGGAATTCTGAAAAAACTCGAAAACCCTCGGCGTTTCTGGGGTATTTGAAGAGTAGACCGTTTCTTCACTCACTCCAGCGACGAGGGTTTTCAAGTGAATGCAACTATAAACCGCCAACTGCGCAACTGCAAGCGGAGGATCGAGCAACGCCTCGATAAAACCGACCTGCGTGGCTGCTCCCAACCTATCCTCACCGCCAGCAACATTCACTACGAAATCAGTGACCGCCTTCATGGCATTGCCCACGGTGGCATCGGTGCCTTTCATCTCCTTGCCCGCAAACTCGGACTCATCGAACGCATCGACGAACGCCTCCATCTGCTGAAGGTTCATTTCCCCTATCACGAGTCCGACCACGTCCTCAACATCGCTTACAACGCCCTCTGCGATGGCACCTGTTTGCAAGACCTCGAACTGCGCCGCCAGGACGCAAACTTCCTCGACGCCCTCGGCGCACGCCGCATCCCTGATCCCACCACCGCGGGCGACTTCTGCCGCCGCTTCACTGCCGGCAGTATCAACATCCTGCTCGACATCATCGACGACACACGCCTCCAAGCCTGGGCCTCTCAGCCGGACGCTTTTTTCGGCCAAGCCATCATCGACATGGACGGCACTCTGACAGCCACCAAGGGCCAGTGCAAGCAGGGGATGGACATCGCCTACGACGGCACCTGGGGTTATCACCCGCTGGTCTTGTCGCTGGCCAATACGGGTGAAGTCTTGCGTCTCGTCAACCGCTCGGGCAACCGGCCCTCGCATGACGGCGCCGCCGAGCAGGTGGACAAGGCCATCGCCGTCTGCTTGCAGGGCGGCTTCCGCCAGGTGCTCTTGCGCGGCGACACCGATTTCTCGCAGACCGTCCATCTCGACCGCTGGGATGCCAACAAGCAGGTGCGCTTTATCTTCGGCTACGACAGCAAGCCCCAGCTCGTCGGCCTGGCCGAGGAATTGCCGGAGCGGGCCTGGCAGAAGCTGGAACGTCCGCCCCGTTACGAAGTGAAGACCCAGCCGCGTCAGCGGCCTGACAACGTCAAGGAAGCAATTGTCGTCGCGCGTCAGTTCGACAACATCCGGCTGAACGGGGAAGAGGTAGCAGAGTTCAACTACCAGCCGACGGCCTGCAACAAGGTCTACCGCATGGTCGTGGTGCGGAAGAACCTGTCGCGTCTCAAGGGAGAGCAGATGCTGATCGACGAGATCCGCTACTTCTTTTACATCACCAACGAGTGGGTATTGGAGCCGAACGAGATCGTCTTCGAGGCCAATGACCGCTGCGATCAGGAGAACCTGTTGGCCCAACTGCACGGGGGAGTCCATGCGTTGCGGGCGCCTTTGGGCAACCTGGAGAGCAACTGGGCATACATGGTAATGACGGCGTTGGCGTGGAACCTGAAGGCGTGGTGGGCGCTGACGCTGCCGGAGGAGCCAGGACGGTGGCAGGAGCAGCACCGGAAGGAGAAGGCGTGGGTGCTGGGGCTGGAGTTCAAAACCTTCGTCAACGCCTTCGTGCGTCTGCCGTGTCAGATCGTGCGGACGGGCGGGCGTCTGCTGTACCGGTTGCTGTCGTGGAACCAGCATCAAGTGATCTTCTTTCGGATGGTGTCGGTACTGCGTTGTTGAAACAGCAACCCACGAAGTCGGAGTCCGGATGCTCCGATATCTATCAACGCCCAACGCGGCCGCGCAGAAAGAAGTGTGAGGCATGAGCAAATCACAATCAGAGCTTACACAACTGCTTCCACAGAAGCAGGACAGAGATACTCCGATAAAAGATTGGCCGGTTGGCCCCGCCGGATTCCCTTGCCGGGGCTTGAGTTCATCGCTTGTTTAAGGGCTAGGTAAGTGCTCAGAGAATCGGTAATGGTAATAATTGTTTTCGCTCGCCTTGACCGATCGATGAGTTCATAGTTTCTATCAAAATCGTGTGGGCCAACAAGATGCCAGCCGTGGAGCATTCCTTCCGCTTGGATTGGTT
>JBBRPS010000951.1:0-2232 GCA_038227745.1 Gemmatales bacterium | reverse complement strand
CTGGCTCACCGCTCGCGGCTAAACGGAGATGGGTCGTAATCCGTCATTTCCGCGTCAACTTGTCCGCGGCGCCGGCGAGCTTGTAAATCTGCTCGGTGCGGTCGAACGCCCGGTCGCTGGCGTTGATGAGCGTCAGCCGCGTGGGGGCCAGCAGGCCGAGCGCCTCAGGGATGTCGAGGACGCGGAGGACGTTGAGGAAGATCGGGCCTTCCTTGTGCGACTTCGGCGGATTGATGATGACGACTTCCTTGATGGATGGCTCGAACAGGGCGGCATAGGCGGCAAGGATGCCTGGCTCACCCCGCCCAACGACTCGCCAGGGCTTCGAGTCCCTCGCTTGCCGAGACCAGCGAATCACGGCAAGAGCATCCTGAAGGCGACATTCGTCTGCAGTTTGGCCAAGCAATGCGTGCGAACGCTCCACATAATTGGGCGGCGACTTGTGGCTCCAGCCTGCTAAACCTCCGTAACCGCGGAGGACCAGCATCGAACCCTTGGTCGTTAGATACTTTTTGGCCCAAGCAGGAGGGTTCTTCGCGTCGATCTCCGCCTTCCCAAGGAGGGCTACGCTGTTAAGGTCGGCCTCGTCTTCCCCTGGGTAGTCAGCCCACACAACCTGCACCCCCGGAGTCGTGGCTAGAGTGTAAATCCCTGCCGCTGGCGTTCTCTCGCGCTTCACTTCCGGGGCTGGCTCTCCAAGCGGCCGCAGTACACGTGCCTTCAACTCATCCATTATCTTCCGACGCCAGGGATCAAATGCCTTTGCTGCCGGTAGCTCTGCCCGCGCCCTCGGCACGAACGTCTCATCGATCTTCCCGTTCAGCACGTCCTTCGGAATGTCCTTGTCCTCCGGGAACACCCGCAGTTCCTTCCCAACGAACGGCTTGAACTCCGCCGAGTCCGTCACCGGCGTCGTGGTGTCGTTCTTGATATGCTTGTTGATCCACTTGAAGACGGCGACGCGCAGGTCGGGCCGGTAATCGTGACCGCCGGGGCTGACGTACTCGTCCACCAGCCCGGGCTTGCCGTGCATCTTGTACAGCTTCCGCAGGCGCTCGATGATGCGGCGGTTGCCGTCCATCGGGAAGATGCGGTCGTTGTCCGAGTTGGCGAACAGCAGCGGCCGCGGGGCCACCAGCGCCGCGATTGTCGTCCACTCCCATTGGTAGGTATTGATCAGAAACATGCAGTCGCAGTGGCCGTTGATGACCTTGTTCTTGACGTAGCTCTCCAGGTCGCTCATGCCGCTGACCGGCACGGCACACTTGACGCGCTCGTCGGCGGCGGCGATCCAGAACGTCGCCGCGCCGCCGCCGGAAATGCCCGTCACCGCGATGCGCTCGGCGTCCACGTCGGGGCGGCTCACCAGGTAGTCGATGGCGCGCACGCCGTTCCAGCACTCGACGCCCGCGGGGGTGTAGCCGGCCGCCTGCCACCACCAGCGGCCGTACTTGTAAGTGCCGTGGTGGATGCCGGGGATCTCGCCGAGTTGCAGCGTGTCGAGGATGATGCAGATATAACCGTTGGCGGCGAACCACATGCCGTGGTCCTGGAACGCGGTCTTGTTGCCGTCGCGGCCCTTGCCGGAGTGGCCGCACACGTAGACCACTGCGGGCAGCTTGCCCTCGATCGTCTTGGGGCGGTAGAGGTTCGCGGTGACGTACAGGCCGGGCTTGCTCTGGAAGTGCAGCTTCTCGACGACGAGGTCGCCGCGCTCCAGCTTGCCGGTGACCGTGGCCTTGAGCGGAGTCTTCTCCGGCAGCGGCCACAGGCCGAGCATGTCCATGTACTCGCGGTAGAGGCGCGGCCGCCGTTTCTGCCACTCCTCCAGCGTCGTCGCGCCATCGAGGACGCGCCGGCTGAGGCGGTCCGTCTCCGCGGCGAGGTATTTCTCGATCATCGCATCGCCGGGCTTCGGCTTTTCCTTCGGCGGGGCCTGGCCGGCGCCGGGCAGGGCGGCGAGGGCGGCGAACGCCAGGGCGGTGAAGCAGCGGAGAGGGGAGGACATCGCGGCGTCTCCTTGCGGACACGGGGAGGGTTCGAGGGCTGAGTATAGCCGACCGCACGGCGCGCGGCAAAGGAAAGACCGCGGCGCGCGGAGTGGAGGGCCGTGGCAAGATTGTCGGGCGGCTTTGGAGTGCGGCGCTCGGCGCCGCTTTCGGTCTTTCTTTGCCGCGCTTTGGAGTGCGGCGCTCGGCGCCGCTTTCGGTCTTTTATTTATTCTTTTTCGCG
>JBBRPS010000950.1:0-2298 GCA_038227745.1 Gemmatales bacterium | reverse complement strand
GGGAAAGGACGCCGTCATGAACCCGTCTACGCGCGCCGCCCTGCTCCTGGCCACTCCCTGCGCTCAGGAACTGCTGCCCCGCGCGGAGGGAGAGGGTCGGCCTTACCGATTGCTGATCTGGGAAATCGGCCCAGCGGCCTCGAAGCCCTCCTGTCACGAAGCCCGGCGGAGGCGGGTCGGCCGCCGAACTTCGCGGGGGTGCCCCCGCCCCAGGCCCGTCCGCAGGCCCCGGAAGTTGCGGTTGCGGTAGACGGTCACGACGGAGCCGTCGAGGGCACAGACGACCTGCACGCCATCGAAGTCGGACAGGTCGGTCCCCAGGTCGGCGAAGCGGGCGATTTCGTTCCTCCCGATGGCGTGGACCACCGCCCCCCGGGTGTGGACGATCCGGCCGAAGTCGAGGGCCGCCTCGATGGCGGCGGCGGAGATGGCCCGGCGTTCCATGCGGCACCGGGCGTGGCGAGTCAGGTGCGGGGCCGGGGTGCTTTCCCCACGAACAACGTCGAAGCGAATCACGTGGTGCATGCGTGCTCCGAAGAAGTAGGTCCCGTGCGGCTCGCGGGGAGCCGGGTACTGGTGAACGGACGCCAGCGGCGTCCGGCCTCTCCGTTCTGCTCTGATGCCGTGTACGTGAAACGTCCTGCTCTTTTCTGGTACGCCGCGGACCATGGTGCCTTGTCGCAGCGTTTCTGCCCCGAGAACCCGGGCAGCCCCTCGCAAATGCTGGGCTAGTGCGTCCCCAAGGCTAAGAATGGGGGTCAGTTTTGTCGGAATTAGTGCGAAACGCCCGGTCAGATGCAGGGTTGCTACCCCCAAATCAAGGCTTGAGGCAGCACTAGTCATCCTATGAAGTTCGTGCGCCAGCGGCAAGGGTTACGAGAGCGCCGGGGACAGATGTTCCCTGGGAGCGCTGGGAGCACCAACGTCCTGGCCGCCGCCTGAGCAAGCCCTCTATCCACAGCCGGAAAAAGCGCTTGCCACCCCGCTCCTGTGCTCGTAATACAATTCCGACATTCGTCATATCGCCCGACCCAAGGAGGCGCTGCCTGTGGGAGGTCCCATGCGAAACCGGCGCGGCTTCACCCTGATCGAGCTGCTCGTGGCGATCGCCATCATCGGCGTGCTGATCGGGCTCCTCCTCCCCGCCGTCCAGATGGCCCGGGCGGCGGGACAGCGGGCCGAGTGCCAGAACAACCTCAAGCAGATCGGCCTCGCCGTCCACCAGTATTACGAGGCCACCAAGGGCCAGTTCTTCCTGCACCACCCCTTCGACGCCGACGTCATCAGCAACAGCGGCGACGTCAACTCGTTCGCCGAGATCTTTTGGGAGGACAAGATCAAGCCGTATCTCGCGGGCGCCGGCGAGTCGAACGAGGCGGTCGCGCGGCAGGGCATCGTGGCGGCGAGCGAGACCGTCTACCGCTGCCCGGCCGACCCGTCGGTGCGGGCGCCGTTCGTGGACGACCAGGGGCAGGTGGACGGCATCGTCCACCGCACCAGCTACCTGATGAACTCCCTCCTCAGCCACAGGACGCGCCGCTACGGGCGCTGGACGCTGCCGCGCTTCGTCAACACCGTCGGCACGTCGAACTTCGTCGCGTTCTCGGAGCGCAACGCGGCGGCGTTCTCACCGCCGAGCGCGAACGACCCGCGGCAGGACGATTACGACATCTGGCTCGGCACGGGCATCATCAAGCCCTGGATCGCGTGGGACCGGCACACGAACGTCGCCAACTACCTCTATCTCGACGGCCACGTCGTCACGCTCACCTGGGACGCCGCGGTCATCGACATGTACCCCGATCACATCGTGCTCACCCAGGACGGCAGTTACCCGTGAAACGCGCCGCGCACTCGCTCTGGCTGTGGGTGCTGCTGGCGGCCGGGTGTGGCGGCGCGGCACCGGGGCCTACCGGGACGGGCGCCGAGGCCGCCGTGCGCGCGTACTTCGAGGCGCTGGTGCGCCGCGACTGGGCGAAGGCCTACGCCGCCCTGGATCCCGCAAGTCGAGCACAGTGCGGCGCCGCCGAGTTCACCCGCCGTGCCCAGGTCCACCGGCGCGGCCTGGGGTTCGAGCCGGAAGCCGTCGGCGTGCGGTCGTGTGAGGAGCACGGGCAAGAGGCGGTCGCCCACGTCGTGCTGACCGGGCGGGGGGCCGGCCGCCCGCGTTCCTCCAAGGACGGGGCCATGCTGCGCCGGAGGGGCTCCGGGTGGGGGGTGGTGCTGACGCCGCGGTTTGGACGCGAGCGCTGACGCGCCGGTACGACTGCAGGCCTTGCGCGTGGGCGAGGTGGGCAT
>JBBRPS010000949.1:0-2311 GCA_038227745.1 Gemmatales bacterium | reverse complement strand
GGGCGGATTGAAACAGCCATTCCGCCAGAGGATCGTCGCCCCGCTCGCGGGTTTCCTCCGGCCTTCGGGTCGGGGGCGGATTGAAACACTTCGCTCGCGTGCGTCGGCGGCGAGTCATTAGTGTTTCCCCCGGCCTTCGGGTCGGGGGCGGGTAGCTTCTCAAAAAGACAGGATCAGGAACTCGGCGTGCGCAGCATGGCCTGGGACGTGCGCGCGCCGCCGCGCTGGACGCCGTACTCGCCATCTGGTCGTCAGGCGGGCACGGCCACCGCTTGGTCAGGCTTCGCTGCCTGCGCTTTCTGGCGGATCAACTCCGCCAGGCGGGGCAGTCGATCCAGCCCACGCACCCGATCCTGGAGATACTCCCAGAAGCGCACCCCCAGCTTGCGACAGGTCTTCTTCAAACTGGCAAACGTGTCCCGGCACCTTCGGCCCGCCTCACTCCGCGTACCGCCGCTGATCTTCCGCCGTTTCACATATTCCCGGATGTCCGACTCCACCGCGTTGGTGGGTAACGGCACCTCCGGCCGCTCCAGCACGCGCAGCAAATCCGCCTTGTGGTCGCGCATCTCTTTCAGGACACCGTTGATGCTGGGATAGCCGGTCCGCTGCTCGACCAGGGCGTCGAAACGGCTCTCCAGCACGGGGCGCTGGGCTTCCCGGGGTTGCTCCCGATAGGCCTTCAGGTTCTGGTACAACTCCCAGATTTGGCCACGGACCTGTTCGATGACCGCACGGTGCTCCTCGTTATGCGGCACCCGTTTGGCTAACGGCCGCTCGGCATGGATCCAACAGGCGGCATGCACCAGGATCACGAACTGCGGTGCGCCATCACTGAGGACCACCCATTCCGGCGACACACCGCGGGCGATCAAGCCGCCCAGCAAGACTCCCTCCGTGGCGATGCGCACGTGCCGCTCGTCCGTGATCGCCAACTCCTTCAGCCGGGCGCTCCAGGCGTTCTCCCCGACCCATGCCTGCGGGCCCCGGGTCAGCAGCGCACGCAGGGCCGCCGGTAGTTTCTGCCGCTCCCAGTAGGCCAGCGCCGTATCGTTGATGGCATAGTCCCGTGCGGCGCCTTGCAGCACCTGTAAAAAGTTGAGCCGGCTCTTGCTGGCACTGCTCTCGAAATAAGCGAACAGATCGTTCCCGATCGCGGTGCAGTAGCCGTTCTGCCCTTGGTGACGGGCGCCGGTGTCGTCCGTGCCGATGTACGACGACTCGGCCAACCCCGCCGCCAGCACTTCGGCTTTTTCCTGGTGAAAGCGATCCTGGTGGGCAGTCAGGAGACCGTGCAGTTGGCCCGCCGAGATGTCGATGCCGTATTCCCACAGTTGCTCCAGCAACAACGGCTCCGTGACCTGGGCGTGATGATACTGATCCAAAAGGTAGGTGACCAAGTTGGCGCCAAAGTGTCCGCCCGCAACCGGCAGCACGCCGACCGGAAGCGGTGCCAGCACGGAGCCACCCTCGGGTAACGCATAGCGGCCCCGCAAATAGCGCGTCTTCTCGTTGTGGATGAGAAGTTCCTGGACCACGTAGGGCTCAAACCCCTGGAATACGGCTCCCGCGGGCAGCGTGGGCGGGTGCAGCGGCACCTCGCGATGAATCGTGAGCTCGGTGAGCCGCGGTCGCGTCGGCTGGCCGCGCCGTCGCGGCTGCGCGGTGGGTGGGGTCGTGGGCGACGGTAGTTGCAGAATGCTGGGGCTGATCTGGGGGCGTGGCTTTTGCCCCTTGAGGACGGCGATTTCGTCCCGCAACTGCTGGTTGGATTCTTCGAGTTCGTGGACACGGTCGAGCAGCAGGCGGACGAGGTCCAGCAAAGACTCGACCAGGGGAGTGCGCTGCTCGGGAGGAATGTCGGGAAGCGGAACT
This sequence comes from Gemmatales bacterium, assembly GCA_038227745.1. GTDB lineage: Bacteria > Planctomycetota > Planctomycetia > Gemmatales > Gemmataceae > DASPXY01. The sequence continues at coordinate 436 of JBBRPS010000949.1, read as the reverse complement.
TTCATGCTTCCCATCGTATCGACTCAGCCCGCCGACAGCTGCGCCCGAGCCCAGGGTTTTTGAGAAGCTACTGGCAATCTAGCTCGGAGGCCCTTTTAGGGACGGTGCCAACCGTCCTCCGCAGGGCCTCGGCCGTTGGTGCCTCCGCGTGGTGCGGGGGCGGTCATCTTCCATGACCGTCCCCCGCGCAGGGGATGGTCTGTCTCAGGAGGAACATCCCCATGAGCACATCGGTCGCTTCCTTCGACAGTCGGTCGGGCAACCCCCTGCACGTCCGCTTTACCCTCCTCTTGCCGCGCATCGAAACCCACGCGCGCATCTGCTTCCGCCACGTCCCGTGCCGGGACCAGCGCGACGACTCTGTGGCGGAAGTGGTGGCCGTCTCCTGGAACTGGTTCCAGCGGCTTGCCGCCCGGGGCACGGACGCCAGTCGATT
>JBBRPS010000948.1:0-2317 GCA_038227745.1 Gemmatales bacterium | reverse complement strand
TGACGACGTGCGCCAGCACCCGCATCACCGCGGGGTTGAACGGCTCGCACAGGTGCGCCACCTTCGGGTTGTCGCGGTCCGCCGCCATCAGGTACTGGATCAGGTCGTTCGAGCCGATGCTGACGAAGTCCACCTCGGGCAGCAGCAGATCGATGCACACCGCCGCCGCCGGCACCTCGACCATCACCCCCAAAGGCATGTCTTCGCCGAACGGCAACCCCTCACGCCGCAGCGCCGCCCGCGTCCGCTTCACCACCCGCTTCAGCCGCAGCACACCGTCCTCGGACGCGTGGGCGGCCCGAACGTATTTGGGCCACTCCGGGCGAGACAGGATCTCCTCGCAGGCGGCGTTGGCTTCGGCGCTTGCCATTGCGGAGTGACAGGGGGGTGACACTGCCTGTTTCGCGGTGCGCGCCGGGGGCAGCAACGGGGCCGCAGGGCAGGAGGAAGGGCAGCCGCGGAGCGACGGCGCAAGGCATCCGCTTCCGGAGCGGCGACGGCAAGACGGTCACCGCGCCCGTGACCACCAAGGGCAAGAACGCCGGCAAACTTTGCCGCGTCACCTCACCGACCCTGAAAGGCCGCCCGGCCGGGGCCTCCCTCTGGCCGGGGAACTGGTGGAAGAAGGGCGCCGAGATGCTGCGGATCGACCTCGACGCCGCGGGCATCCCCTACGCCGTCGAGGGGCCGGACGGCCCGCTCTACGCCGACTTCCACGCCCTGCGCCACAGCTACATCGCCCTGCTGGAGAAGAGCGGGGCGACTCTGAAGGAAGCAATGCAGCTCGCCCAGCACAGCGACCCGAAGCTGACGATGGCTGTCTATGGGCGGGCGCAACTTCACGACCTGGGGCGCGCCGTCGAGCGGCTCCCTGACCTGATGGCGGGACCGGAGGCCACGGCGGCGACCGGCACCGACGGCGCGGCTGCCGGTTCAAACGACAAATCTGCTCGCCGAATCCCGCTCCCTTACAGTCCGCTTACAGGAGTTGCTGACAGCGGCGGAGAGCCGCTGAGGTTGTTTGAGACTCCGGCAGGGGGAGATGCCGAAAACGTCACCGGCCCCAACCCCGTACCGGAGCAAAGAGTTGCGGCCGATGGCGATTCGCTGAGACCGAATGAGAGCAGCTCCCCGACCAGGACTCGAACCTGGAACAAACCGGTTAACAGCCGGTTGCTCTACCATTGAGCTATCGGGGATTGCGTGCAGCCCCGGCCGCGGCCAGAAAGGCTGGTCTTCCTACGCGCATTTATAGAATATCGCCGGCCCGCCTGCAAGCCTACTCCTCCGCGGATCCGTCACGCGCCCTGCGCTGCGGCCGTCCGGAGGCGATGTCGATAAGACGCGGGAGACGCTATCGCGGTTCGCCCCGACCTTCACCCCCGAGGAACCATGCGACTCGCCACTGTCCTGACTCCTTCCGGCCCCGCCGCCTGTGCCCTTCAGGGCCTGCACTACGTCGATCTCCACGCCACCGACCCGGCCCTGCCGCGCAGCGTCAAGGCCCTCCTTGCCGCCGGCCCCGACGCCCTGCAAGCCGCCGCGCGGGCCGCCAAACGCCCCGACGCCGTCACGTACGACGCCGCCACGGCCAAGCTCCTCGCCCCCATCCCCGACCCGCAGAAGATCGTCTGCCTCGGCCTCAATTACCGCGACCACGCCGCCGAGAGCGGCGCCGCCATTCCCCGCGAACCCATCCTCTTCAGCAAGTACCCCACCGCCCTGGTCGGCCACGGCGACCCCATCGTCCTCCCCCCCGTCAGCCAGGAGGTCGATTACGAGGCCGAACTGGTCATCGTCGTCGGCAGGCGCGGCCGCAACCTCAAGGCCGACGAGGCCCCGGCGTATGTCGCCGGCTACACCGTCGGCCACGACGTCTCGGCCCGCGACTGGCAGCTCAAGAAGGACGGCAAGCAGTGGATGGTCGGCAAGACCTTCGACACCTTCGCCCCCCTCGGCCCCGTCCTCGTCACCGCCGACGCGGTCGCCGACCCACACAACCTGCCCATCCGTCTGCGCCTCAACGGCCAGACCATGCAGGACAGCAACACCAACCAGCTGATCTTCAGCGTCGGCCAGACCCTCGCGTACCTCTCGCAGGTCTTCACCCTGGAGCCGGGCGACCTGATCTTCACCGGCACGCCGGGCGGCGTCGGCTTCGCGCGCAAGCCGCCCGTCTTCCTCAAGGGCGGGGACGTGGTCGAGGTCGAGATCGACGGCCTCGGGCTGCTGCGCAACCCGGTCGTGCAGGGTTGAGCGTGGACCGGACAACACCGCGGGTCGCGCCGCGACACAAGCCCGACGCGCAAGCGAGGGG
>JBBRPS010000947.1:0-2390 GCA_038227745.1 Gemmatales bacterium | reverse complement strand
TCAGTAAGTTGTCCCCAGCCAAAGCCCGCTTTTCCTGTGGAAAACGACTGTCACAAACCGTGTCTGTGACAAGCAGGGCAATTCTTCGCAAGTGCCAATCGCATCCAGAGTTATGTGTTAGCGGAGCACCGGTTACGCCCTTCCGCTATTGGCCTTCCCCTCCGGCGAGAAAACGAAACGAGTCCATGAACCTTTTCGCCTTGCCCCCTTCAACATCCTTCGCCGGGCCAGACACCTGGATGATGTATTGCCCTCGTGAGGTCACGAAGGACCGCATCCAAGCCCTCCCGTTGAGCTTGGCGGAAGCGATGACGGATTCTCGCCCCAGGTGCTTCACCTGCGGCCCGGACTGCACCCTGATCTCCTTGTTCGACAGGAGGGCACCCTCCAACACCGTCGCCATCGTCACGGGCCCTTCCGCCAGGAGCACCTTCATGGCCGGGAAACGCTCCTCGGGGATCGGAGCTTTCCACGGCTCGAAAAAAAAATGGAACGTCAGCCCGTCTTCGACCAACTCCCAGGTGGTTTTCCCTTGGCTCGACTTGACTTTCGGCTTGCCGGGGAACGAGACGCTGCTGGAATGCTGCCGCGACTCAACCTTCACCCAGCCTGGACTCGGGTCGGCCCCCTCGGCGACCTGGACCGTCCTCGTCCGCTTCCAGACCAGGAGCACCCTGTCGGCTCCCGCAGGGGCGGTGAACTCGGCCGGCCTTGGTGCCTCGTACGTGAAGGCAATGCAAACCGTAAGGACGTCCTTCTCCAGGCGGTAGATGCCCTTGAAGGCCTTCCCTTTGTCGGGGCCGTTCCGTCGAATCAGGTCGATGGCTTTGGGCATCGCCTTCGGGGCAAGCTTGAAAACGATTTCAGGTTTACCATCCGGCCCGGGTGCCGGGGGGTCAACTTCCCACCGGTCCCCTGTGACAGCCAGCGTGGTCCTGGCGGACGTCTCGGCGGGCAGTTTCATCCCGTTGATTTCCGCATCAGCCAGCACCCAGGCCCCCTGAATTCGCGCTCTCTCCCCGCTGTTCTTGTCCTGGGAGGCCTTCGGAGGGTCGCCCCCCTCATGGACTGTTTTCTTGTCTCCACCAGCCGCGCAGGTCGGGCGAGTAGTGACAAATCCAATAGCCAGAACCACGCACAGAAGTTTGGAACGCATCGGAGTCCCTCGCAATCGGGCTATAACTTGTTCTTCGCGTGCTTCCCGCCCCTGCCGAAGTCGTCGTACTTCAGGATCGGCATCTTGCGCTTGGCGTCTTTCACCATCAACTCCAGGCTTTTCCGAAGATCGCTCACCGACTCGTAGGCCCCCGTCATCGGCTCTACCGTGCATCCGGTTGGCTGGCCCATGTCGTTGTAGAAGACCTCGTGCTGGCCGTCCCAGCCGCCTTTTATTGTCGGGATGAAAGACGATGCGGTTACGCCCAAGCTGTGGTGGCGCGTGGCCATCCCCACCGCCTGAAGTCGCAGGCCTACCGGCAGAGGTAAGATCGTCTGGCCGGCGCGGTGTGTGCTGCGCTTCCAGCGGCGGTTTCATTGCGCAATTCCTTCTCCCGGCTCCACCCCCCGGACCCGCCTCTCCGCGAATCGGGCGAAATCCTCATTCACCTCGCACCCCAGGGCACGCCGGCCCAACCGGACAGCCGCGACCAGCGCTGATCCCGTCCCGGCGGATCGAAAAAGGCGTGGTCAGTTCCGATTCAAGCCCATCTCTCGGCTTTGCAACTTCGTCTTCCACCGCACTTCCATCTTGAGGATGTCATCCAGCGACGAAGCCGTCCCCGCGACCTCAAGGATCGAAACCTGATAGTCGCTGGGGTCACGGCTCTTGAGGGCGACGTCACCGCCGTGCCCCGTCTGGACGTAGTCTCGCCAGCGGGACCAGAATCCTCCCTCACCCGTCGCTGCCCCCACGTACTGCTCCTGTGTCATCGGGCAGGTCAGCAGGTAGATGCCGCGAGACGACTGGAGTACCGTCACCCAACTCCTCGGCAGGCTGTCCAGCCTTGAGAGCGGCTCGATGAAGTGTAGAAACCCGGGGAACTCGGGCTCCTTAAACGCCGTCCGCAATTCCGTGACGCACTTGTTTTGCTGATCCGCACGCTGAACCCAGGCGCGGTCCCCCGGCCCCCAGTCGATCAGGAGCCTGCCGATGAGATCGCCCAGGGTAATCGCATCAAAAACCCTAAAAAAGCTCCAATAGCTTCTCCAAGTTCTTGTCGTTCCATCCTGTCTGGAGGCGTTTCTTCTCGATGCTGCCCGTAACGGTTTGGTTCTGAAGCTGCACGGACAATGCCCAGCGACGCAGTAACGCCAAGTTCTCCTGGGCATGCCCTACCCGCGCGCGGCTACGATCCTCGGCAAACACCATGTCCAGCACCCAATGCAAGCCG
>JBBRPS010000946.1:0-2565 GCA_038227745.1 Gemmatales bacterium | reverse complement strand
CAGCTCGGGGCGCATCACCTTGAGAGCGACGGCCCGCTTGAGCAACGGGTCTTCGGCCAGCAGCACCATGCCCATGCCGCCGGTGCCAAGGACTTTGAGGACACGGTACGCTCCCAGCCGGCCCAGTTCGCCAGGCTGTTGTGGGGGCGCGAGGAAAGCGAGCATTGCCCCGTCCACGTCAGGAGATGAGGGGATGTCTTCGCGCAGCGTGGCCGTGAGGCTATCCGCAAGCTGGGCCGGGATAGGTGCTGCGACGGGTGGAGGAGCCGGGCGCGCCGGCACGGCGTCGGCAGCCGGCGTGGGGACCAGCAAGGGCTTCTTGCAATGCGGACAGGTGGCGCGCTTGCCGGCATCTTCCTCCTTGACCGATAGCTTCTTTCCGCAAGCAGGGCAGGGCAAGACGATCATCCGGTTTCTCCGAGCAGAGCGCGCAGACTGGCCAAATCCGGTTGATTATCGCAGGAGCAGCCGGGGTGTCAAGCGCTCTGAAAAAGCGCCTTCAACATCATTCCGTCGGGAGCGGCCGGCAACCATCTTCCATTCCCTCGGCATCCGCCCGGATACCGAGATTCACGACCCCGTCGGCCGGCCCGTGGCAATCGGCCGCGGCGAGGTGATCCGGCAGATCCTCTGAAAGCACTCGAGCGCCGGTGTGACGCTTCGCGGAGAAGCGATAAAGTCAGAAGAGAGCAAAAGTTATGGGGTCCTCACGCCGGGACGGAACACCACCCGGAAGCCGCTGTCGTTGTAGCGGTTGCCGGGCACGTACCAGTAGCGCAGGGCCGTGCGGCAATACACGTCGCTGTTGTTCCACGACCCGCCGCGCAGCACACGGTGGCCTTTGGGGCTCGAATTTGGGCCTTTAGGGTCTTGTTTAGGGCTATTGGCGTAGTAGCCCTTGTCGTACCAGTCCTGGCACCACTCCCAGACGTTGCCGTGCATGTCGTGCAGACCGAAGGCGTTTGGCTCGTACGAACCGACTTTCGTCGTCCGGCCGTGAGTAGGCGCGCTGCGGAAGTTAGCCTGGTCGGAGGAGAGGAAGTTGCCGTAGTGGTAAGGGGCTGAAAAACGGGCGCCTCCCCGACAAGCGTATTCCCACTCCGCCTCCGTTGGCAAACGGTACACACGTCCCGCCTTCTGTTCCGCGGGCAGTTTCGATAGTCGCTTGCAGAACTCCACGGCGTCCTCCCAGCTAACCCTCTCTACGGGGAAGTCCCGGGTGTCCTTGCCCTCCACCGCCTTCTCGCCGTCCCCGTCTGTCGAGAAGTGGCTGGGATTGGTGCCCATGACCTTCTGGTACTGGGCCTGCGTCACTTCATAGACGCCCATGTAGAACGGCTTCGTGATCTGCACCTCGTGCTGTTTTTCGCTTCCCTTGTCGGGGGCTTCGGGGGATTCGCGGCCCTCCTCGTACTCTGGGGAGCCCATTGTGAAATCGCCCTTGGGGATCAGCACTAACTTCATACCGAGCGAATTGGTGATTTCCTTCTCCGGCTCGTGGGAAGCCTGCCTCTCGGAATCCTGGTTTCCTGGAGCAGGGGTTCTGGCCCTGAAGGGGAGCAAAACGAGCAGGATGACCAGGGCCAGGACACCTGCCTCCACAGCGAAGGCCACGGCGGGGCGTCGAAAAGCCCAGGGTCGCAGCGACCACAAGGCAGCGCCCAGCCAGCGGAAGAGGCCCGGCTTCCTGGAGCGACCAGCCCTCTGCGAGGGCGCGGGCAGCAGCATGGTTCGGTCGCCGGGGATCGCGCCCAGCGCTTCGGCCACCCCCTTGGCCGAGGGCGGCCGTTCCGACGGTTTTTTCGCCAGCAGCCTCATCACCAGATTGTCCAGGGCCGGCGGCACTTCGGCGTTGAGGGAAGTGACCGATTGCGGCGTTTGCGTGGCCAGTGCCATGAGCAACGACAGGGTGTCATGGCCCTTGAACGGCGATTCGCCCGTCAGCATCCGATAGAGGACCGCTCCCAGGCTGAACAGGTCGCAGCGGTAATCGACCTGCTCGCTCCCCGCCTGCTCCGGAGCCATGTAGGCCGGGGTGCCCAGGATGGCGCCCGTCTTCGTCAGTTGCACGTCATCCCCGACCACCGCCCGCGCCAGGCCGAAATCGACGATCTTCACCCAGCCGGTGTCCTCCTCCAGCCAGATGTTGGCGGGCTTGATGTCCCGATGGATCAGGCCTTTTTTGTGTGCCGCGGCCAGGCCCTCGGCGATTTGCTTGCCGATGACCACCGCGTCGGCAACAGACACTCTTCCCTCACGCTTGAGCCGGGCGTCGAGCGGCTCGCCCTTGAGCAAGGGCATGACGAGGAACGGCACGCCGTTTTCTTCGCCGACCTGGTGAATATGCACGATATGAGGATGCTCGATGGCGGCGGTGGCCTGGGCCTCGCGCAGAAAGCGCTGCCGGCTGGTTTTGTCGGCAGCCAGCTCGGGGCGCATCACCTTGAGAGCGACGGCCCGCTTGAGCAACGGGTCTTCGGCCAGCAGCACCATGCCCATGCCGCCGGTGCCAAGGACTTTGAGGACACGGTACGCTCCCAGCCGGCCCAGTTCGCCAGGCTGTTG
>JBBRPS010000945.1:0-2615 GCA_038227745.1 Gemmatales bacterium | reverse complement strand
GGGCGAGAGGAGGACGAACCTCACTCGATCCGGTGGACGTAGCCGCGTGGCTGCAGCGGGCGGCGCCGGCCGCCCTCCTCGAGCCACAGTCCGCTGTCCACGCACTCTCCGATGTGCGCCAGCGTCACCCCCGGCACCGGCTGCGCCTCGACCAACCGCAGGCCGTCCGCCGGCGCGACCGCGAACACTAACTCGAAATCCTCGCCGTCCTCCAGGGCGTGCTCCAGCGGGGCGGCGCCGTCGGCCAGTCGCCGCGCCGCGTCGCTGACCGGGATGGACTCCGCTCGCAGCACCGCACCGCAGTGGCTCTCCGCGCACAGGTGCGCCACGTCGGCGGCCAGGCCGTCGCTGACGTCGATCATGGCATGCAGCGCCGCCCCGGCGTGGAGCTGCTGCGCCTCGCGCACGCGCGGCGTGAAGTCCAGGTGCTTGCCGAGGATGCTGCCGCCCAGCGGCCCGGTCACCAGCAGCCAGTCCCCCGGCCGCGCCCCGGCGCGCGTCACCGGCCCGCCTCCCGTCGCCTCGCCGAGCAACGTCACCGAGATCACCAGCGGGCCGTCCCAACTGTTCGTGTCGCCGCCGACGACCGCGGTGTCGAAGGCGTCGGCGACCTCGCGCAGGCCGAGGTAGAGTTCCTCCGCCAACGCTCTGCCGCCGCGCCGCGGCAGGCCCACGGCGACCACCGCGGCGATGGGGCGGCCGGCCATGGCGGCGATGTCGCTGAGGTTGACCGCCATGGCCTTGCGGCCGACGCGCCGCGGCCCCGCCTCGGCCAGCAGGAAGCAGCTCCCCTCCAGCAGCATGTCCGTGGTCACCAGGCACGGGGCGCCCGGCGTCAGGCGCAGCGCCGCCGTGTCGTCGCCCGGCCCCAGCAGGACACGCGGGTCGGCGGGCGTGAGCCGCCTCAGCCATTCGATGTACGCAAACTCGCTCACGGTCCCGGCCCTCCGTCAGAGCCCGCTCGAAGTCACCGCAGGTCAGTGTAGCGAACGGGACCAGTTCACTGCGGGGCAGGGCAGGGGAGAAGCGAGCACAGCTTTTTCAGATCGAGTATTTGTCTGCGCAGGGACGGGAAACGATTCGCGCGGTGCGGCAGGGAGAGGGGGGACGGCACGGTCACCAGGCGGCGCCGCTGTGCTTCCGCACCGGGTTGAGCAGCAGGTCGGGGACGCGGAACCGCAGGAAGCGGCGCTCGCAACGCGCCGCACAGGTACGGCTGCAGAAAGAACAGCGCCAGGGGAACCTCGAACCAACGGTGCGGCTCGGGCCGGGTACGGTGACTCAGGCAGTGGGGGCATTGCATCGTCATACTTTGATACGATGCAAAGGTCGTGCCGCCGTGGGAGTCGGGCCGACCTGTGCTGTAACGGTTTCGGGCCGTGGGTCAGGACTCCGATCCTGACATCGATCTGTCAGGATCGGAGTCCTGACCCACGAACTCACACCTCCGGGCGGCACGGCCGGCGCCTCGGGTTTTCCTCGCCAAATTCCCTTGCCCGCGGGGGGAAAGAGCGTGAGAATACTCGGGCCGGGTTTCTCGACCCAGGCCTGCCGCGCCCGCCACCTCGGCTCCCCGAGGCAGGGGCAGACAAACGCTCCGGACCCTTGTGAACCCGAACCGAGGCCCTGTCCATGCCGATTCCCGTGAACTGTCCGGGCTGCGGCGTCAACCTCAAGGTACCCGACACCGCCGCCGGCCAGAAGGTGAAGTGCCCCAAGTGCCAGACGCCGTTCGACGTCGCCGCCGGCGGCTTCGGCGAGCCGCCCCCCGCGCCGGTGCAAGCCGGCGGGCCGCGCCGCGGCCCCGCGCCGCCGCCCGACGACGAAGGCTACGACGACGAGCCGTACCGCGGCGACCAGTACCGCCCCCCGCGCCAGCAGGGTCCCGGCACCGGCCTGCAGCTGGGGCTGGGCATCGCGGGCATGTCCGTCGGCATCCTGGCGGTCCTCTTCGCCTGGATCCCGTGCATCGGTGCGTTCGCCTGGCCGGTCGCCGCCATCGGCCTGGTCCTGAGCGGCGCGGGCCTGATCGTCGCCATCACCAAGAAGGCCGGCTGGGCCTTCCCCATCGCCGGCACCTCGGTCAGCGCCGTGGCCCTGGCCCTGTCGCTGTACTGGTGGTTCGCGTTCTACAGGATAGCGAGCGACGCTACCCAGTTCGCCCGGGAGTTCGAGAAAGCCGCCAAACAGAATCGACCGCCCTTCGACTTCAAGATGCCCGACAACAAGGGTTTCCCGGTGTTCAAGGCCGGCGGCAAGGGCCTCGACGTGATCCCGGGCGTCCAGGATCCAGCCGTCATGAATAAGGGGACTTTGCCGCAGGCGCAGGGCCGTGAGATCCTGCGCCAGGACGTCGCGCTGACCGACCAGGACATGAAGGACCCCGCACGCGGCAGCCCGGCCAAGGTCTTCACGGTCAACCTCCAGGCCGGCCGTACCTACCAGATTGACATGGTCAGCAAGGCCTTCGACTGCCACCTCCGCGTCGAGAACGCTGCCGGGGAGGAAGTTGCCCGGAATGACGACGGCCCCAACGGCAACGTCGATTCGCAGATCGTGAGCAACTGCACCGCCGGAGGCCAGTACCGGATCTACGCCGGCCGCCTGGTCCTCGG
>JBBRPS010000944.1:0-2691 GCA_038227745.1 Gemmatales bacterium | reverse complement strand
TCCTTCTCGACTAAGGCTTTGGAGTGCGGCGCTCGGCGCCGCTTTCCCTTATTATTTTGCTCTCTTGCCGCGGGCCTCGGGAAAAAAAGAAAGAAAGGGAAAGCGGCGCCGAGCGCCGCACTCCAAAGCCCCCCGCTCGAAATTCTCCGGGGTTCAGACCCACCCTTCCAGGAGCGATTCCAGAATCCTGGCCCAGGCCTCCACCGGCTCGTCGGCGTCGGGAGAGATCAGCGGGCCATCGCCCTCCGCCGCCGCCGGCACCAGGCCGTCCACGCGCAGGCGCGTCACCACCGTCCCGTCGGCGCGGAAGCGCTCCCCTGTCGTCGAGAGCGTCAGGCAGTGGCACAGGCTCTTGCGCGCCTTGAAGGCGCAGTGCGGCGCGACACGGTCGGCGGCGACGCGGGCGACGCCGACGGTGTTGTTGGCGAGCTGCTCGCGCAGCAGCGTCTCGAGCAGCCGGCGCTCCTCCTGCAGCGGCTCCGGGTCGCCCTCGCCCACGAACAGGACATCGAAGCGCAGAGCGTCGGTACTCAGCCACTCCGAGGCCTTGCGCACCGCCGTCACGAGGAGCGCCAGCACCAGGATGATGCGCTGCCACGGCAGCTCGGCGTCCTTGTAGCGGGCCTGCGCCAGGTCGGCGTGCAGCGCGAGCACGAACGTCCGCCGCCGCCGCAGGAACTGGTTCTCGTCGCGAGCGTAGTACAGCAGCTCGTCGCGCAGGTACTTGACGTCGAACAGGTCCGGCCGGTCGTCCTCCTCCATGTAGGCGAGCTGCGAGTGCAGCAGGCTCTCCATCGTCCCGCGCGTCGAGAGCGACGAGAAGCCGCCGACCGGGTACGTATCCTCGTCCAGGATCCGCGTCGGCACCTCCTGCCGGCCGGCGCGCGGGCGGACGCGGTGCCTGGGCAGGTAACTCTCGAGCCGGTCGGCGGCGCGCAGCACCTGGCGCAGGGCCACGCGCTGGCCGAGGTCGTCCAGGGCGGTGCGGTGCTCCAGCTCGAAGATGTCCTCCGGGCCAAGCAGCTCCTGCACGCGCCGCGCGGACGCCGTCAGGTGTTCGTAGAGGTCGAGGAGCAAAGGCAGTGGGCCGTCGCGCGTCAGCGACTCCTCGCCCTCGGCGAGTACGCGCTCGGGGGACTCGCGCTGGAGCGTCTTGATCACGCCGGGGCTGAGGTGGACGCCGCCGAAGCCGGCGCGCTCGCGGAACTGGCTGATGACAAACGCCAGGCCGCGCGCCCGGTCGCGGCCCTGGTAGCGGCGCAGGGCGTCGGCGGCGCGCTCGAAGGTGGCGTCGGCGTAGGCCTTGCCCAGGACGTGGTCCTCGTAGGAGCGGGCCAGCGCCGGCGGCAGGCCCGGGCCCTTCGGCTCGCGGGCGCCGCGGCGGGCGCCCTGGTCCAGGCCGAAGGCACTGTGGCCGAGGTCCGCGACGAAACCGACCGGCGGCAGCGGCTGGCCCGCAGAGGCGATCTCCAGCGCCCACTCCAGCACCCGGCCGACCGACGACGGCGCCGGCGGCAGCACCTGCTGCAGGCGCAGCCCCTGCACCAGAAACAGCCGCGCCTGATCGAGGTCGCGCAGTTCCGAAACGCTCATGCCTGGTCCCGTGCCAATCCTGTTCGCCCGGCCACTCCCCCACCATACAACGGCCGGGACGGCGGGGGAAGGTGGGCAGGGCCGGCGAACGCGGCAAGCGGCCACCGTCGGCACGACCGCACGACCGGCACATCCAGAATTTCCGTCAAGTTCGCCCCATCTTCCTGCCGAAGAATAGACGGACCTGTCGCCACACAGGTTCTCGGTGGGCATTCCGCCCGCCCCGACTCCGGCTGGTGGTGAACTCCCAGGTCTCCGTTCTCGCAATCGAGGACTCCATGAGCGTGAAGAATGCCTTTCCCTCGGCGCTGGTGTTGACCTTCCTGAGCCTCTGCGCGGCCCACGGCCAGACGCCGCCGGGCCTGCCAAGTGGGCCGGAAGTCGTCCCGCCGCCCGCCGTCGCGGCCCCGGAAGGCGTTCCCTCCGGCCCGGCCATGATGGGGCCGGACGGCCCCCCCGCGGGGCCGTCGGCCAACGGGCCGGCGACGCTCTCGGAGTGGATCCGCGGCCAGCGCCCGTGGTACTGCTGCGGGCCGCTCGGCGGCAACGGTCCGGTGATGAGCGAAATCTACATGCGAACGGGGGCGGCGTTCAACCTCGGCAGCACTGGCGTCCTGGGCGCCACGCTGCAGACCGGCTGGGTAATCGAGGGCGGCGGGCGCAGCCTGTTCTTCAACCCGGAGCAGACGGCGGCCTGGACCCTGGACTTCGGCATCACCAACATCATCAACCACGGCAAGAACCCGAACATCATGGCCCCGATCACCGTCCTGGTGCCGGACCCCAACCCGGCCGGGAACAACCCCCCGAAGACCGTCCGCTTCGGGGTGGACGTCCCCGGCGTGACGATCCGCGACCTGAACCGGACCTTCGTCAACCTGGGCGCCGGCCGGGAGTGGTACCTCAGCGGTTGCGCCAACTCCAGTGGCAGGCACTGGCGCGCGGGCCTCGATGTCGGCGGCCGTTACGGCACGGCGAGCCTGCAGCTGGAGGAGCTGCGGCACCGCACCGACGTGATCGGCGGCGTCTGGGCGGCCGCTCACAGCGACCTGGAGATTCCGTGGGGCTGCTACCGCTTCATCGCCGGTATCCGCCTCC
>JBBRPS010000943.1:0-2775 GCA_038227745.1 Gemmatales bacterium | reverse complement strand
TGTCGCCAGCGTGACCAACCGCGACGGCCTGCGTCGGGACCTGACCTATGACGCCGCCGGGCACGAGACGGGCGAGGTGTGGTACGCGGCCGACGGCACGACCGTGGTCGATACCTTCACCTTCACCTATACTACGGACGGCAAGCTGGCCGCGGCGGCCAACGGCGAAGGGACGTACACCTTCACGTACGACACGGCGGGCAACCTGACGAACGTGGGCGAGCCGTTCGGGGTGAGTCTCGCCTTCGGGTATGATGCCCAGGGCAACCGGACGACGGTGCAGGACTCCTTCGGCGGCACGACGCAGTCGGCGTACGACAGTGCCGCTCGCCTGGTGAGCCGGACTTTCGCGGCGGCGGGCGAAGCGACCGTGCGTGTCGATCAGGGCTATGACGCGCAGGGGCGGCTGGTGCAGCAGAGCCGCTCGGGGGACGCGGCCGGCAGCCAGGTGGTGGCCACGAGCGCTTACACCTACGACGCGGCGGGGCAGCTCACGGACCTGATCCACCGCGGCGGCGACGGGACGACCCTCGCCGATTACACCTTCGGCTACGACTCTCCCGGTCCGCCCGCGGGGCCGGCTGGCGGGGGCGGGGGTCCCGGCGGCGGCGGTGGGTCCGGCTCCGGGCCAGGCGGCGACCTGGTTTCGCAGACCGACCACGGCGTGACGCGCACCTACCGCTACGACGCGCAAGGCCAGCTCACGGGCGACGGGACCAACACGTACAGTTACGACGCCAACGGCAACCGCACGAACGCGGGCTACGTGACCGGGGCGGGCAACGAGCTGCTCAGCGACGGCACCTGGAATTACCAGTACGACAACGAGGGCAACGTCAGCAAGAAGGTCAACAGCGCCACCGGCGAAGCCTGGGTGTACGGCTATGATAACAAGAACCACCTGACCTCGGCGAAGCACAGCGCTACGGACGGGGGTACGGTGGACAGGGAAGTCGATTACAAGTACGACGCCTTCGGCAACCGCGTCGAGGAGGCTGTGGATAAGGATGGGGCCGGCCCGCTCAGTCCGCAGGTGATCAAGTTCGCGCTCGACGGCTGGAAGAACGTCCACACGACGTCCGTCGGGAATGAGGCGTGGGACGTGTGGGCGGAACTGAACGCCGACGGGTCGCTGGCGACGCGGTACGTGCGCGGCGACGCCATCGACCAGGTGTTCGCCCGCCTCGGCCAGGACGGGCAGGCGTACTGGCTGCTGACCGACCGGCTGGGGTCCGTCCGCGACGTCCTCGACGGCAGCGGGCAGGTTAAGGACACGATTGCTTACGACGCCTTCGGGAAGATCACGGCGGAATCCGACCCGACGTACGGCGGCCGGTACAAGTGGACGGGGCGCGAGTTCGACAGCGCGACGGGCTTGCAGTACAACCGGGCGCGGTACTACGACGCGACGACGGGGCGGTGGCTGAGCCAGGACCCGCTCGGGTTCGCCGCGGGGGACAGCAACCTCTACCGCTACGTCAATAACCGGCCGACGGAGGCGACCGACCCCAGCGGAGATACGGTCTTCCTGGTTCACGGGGTGCGGGACACCGGCCGCGACTGGTACGATGCCTTTGCGAAAGCATTCAGAGACCAGTGGAAAGAGATGGGCGCCAAGCAGCAAGAGGTGGAGGAGGTGCATTACGCCGGTCTGTTCCGGGGGGCCTACCGCAACTTCTTCGACGGCCTCGCGAAGGCGGATGAGCAGCTCGGTTTACACATCCTGGCGCTCGGAGCGGAAAAGGCAAGGGACTTGGTCGAGCAGAAGACCAGTATTTTCGCCGCCTCGCCACACTTGGGCGACCCCGCGCCAGCGGTGAAAAAGGCCAGGGACGACTTGCTGAAAGGAATGGAGGCAGCGAAGGCGAAGGGCGAGCCGATCAACATTATTGCCCATAGCAACGGCACCATGGTCGCGCTCCTGGCGGCAGAAATAGCTGCCAAAAACGGCATCAAAATTGACAACTTGGTCCTTCTGGCATCCCCCCTCGATGTATCGGACGCGGAGAACCTGAAGAGCTTGAAGGCCCTGGCGGCGAACCCGAATATTGGACGCATCATCAACGTGTATTCAAAGAACGACCTTGTGACGGGGGTAGTTGGAGGCGCGTCTCCCTGGCCGGAATACAAGGATAAGGATGGCAAGAAGCAGGTGATCTTTAATGAGGATATATCAAAGGAGACACAGAAGTATGTTGACATTCCCGCCGGGCTCAAGCTTGAACAGTATGTTGGGCCTCTGAAGAAATTCAAGTGGACGATGCCCGCGATAGCGACCAAGAAGGTCCCGAGACCGAGTATCTACGCCCATAGTTTTCCTGCCGACCCGAAAACGGCTGATCTGAAAAAATATGCCGAATGGACCGGCTGGAAGTAAACCATCGCCCACGCACCTCCGGCACGGAGCTGCTATTGGACGGTAGCCCTGCCGGAGGGGTATGGAGGACAGCGCGCTGCTTGGCCGGGCCGAGAAGGCAAACGCCGGAGTAGCACGACATTTCCGGGGGAGGTGGCGGCGTGAAAGCACTCATGGTGTTCGTGGGCCTATGGCCCTTTGTCCCCCTGGCGGTAAGCATGCGGAACGAGGCTGCCCAGCCACTGCAAACGGACCCCCTGGGCCAGCGCTACGCGCTCGCGACACTCGGGGGGGAGGCGAGCCTATTTGGCCTGGCATTTTCCCCGGACGGCCGCACACTATGGGCCGCCGGCTACAGCCGGAACAAGCGGAAGCAGTATGTGGTCACTGGCTGGGATGTCAACACCAGGCGCGTGGAG
>JBBRPS010000942.1:0-2780 GCA_038227745.1 Gemmatales bacterium | reverse complement strand
CACGGCGCGCATCACCTCGATCGGGCACGGGCTGCCGGCCATGATGCCGGTGCGCAGGCTGCCCAGGTCGAACGCCTTGAAGCGCGGGTGGTGCAGCTCCGCGATGAACATCGTCGGCACGCCGTAGACCGCCGTACACGCCTCATCCTGGATCGCCTGCAGCGTGGCGCCCGGGTCGAACGCCTCCGCGGGGACCACCATGGCGGCCCCGGTGACGGCGCACATCAACGTCCCCATGACACATCCGAAACAGTGATAAAACGGCACCGGGATGCACAGGCGGTCGCGGTCGCGGAAGTCGAGACGGCGGCCGACGTGGTGGGCGTTCATCAGCAGGTTGCGGTGGGTCAGCATCGCGCCCTTCGGGAAGCCGGTCGTGCCCGAAGTGTACTGGATGTTGACCACGTCCGCCGCCGCCACCGCCGCCTCCCGCCGCTCCAGCTCGGCCTCGGGGACGCGGTCCGCCAGCGCCAGGAACTCGTCCCAGGTCAGGGTGCCCGGCCGCTTCTCGCTCTTGATGCTGACGACGTGGCGCAGCAGGGGGCAGGCGGCGGAGCGCAGCGCCCCGGGCGCGGCCTCGGCGAGCTCCGGGCAGACGGCGGCGAGCATCGCGAAGTAATCGACGCCGCGGAAGTGGTCGGTGAGCAAGAGCGTGGTGACGTCCGCCTGCCGCAGGACGTAGGCCAGCTCGTGGGCGCGATAGGCGGGGTTGACGTTGACCAGGACGGCGCCGACTGAGGCGGTCGCGAACTGGGTGACGACCCACTGCGGCCAGTTCGTCGCCCAGATGCCGACGTGCTCGCCGGGCGCGACGCCGAGCGCCAGCAGGGCGCGGGCGGCGCGGCGGACGTCGGCGTGGAACTCCCGGTAACTGCGGCGGTGGCCGAGCCAGGGGAAGACGAGGGCGTCGTGACCGGGGCAGCGCGCCGCGGTGTCCGCCAGCACGCGGGCGAACGTCGCTCCCTCGACGTGAGGCACTTCCGCGGTCGGCATGTTCCCCTCCGTATCGCGGGGGCGCGGCGCACCAATCCACGGGGTGCGACCCGTCGGCTAAAGTTACGCAGGAGTGGGCGGCGTGGCGGGCGGCTCCTCGTCGGCGGTGAGGATCTGCACGCCGGTCCTGGTGATCGCCAGCGTGTGCTCGACGTGGATACTGGGCATGCCGTCCTTCGTCACCACCGTCCAGTGGTCGCCGAGCGTCCGCGTCTCGGCGCGGCCCATGTTCACCATCGGCTCGACCGCCAGGACCAGGCCCTCCTCCAGGCGGAAGTCCTGCTTGCGCAGCTCGCGGCTGATGAAGTTCGGCACCTGGGGGTTCTCGTGCATGACGCGGCCGATGCCGTGGCCGACGTACTGGTGGACGACGCTGAAGCCGGCGTCCTCAGCGTGCTTCTGCATCCGCGCCGCGACCTCGGACCACCAGCGTCGCCGGCCCAGCTCCTCAATGGCGATCTGCAGCACCTGCTCGCCGACCTCCACCAGGCGCCGCCACACCGGCCGCACCTCACCGACCATGAGCGTGATGGCCGCGTCGGCGCACCAGCCGTTCAGCTTGCACGCGGTGTCGATCTTGACCAGGTCCCCCTCTCGGACCTGGCGCGGCCCGGGGATGCCGTGGACCACCTGCTCGTTGAGCGAGATGCAGGTGACGGCGGGGAAGGGGACCTTGGGACCGGGGTAGCCCTTGAAGAGCGGCGTGGCGCCGTGGCGGGCGTACAGCTCCTCGATCCCCTGGTCGATCTCGAGCGTCGTCACGCCGGGCTTCGTCAGCGTGCGGGCCAGGCGCAGGGCGCGGGCGACGAGTTTGCCCGCCTCGCGCATCAGGCCGATCTCGCGAACCGACTTGAGTTCCGGACCTCGCTGGAAGAGTGCTCTGAGCACGGCACGCCTGCCTCCGCCTGTCGCCCCACGAGCCGCCCCCGATGGCGGGCCTCACGGGGCCGAGTCCAACGTCTTTACGATTCTATTATAGATCGTCTCGATGTCGCCGGTACTGGGCACTTCGCGCAGCAGGCCCCTGGCGCGGTAGTAGGCGAGGATGTCCACGTTCATCTGGCGGTAGATCTGCAGCCGCTTGCGCACCGTCTCCTCGCGGTCGTCCACGCGCTGCGTCAGGGCCGTGCCGCAGACGTCGCAGACGCCGGCGACCTTCGGCGGCTTGTAGGCGGTGTGGTACGTGATCTGGCACGCGGGGTTGGGACAGATCCAGCGCCCGGTCAGCCGCGCGACAATTTCATCGTCGGGGACGACGAGGCGGACCACCGCGCCTATGTCGAGGAAATGCTGGCGGAGGAGCTGGTCGAAGGAGGAGGCCTGCGCGACGGTGCGCGGGTAGCCGTCGAGGACGAACTTGTCGAGCTGGTGCTCGCCGCCGAAGCGTTCCTTGACCATCTCGTTGACGAGGTCGTCGGGGACCAGTCGGCCGGTGGCGAGGTAGTCCTTGGCGATGCGCCCGGCGGTCGTGTCGAGGCGGACCGCCTCGCGGAGCAAATCGCCGGTGCCGATGTAGGTCAGCCCCAGACGCTTGCTGAGGAGTTTAGCCTGGGTCCCTTTGCCGCTGCCCGGGGGGCCGAGGAGGATGATTCGCATGGGCAGGTCCACTGGCGATCGCCACGTCCGCGGAAACCCCGTCGGTCCCGCATCGCTCCGCTATTCTCGGAAACTTCACCCCGGTTCGCAAGGTCCGTAAAGCAGTTTAGCCCCGAGGGGAGAGCCAGATCCCGCTGCTCTGCCGGCTAGCGCTTTCGGTACACGCGATCGCACCCCGCGCAGCGGGATCT
>JBBRPS010000941.1:0-2784 GCA_038227745.1 Gemmatales bacterium | reverse complement strand
CGCTACGCCAGCGCCGAGGAACTGGACCGAGACCTGGCCGGTTGCGGCTTGACCGGCGACTGGACAGAGACCGAGGCGCGCGTCTGGTGGAATGCGATCGCGGTTGTCCCAGGCGAGCCGCGAGCGTAAGCGACCGGAGTATTCGCACCCCTCCGGGTGGATCGCTGCAAAGACTCCGGGCGCTTACGAGATCGTCCAGCTTTAGGCAGGCTGTTTTTCCGGGATAGAGGGTGTCCGCGCCGCGTTCTGTCGTCTTTGGAGGGCATGCACGATTTTGAGGCCGTTGCCAGCCAGGATCGTCAGCCCCGCCTGGGTGCGCGCGCCCTCCTTCCCGAAGCAGCGAAACACGCGCAGTCCGCGGTGTTCTTTCAGGTCTGCGTTGCCCAGTTCCACGCTCCGACACCTCTCCTTGTACACCTCCTGACTGGCGGACTCTTGCATCCGTTGCTCCAGTCGCTCCAACGCCTCTTCGCCCTCGTAACGCTTCACCACACGCCCCTTCCCCGGGTTGCTCGTGCAACCCTTCTGCTGCGGACACGCTCGGCAATCCTCTCCCGACGCTCGGTACACAATCACCGGCAATTCCAGCCCGCCTTGACGCTTCTCCGTGGTCCGCGAGGCCGGGGTCAGGCGCTTGCCCTGCGGGCAGAAGTAAGCCTGCCCCTCCCCGTCGTAGCGGAACGCTTTCTTGGGCAGCTTCTTCCCTTTCGCCCCGCCCTTCTTCCCTTTCGCCCCGGCCTCCTCGGCCTTGACCTCCGCCGCCTTGGCCCCCTCCGCCTTGGTCCCCTCTACCTTGGCGGGCGGGGCGTAGACCACAATCCCCTCCTTCTCGCACCACGCCACGTCGCCCACGCTCAGGAAGCCGCCATCAATGATCGCCTCCTTGGGATAACTGCCCAGTTGCTCCTTGGTTTTTTCCATCATCGGCCGGAGTTGCCCCCGGTCGCCGCTACAGCCGAGTACGTCCCAGGCCAACGTCAGCGGCGCATCGGTAGCCTGCACCAGCATCACGTTGTACAGCGGCCGAAAAGTCCCCACCTTGTCCCAGCCCAAGGCCGCGTCCGGGTCGGTCAGGCTGACCTTCAGCCGCTTCACCGTCGCGCAATCCTTCTTCGACAGCTTCTTCTTGTTCCGGTACGGCAGCAGTCGTTGCTCGAGTCGTTCCCGGGCCTGCTCGCAGCGCTTGAGGACCCGCGCGCGGCCCGCGACGCTGGCCGGCAGCCAGGCCGGCAGACGTGCGGGTTCCGACTCCCAGGCGACGTAATGCAGCAGCAGCCAGGCCAGCAGGCCCAGCAGCACCCACACCGCAAGGTCGTCCGATAGGGCGACGAGTTCGCCCTCAGCCTCGCACTGGTCGGCCCAGACGGCCAGACGCAGCAGCAGCAGACGTTGGTCCACATGGCGGCAACTCATAAGGCGGTGCCGGGAGGCCAGGGCGGCCACGAGGGTGCCGTCGAGGCTGGCGCGGGAGGCGGTGGTGACCTTCTCGGCGATGGCCCAGGCGATCAACTGGGAGTGCCAGGCGTCGAGGAAAGGGCCGAGGCGGTCGCGGAAGGCGTAGAGTTGGGAGCGGCAGGGCCGCAGGCCGCGCAACAGCCACTTGGACTGGTCGTCGTAGCAGGCCTGACGCACCCACTCGGCGGGGGAGAGGATGCCCTTGGAGTACATGAACAAGACGAAGGTCAGGAGCAGGTCGGGCAGGTAGGCCAGTGAGCCGCGGCCCGCGTAGGAGAGACGCAAGGGGACGAGGTCGAGACGCGAGACGACGGCGGCCAGCCAGCGGGCGTGGTGGTCGGGAGGGAGGGTGAAATCGATCTTGCGGAACTCCGGGTGATTGTCGTCCCAGCGGGGGGCGAGGAAGGGGACGCGGCTGGACGGCTTGCGACGAGGGCAGTGTGCGGCTAGCATGAGCGGAGACCTCCTGGGTGGAACGGGCCAGAGGCATCGACGGCGACCAACCAGACGAAGCTCGGCCTGCCAGGAGGTCTTCTTATTCATCAACGACCCGCTTCAAAGCGAAGAAGGACAGAGCGCCGAACTTTCGGCGCTCGATTTTTGCGACACTCCACGCGAGAGGCAGCCCTCTGGTGACGCACGCCCGTTCACTGTCTTTAGTTTTGAAGCGGGTCATTGTTATTTATCGCCCCGTCCTGCCCAGCGAAAGCTGGACGATCTCTTACGCTCCCGGCTCGCCACGCGCAAAACTCCGGTCGCTTACGCTCCCGGCTCGCCTTTCAACTCAACTCCATCCAGGCCTTCAGCGCCGGCTTGACTCCGGCGGGCGCCTGCACGCTCTTCAGATAGGTGTTCTTGATATGCCGTTCCACCTTGGCTCGCACCTCCGATAGCGTTTCCTTCGCCACCGAACAATGTCGAGGTGTCTCGGGCGAGCAGCGGATCACGTCCACGATCTTCGCCGGGTCTTCCAGCACGTCCCCCGTCGCCAGATCGTAGAGATACCATGCCGCCCGGCCTGCCTCTTCCGTCCAGCGAGGCTCCGCGCCCTGCTCCGCGCCTGGCAAGGCGAAGCAGAAGAACACCGCCTTGCTTCCCACCTTCGGATGCTCCTTGCCGCTAAAAACCCGGCCGGGCAGGGCCGCCAGCCGCTCCTCCAGAGCCGGATCGTCCGCCAGCAACTTCTGGTATTCCAACTGCATCCGTTCCGCCTGCGTCGGCACGCCCTCGTACTGGTGGTTGAAGTCCTTCAGCGCCTCCAATACATCATCCGGCCTCAACAGCTACTTGCCCTCGATGCCGAACGTCTTCTCGATGCGCAGCGTATTG
>JBBRPS010000940.1:0-2814 GCA_038227745.1 Gemmatales bacterium | reverse complement strand
TCCGCTGGTATCAGGGTAGACGAGGACAGCCGCTGCGCCAGCTGAACAAACGACCGCTGCAGGGAAAAATGCAGCGCGGACGACAAGGGCATGGGGTCGGCCGAGGCGTTCGCCGTGCGCGCCGCGGACCGCCAGCGAAGGACCGGCAGCCATAATTCCATCAGCCGCCTCTCTTAACTGGTTGATAATTGTTAAACAGTGCCATTCGAGACGAGGAGTATCTTCGACCACCAGCAGTCCGCGGCATGCTGGGGGTGCCAGTCTTTTCTGGACGACCCTCTCCGGGTTGCTCCTTGCCGGGGATGTGGAGCAGTTCCTTGCGGATTGGGGCATCAAGCGCGACCAGGGCCGGCGCGGAGTTGTGGAGGTCATTCCGTGATCGCCAATGACGCCGAACTGAAGGGTACGCAACAGCGCATCGCGTATTTTGAAGAGTTGCTCGCGAAGATGCGCATCACCGCGCCGCCGGAAACTTTTCCGCTGATGGCGGGAGGCTTCCGGGCCGAGATCGAGCGCATGCAGGAGGAGGTGCTGGAATACCTCACACGCCACGCCAGTCAGCCTCCCCTTGCGCAGACGCCGGACAAGACCGGACAACCCCTTCCGAGTACCACCCCATGAATCTCTTCGACAAGAAGGGGAAAGGGGCCGCATCTATTACGCCGGCGCTAACGGCCCTAAAAGGCCTGGTGTCCCGGTTCGAGGCCGCGCTCCACCAGGAGAAAATGTACTTCGAGGTTACCGAAACACGGGTGGAGTTGTTGCCCCCGTGGACAGAGGAGGGAACTCGGGATGAGTAAGACCGCCGAACTCCTGCGCCAGGCGGAGCAGCTCGCGCAAAGCGCCCCGACGTGGGCCGACCTCTCCAACGCCCTGTACGACCCCATCGAGGGGTTGCTGGCGCGCGCCTACCCCACACGTGCCGAGCGGGTGGAGTTTATCAAGACCGACGAGTACAAGCGGATCCACCAACTCCTCGCCGATGCGATGCAGCGTCAGGGGGTGACCGAGGGCGGCTCCCCCCCAAAGATCACGGAGTTTATGGTGCAGTTCCACCTGACTCAGTCCCCAGGCGGGGACGACGCTCTCCGGGCCACGTCCAGAACGCGCTCTTGAGTCCTTTCGGAGATCTCATGAACCTCTTCGACAAATTCCGCGCCGGCCTGCCCTACGCCGACTTCATCGCCCGCTACGCCAACGACGTGCAGAAACAACGCTGGCGGCAGGTCCACGAGCAGGTCGCCCTGACCGACGCCCAGCGCGAACTGCTCGGCTCCTTCCGGCGCACCACACACGTCCTCTGCCTCGCCGGCGCCTGGTGCGGCGACTGCATCAACCAGTGCCCGGTCTTCGAGCACTTCGCCGCCGCCGCCCCGGTCCTCCAGGTTCACTACCTCGACCGCGACGAGCACGCCGACGCCCAGCGCGAGCTGCAGGTCAACGGCGGTAATCGCGTCCCCGTGCTGGTCTTCTTCAGCGAGGACGGCTTCGAGGTCGGCCGCTACGGCGAGCGCACCCTGAGCAAGTACCGCCAGATGATGCGCGACCAGGCGGGCGATTCCTGCCCGACCGGTATCGTGCTGCCCGGCGACCCGCTGCTGGTGCGCGTCACGCACGACTGGCTCAACGAGTTCGAGCGCGTGCAGTGGCTGCTGCGACTCTCCCCGCGTCTGCGCCAGCTGCACGGCGATTGACCCTCCTTCCCACCCCGCGAGCGACCCATGAGACCCACCCTGCTCTGCGCCCCCCTCCTGTGCCTCCTCCTCGTCGCCGCGCCGCGCGCCGGCGAGCCGCAGCCGACCTACCCGGCGCCGGCCACGGTGCGCGCCGCGTTCCTCAAACTGCTGGACCGGCCGCGCGTGCCGCTCGACGTCGAGAACCACGCCAACAGCACGCAGGGCGATCTCCTCGTCAGCCGCGAGAGCTTCGCCTCGGAGAAAAAGGCCGACGGCACCGTCGAGCGCGTCCCGGTCCTGCTCGTCCGACCCGCAGGCAAGAAGGGGCGACTGCCCGCGGTGATCGTGCTGCACGGCACCGGCGGCAACAAGGAAAGCCAGATGAGCTTCATGAAGGAACTGGCGAAGCGCGGCATCCTCGGCGTGGCCATCGACGCCCGCTATCACGGGGCGCGCTCCGGCGGCGCGAAGGGGGCGGCGGCGTACAACGCGGCCATCGTGCGCGCCTGGCGGACCAAGCCGGGCGAGCCGCACGAGTACCCGTTCTACTACGACACCTGCTGGGACCTGTGGCGCACGGTCGATTACCTGCAGCAGCGCGAGGGCGTGGACCCGCAGCGCCTCGGTATGATCGGCTTCAGCATGGGCGGCGTCGAGACGTGGCTGGCGGCGTCGGTGGACGAGCGCGTCAAGGTGACGGTGCCGGCGATCGGCGTACAGAGCTTCCGCTGGAGCCTGGAGCACGACAAGTGGCAGGGCCGGGCGCGGACGATAGGCGCCGCCCACCAGGCCGCGGCGAAGGACCTCGGCGAGCCGCAAATCAATCAGAAGGTCTGCCGCGTCCTGTGGGCGAAGATCCTGCCCGGCATTCTCGACCAGTTCGACGCCCCGAGCATGCTGCGCCTGTTCGCGCCGCGGCCGCTGCTGATCCTCAACGGCGAGAAGGACGGCAACTGCCCGATCGAGGGCGCCCGCCGCGCGTTCGCGGCCGCGGAGAAGGCGTACAAGGACGCGGGCACTTCGGACCGCCTGCGCATCAGCGTCGAGAACGTCGGCCACACCGTCACCCCGGCGCAGCGCCAGGCGGCGCTGGCGTGGTTCGAGAAGTGGCTGAAGTAACCTCGTTTAGCCGCGGTTC
>JBBRPS010000939.1:0-2839 GCA_038227745.1 Gemmatales bacterium | reverse complement strand
TGCTGCGCGGCCTCAAGGGCGAGGCGGACCGGAATCGGGATGGACGGGTGCAGGTATCCGAATTGCGCGACTTCGTGGAGCAGGAGGTGCGGCGGTTGACGAATGGACGCCAGGTGCCGACCTCGCGCCGCGAGAATCTGGTATTGGACTTCACCTTCGATTGACGCGCCCCGGACGGCTTCCCACGTGCTGATGGGCTGCGCCGCCGACAAGGTCAGCTACGAGGCGACGCCGTTCGAGCAGGGCCTGCTGACGCACGCGCTGCTCAAGGGGATGCGCGGCGCCGCGCTGCTCAATGAGTACGTGGATGTGATGGACCTGTTCCAGTACGCGGCGGACCAGGTGCCGCAGTTGGCCCGCAACGTGGGCGGCATCCAGAAGCCGCTGGTGCTGGCGCCGCGTGGGACCAGCTTCGACATCGGCCGGCTCAAGGACGAGGATAAGAAGTTGATACCGCTGGCCCTGGTGCGGCCGCTGCTGCTGCGGCCGGTGCTGCAGAACGCTGACGAAAACGTGCTGGACGACGATCTGGGGCTGAGGGTTCGGCTGCGGAAGCGTTTGATCGAGGAAGGCTATGCCGCCGTCCGGGGAAGCGGCGGGCCGGCCGTGGTGTACGTGGACGCCGACGAGATGCCCGGAGCGGTGCGGCCGAGCGGCAAGTACACGGTCGAAGGCAAGACGGTGCGCGTGCGGTTGCTGCTGCGTCAAGACGGCCAGACCGTGGGCACCCCCCTGCAAGTGGACGGATCGCGCGACGAACTGGACGCCTTGGCTGAGCGGCTGGCGGCAGCCATCCTGGGCAAGCTGAAAACGCCGTGAGGCCGCGTGGCGGCCTGCGCCGTCGCATTGCGGGTATTCCGCCGGGCATGGCGTTGCCGGTGCGGTGAGCGAGATTATCAACTTTACGGAATCGGTTCCTTTACGTCGAGGAGTCATCGATGTGGTGTCGCTGGATTTTGACCTTGTGCGGTGTATTCCTTCTC
This sequence comes from Gemmatales bacterium, assembly GCA_038227745.1. Lineage (GTDB taxonomy): Bacteria > Planctomycetota > Planctomycetia > Gemmatales > Gemmataceae > DASPXY01. The sequence goes on along the minus strand of JBBRPS010000939.1, from coordinate 1,856 downwards.
GGCGTGGGTTCGCCACGGAACGGCCTGGCGGGGGAAAAGAAGGGGCAAGTGCCTGTCAAGCATCAGCCTACGCTGGTCGCACAACTGGAACATTCCCTCGGGGTCAGTTCCGCATCTCTGTCCGGCGACGGCAAGTGGCTGGTCACCGGCAGCTGGGACCACACCGCCCGCTTGTGGGAGGCGGCCACGGGCAAGGAAGTCCGCGCCTTCAAGCATTCCGGCCAGATCAAATCCGTGCTGCTGTCCGGCGGCGACCACCGCGGCCGGCTGGCGGCGGGCATCCGCGTGGCGAAGCAGGGCGTCAAGGGCTACTGGCTGGAGCTGCACGTCGATAACAGCAAGGACGCGGTGATCGAGCTGGCGAAGAAGTACGTCGAGCTGAAGCACGAGGCGAAGGGCGACTGGCCGGGCGGGCAGCCGCCGTTCAAGCACCCATGCCCCGACCGGCCGCAACCGAAGTCTCCGGGGAACTGAACGCCGGCAGTGGCGGACGACGTCGTTGCGGCGAGCGGTCTGGCGCCAGAGGCCGAACTGGCCTTGCTGGACCCAGCGGGCGACGTCCTCGCTGGTGCCGCCGGCGAGGGCCAGCTCGAAGTCGTGGACGACGCCGGCGCCGTTGGTGGCGCGGTGGGTGACGAGGCCGCGGGCGACCAGGTCGATGAGGAAGCGCGACAGGCCGAGCTTGACCGGGTGGGCGCCCATCAGCAGCAGCACGGGTCGGCCGGCGCACCGCGGATGCGGCCGGCGAGGGTGGGCTGGGCAGGTGAGGAGAGCCGCGTCCGGGTGAAGGAACCAGAAACCCGGCTCTATTCCCCTGAGCCCCACCGCCGTCAAGCCTTCTTCGGAGCCGCACCCTTCTTGGGTGCCGCCTTGGCATCCTTCTTCGGAGCGGCCTTGGCCTTCTTCTTGTCTTTGCCCTGAGCGTTATTGCCCTTTGCCATGATCCTTCCCTCGCTCGAACGGTTCACAAATACCTTGCTCGCTGTTGAGGACGCGGCTCCTATTATATGTTTCTTCCTTGCCGGGGGTAATACCACTTCCAGAAGAAGCAGTCGTAATACCCCTGATCCCGGCGGGGGCCTCGATCACGGCTTTGAACACTGAACAGGTGTATTCATGACCGAGAGGCCTGTCCTGCAAGTGGGTTGTGGCCCGCTACTGGTCAAACGATCACAAAAGTGTTCAAAGCCGTGATCAAGGCTTGCTTGCTATACTGTCGCAGGCGGAACTCGGCCGGCGACCGTATAACAGCGATTGCTTGCCTTGATGACCACGGGGGAAATTCATGTCATCGTTCATCCGGGTGAAATGCCCGTGCGGAAAAACTCTGCGGGTCCCCGTTCACCTGAAAGGGAAACGGGTGGAATGCCCGGCGTGCGGCGGGATCAACCTGGTGTCAACGGACGTGCCGGCACGAGCCGAGGCCCCGGCTGCCGGACCGGCGCTGTGGTGGAAGGCCGGTTGGCTTGCCTTGTTCGGCTTCCTCGGTTTGCTCCTGGTCGGGAGCGTCATCTTCGTTCTTGTGAAACTCAATGAACCGGAGCCGCCGCCGTTCGACCAGGCGGCCCTTCCGGCACTCAAACCTCTGAAGAAAAAAGAGGCACCCGCGCCCCCAGCGCTGCCGCCGAAACTCGAAGTTGTCTTGACACTCCGCGCTAATCCCCACCGAGGCAATAGCGTAAGTTGAACATTCACAACAACTTGACGACGTTCTTCGGTACGCATTCGGAGAACACGTCTCGACTTGGAACGGCTGTTTGGAGAAGGGGAGGCGCGCGGCAGCGTTTCCCAAGGCGTTGCGGGTGGGGCAACGTCACGGCTTTTGGAGGTGCTCGTCGTGAAGGGTTCGCGTTCGC
>JBBRPS010000938.1:0-2883 GCA_038227745.1 Gemmatales bacterium | reverse complement strand
TCGCTGGGCATTGTCCGTGCAGCTTCAGAACAAAACCGTTACGGGCAGCATCGAGAAGAAACGCCTCCAGACAGGATGGAACGACAAGAACTTGGAGAAGCTATTGGAGCTTTTTTAGGGTTTTTGATGCGATTACCCTGTGGATATCCCCGGCCTCCAGACGGTGTTTCTCACACGCCCCACCCAGAGCGAAATCCTCCTGCGCCAGATGGTCGGACGTGCCCTCCGCGGGCCGAAGGCCGATGGCACTCGTGAGGCGTACCTCGTCTCCTTCGAGGATCATTGGGTACGGTTCCGTGAGCTGGAAAGTCCCTTTGGCCGGCTTCTCGATATTTTCCCGCCCGAAGTTCCCAAACCTGATGAACCCGAAGTTCCCCACCCACCTCGCACGGGCGTTTTCGAGAGCGAGTCTTATAAGCTGATCCAAGCTGCCGCCGCAGAGCTGCGGCGGGTAGGAGGCAACCAGCCTATCGACGTTTTCGAGGCAGTGCCCCACGGCTGGTTTATCCTCGAACGCCCCACGGAGACGGAGTGTGAAGAAGGTCAAGATGCGGTGCATAAAGTGATTCACGTCTACGAGCATCAGAAGGCTTGCTGGGATGCGCTCATCGCCTACTTGGATTTATCGGAAGTCGAGACGCGGGCGGACACGTCTGTCCCAGCTCTGTTTTCAGCTTACTTTGGCGATTGTGATGCCCCTCAGCCAAGCGACCACAGCGTTGAGCAACTTCTCGAACACTACCGAGCCGGCGGCGAGAAGCCCCTCTACCATGACATGGCTGACCGGAAGCGCGTTGATCCACATGAAGTCGCGCGCCGGCTCTATGTGGATAAAGAGGATAGGATTACTATTATTGAGGAGTGTTACAAATCCCCGCTTGTCCAGCTAATCTACCCCGAGCATTCCGATTACGTTGCTGCGGTCGATAGGGCGATTTACGACCTCCAATACCCTGGTAGGGCGGTGCCCAGGCCCCGGCCAGGAATCCCCGTCTTTGAGCCGAGCGCGGATCAGCAATTGCGTCCGCCTCCGGGGCCTGGACCCGCGCACGACCTGGCTGCCTTGATGAAAGGCGTCCTGGAGGACGGAAAAGCCCTCTTGAAACTCCCTACGTTGCCGTTCGCCGCCACTCTGGAATGGTCGGCGAGGCTCATCAAGGGGTGGTATGGGAAGGCTTACTGGGAAAAGCACGTCCCGTTCGGGAGCGGGACGATCCGGGTTAACTGCCTGCTCAACAGCCCCGACGTCACCGCAGCGACGATGCGATTCTTGCTCTGGCACGAGTATTTACACCTGTACCTTCAGCAGTTTCACACCCCGAAGTTTCGAGAGCTTGAGGCCAGATGGCCGGGCAGGATTGACGCAGACAGAGAGTTGAACACCCTTAGCCAGCGTTTTGGAATCGCCTATTGGTGAATTGCGATGAAACTGCCTGGGGCGAATGAAACTGGATCGTGCGGGGCCGCTCATCCTCTCCTCACGCCGCAGGCGCCCTGTTCCTGAGCCTGCTCCGATAGGACCCCACTCGGTGATTGGCTGAGCGCCGGACCTCCATCGTTGCACAGGGTTTATTGACCTCACCGACCTCGGACCGGATCTCCAGTTACGACAGGATTCGCCGACATACGGCGTGGTTGAACCGAGCCGGCCCATGACGCTGCAAGAGTATCAAGACGCTCTCGCCAGGACGAGGTCGCGGTGGAAAATGCTCTGCAAGTGACGGGAGGAGAGGGAAGGCGATGACCGTTGACGAACGCCTGCTGCACGCGCTGGGCTGCCCAGGGCCAGCCTTGCGCTCCTTCGTCCGCGAACTATCGAGGGAAGGGCACGCCAAGGCTCAGATTAACCAGCTGTTCGAGGAGTTCCTGCCCCGCCTGCGCTGCCGCAACGACTACCGCGAGTCGGAGGAGGAGACTGTGCTGGACGTGATGGACGCCCTGACGGGCTGGTGCCATCCCGAGGCCCGGCTGTTACCCGGCGAGACTACCCCGTAAGAGACTGGGCTGGCAGGCCGACAATCTTGCGACGGTGGGAATGGGCAGCGGAAGAGATCTCGTTTTCTCGGTCCATAGGGCTCTCGTTCGGCGTTGCGCCACGCGCCGCAAGGGTGGACGGCGGGCGAGAGTCCGCGGTGGAGGTTGCAGGGCGGACCGCGGAGGACGATCCGTGGAAAAACTCGATAGCGAGGCCGTTCACGAACACGGTATCCTCACACTGCCTGCGTGAGTTGGCCGATGTCCTTGGTCGGGTGTCGCGAGGGCGGGCGGCCCGGCAAGATCCGCTGCGTCGCCTGGTTCCCATTCCTCCGGGCGCGTACAATAACCCACGGCCATCCGTGTCGCGGAGAAAGCCGATGACGCTTCACCTCAGCCTGCCACCCGAACTGGAGGGACGCCTTCGCCATGAGGCCGAACGACTGGGCCTCTCTCCCGATGTCGTCACGCTCCACTTGCTCGACAAACACCTGCCCCCACTGGATCGCCGTGCCGCGGCCGTGGCCCTGCTGCAATCCTGGATCGACACCGACGACAGCGACGATGTGGACACGGACTACGACCTGTTTCGGGCCATCGACGAGGTGCGCACCTCCGACCGCAAACTCTTTCCGGACGTCGTGCCTTGATGGGGTACGAGGCCGCTGAAGGGCGCGGATGCAGCCGCAGAACGCAAGGGGGAAACAGCCGCAGTACGAGACGCCTCCCCTTCATCCTCATTAAGATGTTCGGTTTCTTGTCGCACCTCGCTCCGGACGGGTTTACAATCATCGCAACACCGCTGTCCACGTTCCGCACAGGTGAACACATGGCATCCCCCTTCGCCCTCCTCAAGTGCGTCGGCAAGGCCGTCCTGAAAGCCGCGATCGAGGCCATCCCGCTCGGCGA
>JBBRPS010000937.1:0-2960 GCA_038227745.1 Gemmatales bacterium | reverse complement strand
GAACGGCCTCGCCCTCGTCGGAGCGTTGCTCATGACTCTCCCCGTTCAGGAACCCAGCCCGAACACCCCGGAACACTCCGAGCAACGGAACGGCGCCGCCGCACCCGGGACCGCCCCGCGCCGCCGCGGCCGCGGCTGGATCTGGTACTTCGTCCTCCTCCTCGTGCTCAGCGTCGCCGCCACGGTGACGCTGATCGCCTACAACCTGGGCCAGCAACTCACGCCGGAGAAGCTGGCGGCGGCGCGGAAGCTGTGGGAGGAGAAGGGGCCGAAGGATTACGAGTACCGCTACACGCGCCGCATCGCCGAGGGCGACCTGGTGGACCGCTTCCACGTCGTGGTCAAGGGCAGCACGGTGCGGTCGGTGACGCTCAACGACACCATCCAGCTCCCCAAACGGCAGCTCCGCGACTACAGCATGGAAGGGCAGTTCGACCAGATCGAGGATTTCCTGGACCTCGACAGCAAGCCCGGCAGGCCGAAGGTCTTCAAGGTGGCGAGCTTCAGCCCGCAGGACGGGCACCTGCGGCACTACGTCCGCAGCGTGATGGGTACCCGGGAGCGGGTGGAGATCTTCGTGGACGAGTTCAAGGGCCCGGACGGGAAGGGCCAGAAATGAAGCAAGCCCACCCGTGGTATCGGGTGGGCGCAGGCTCACGACGCCGGCCGCAGTTCCAGCCGGAAGGACTCGGCCTGCTCGTGCAGGTCGCGGGCGACGCGCAAAAAGCCGGTGACGTGCTTGCAGAAGCGGCCCTCGTTCTCGGCGCGGTAGACGGCGTCGGCGCAGGTGCAGTGGACGCGCAGCTCGCCCGCCTCCCGGCGCTCGACGGCGATCTGGTAGGACAGGCGGCCGCCCTGCACTTCCCACATCGTGACGCAGCCGACCGCGTCCGGCTCGGGGTTGCGGTAAGCCAGGCAGTACGAGTAGGGCGTCCGCGAGCGCTTGCGGTCCGGCCCCGGCAGCACGGTCAGCAGGGCCACCATCGACGGCTCGGCCCGGTCATCGAACGACAGCAACGACATATTCCTATCCTTGAAGAGTGCAGTCACTTCAGGGGTTATTGATCTATTAGAATTGTAGCGGCGCGGCGGGGCGCTTCCCAGGTCAGCAGAGGCGCGGGCAGCTCCGGCAAGGCCCCGTCACGCCAGGCCCGCCACCGGCAGGTCGCGCGGGTGCTCGACGGTGAACTCGAAGCGGATCCGCTGCCGCCCCTCCGCTTCCAGCCGCAGTTTCCAGATCAGGGTGTTCAGTTCGTCCTGGCGGGTCGGCCGCGGGTCGGCGCTGTCGAGCGAGACCTTGATGTCCTCGTGCTGCGGCAGCGGCAGTTGGTCCACCACGGTCAGCGACTGCGCCGCGCCCGTGTGGTTGGCCAGCCGGATTTCGTAGGCGTACTGCAGCCGGCGCCGGCCCCCGAGGAACGTCTTGCTCACGTCGCGCCGCACCAGCCCGCGCTCCACCGCGATCCGGTCGTCGGCGCCGAAGAACAGCTCGAACGTCTGCCCGGGGGCGGCCATCTTCAGGTCGGCAGCACCGAGGTAGTCGTCGCCGACGAAGACCTGCACGCGGCCCGGCAGCAGCGTGTACGGGGTGCCGTTCGCGACCTTCGCGCGGCGGTAGACCGCCTCGGTGAGCTTGGGCACGGCGACGTGGTCGAGTTCCGGCCGCAGCCGGCTGTGGCCGACCGTCACCTTGCGGGGCGAGCCGTCGCCGGGCACGTCGGCCCGCCCCGGGATCTGGAACGTCACCGACGCGCCGGCTTGCTCGACCCGCGCCGCCTCGACCTCGGCGGCGACCAGGGGCGGCGGGGCAGCGCGGGGCATCGCGGCGCCGACGTCCGACCCGGCCATTGTCATCCATGCGGTTTGTGCCGCCGGGGCCGGTCGGGCGGCGGGGAGAGGCGGGGCGAGGATCCCCAGGTTCAGGGCCCACGGCGTCAGCCGCGGGACGGCCGCCGCCTGCGCAGGCCGGGCGGTGGACAGCGTCAGGGCTACCCCCGCCCAGTCCTCGCCCGTGGACTGCTGGACCTCACCCAGGTAGGTCAGCTCCAGCTCCTCCCCCACCAGCCGGGCGTCGTACAGCGGCCGCCACCCGGCCCCGGGGAGGATGTACGCCAGCTCGACTTCGACTTCGACGTCGCCGGCCGCGCTCACCTCGACGCTCACGAGGTAGCGCTCCCGGGGGCGCTCGCCCCGCAGCTGCTGCAGTTCCTGTTGCAGGCGCGTGACCTGCTTCTCCCGGTCGCGCCTGCGGAAGGCGACGGCCCGCAGGCGGTCCTGCACAGCCTCCCGCTCGCGCCCCAGGAAGGCGAGCAGTTCGGCCTGCGCGGCGAGCGTCGTCTTGCCGTTCGCCAGGCCGTAGGCGTGGATACGGGTGGCGTCCCCTAGCCCGTCGAGATGGGCGACCTGCCTGGTCAGCGTGTCCGCGCGGTCGCTGTCTTCCCGATCCTCGTCCTGCAAGCCCTGCAGGCTGGCCTCCAGGTCGCGGGCGCGAGCCGCGGGGGTCTCGGCGAAGAAGACCTTGCGGGCATCGACACCGAGCAGCTTGGTGGGGACTGTGCCCCGGACGGCCACCCGCAAGGAAGCGCTGTCCAGGGCGGCGGGCAGGTGGCGGAACTCCACGCGGTGGGTCCCCGGTTCCAGGGCGGTGCGGCCCTGGCGGGTGACGCGGGCGCGGTCGGCGAAGACGGTGACGGCGACGATCCGGGACGCGATCTCGGGCATGAGGCGGCTCCTCGCACAGGGCGGAAGGCAGGGAAGGGAGAGGGAACTCGAGTAGGCCTGGGGGCGTCGCGGGGTCGGGCCTGGTCGGCCACGCGCTGCGAGGCCTGTTTACGGTAGCGAGGGTGGAAAAGCGGCGGAAGTATTCCGCCATGCGGAGGTCCGTGGGCTGGACTGCCGCACGCTTGCCTGGCGGTCCCCCGCGGTCGGTGAGATATACCGTCGCCGTTGCCGAACCGCCT
>JBBRPS010000936.1:0-2971 GCA_038227745.1 Gemmatales bacterium | reverse complement strand
TGCGCAACAACACCAGTATTTGCCGGGAAAGACGCCGTTTACCAGCAAAATCCCCGAAGCGGGAACCCCACTCCGACACCTTCGGCGAACGAAAACGCCCGTTTTCTTCGAGAACCGCGTGGAATAGAGCGATCACACCCGTCGCCGGCGTCGAAGTTGATCGAGGCGTTGGCTCCGAGGTCCGGGTCGCAGTAAATGGATCGCAATTCGCTCTTGGCGACTCGCTTGATACAATGTGAACAGGAGGACAGTCTCATGAGTCAGCAGAACAGCGATCCTGCCGCCCTCGCCTCGCCGGGATTGCCCCAGCCCATTTCGGAAGCGGCAGCAACGGCACTCCGCTGGAGGACCGCGGCCAGCAAGGGAACACTGAGGAACTTGCCTACGACCCGGTCCCGCCAATGAGGGCTTTCGCTGTTTCGGTGCGCTGCCGCATCCGTGGCCGGGGCCAGCCGTTGCACTACCCCGTAGACGAGGGAGACGGTGAATGACCGTGGAACCGTTCTGCGCCGACCAGGTCGCCGCTGCGGCGGAGGAGCGGGCCGTTTGAGAGTGTGCCCGCGCCGCGGCTTCACGCGACCTGGGGCGCCAACCGCCGCACGATCTCCCGGCCCTCGCGCAGCGCCCCGACCGGATCGGGGTTGTCCGGGTTCAACTCCAGCGCGACGCCGCCCGGGTAGCCACCGAGGCGCAGCACGGTCAGCACCGCCTCCAGCATGTCGGCGGTGAGCCGCCCCGTCAGCAGCGGCCAGTGCAGGTCGCCGACGCTGTCGTTGTCGTCGAGGTGGACGTAGCCCAGCCGCCTGCCCGCCTGCACCACCGCCTGCGACGGATCCTCGTCGCTGATGAGGCAGTGGCCGACATCCAGCAACAGGGCCAGGTTGTCGTGCCCCACGCGCTCCAGCCAGGCCAGTGTCGCGGCCACGGTCGGCAGCGCCCGCCCTGGAATGTGCTCCACACAGAGCTGCATCATGCGCCGGCCCGCGTGGTCGGCGAGCAGACAGCACGCCTCCGCGAAGCGCTCCAGGCCGTCGCGGCCGGCGTCGGTGCCGGGGATGACGTAGCACACGGCGGCGCCGAGGCGGGCCGCGTCGCCAACCTGGCGCTTCATCTCCTCCAGGGCGGCGCGGCGCACGCCGACGTCCGCCGCGTCCAGGGTGTGGCCCGGCGGCAGGCCGCGGCCGACCGCGGCGCACCAGACGAGCAGCCCGCTGTCGGCGAGCGCCTCCAGGTCGGCCGGCGGCCGGTCGGCGATGGCAACCACGTCCGCGTAGGCGAAACCCAGGTCGCGCACCTGCCGCAGCGCCGGAGCGAACTCCAGCGGCAGCGACGTCAGCATGGCGGATAGGTACATCGTTGGTCCGTTATGGGGTTGCCTGTGTCTTCGCACACCGTGGCGGCGGTCGAAGCGCTACCGTCCGCGGCAGGCCGGGGTCGAGGCCGGCGCGGCGCAGCGCGGCGAGGTGCCCCCGCAGTGCCCACCAGTCCGCGAGGGTGTCCACGTCGTACCACGGCGGCAGCACGGCCACGCGGCAGTCGGCGGGTAACCGTTCGACCGTCTCCAGCAGGACGTGCGGCCCTCCCCAGGCGACGCCGTCGAAGAGCGGCGGCACCCGGCGCGCGCAGCCGATCAGGTAATAGCCGCCGTCCGCCGCGGGGCCGAGCACTACGTCGGCGCCTTGCAGTTCCGCGAACGCCTGTCCGATCAGGTCGAGCGGCAGCGTCGGGCTGTCGGTCCCCACCAGGACGACGCTGCCCGCGCCGGCCTCCAGTTGCTGCTGGAAAAAGGCCGCCATTCGGCGGCCCAGGTCGCCGTCCTGCTGCGGCGTGAGCGCGAACCGGCCGCGGACCAGTTCGGCGAAGTACGGTTCGGTGTCGGCCGGAGCGAACGCCAGCACTCGCCGCGCCTCCACGGCCGTCAGGCGGTCGAGCAGGTCGCCGAGGAACGCCGCCGCCACCTCTACTGCCCAGTCGGGGCTCGTCTCGGCGGCCAGGCGTGTCTTCACGTCGCCGGCGCGGGGACGCTTCGCGAAGACGCCGAGGGTACACGGCAAGGAGGGACCGATACTCATGGGGTTATTACAGGAGGCATGCGGCCCAACGCCAAGTGCGCGGCGGGGCCTACGCCGCTTGCTCAACTTGACCGTTTTCCGCGGAACGGCTAGACTCCAACAGGACAGGGGGCGTGGAGGAACCCGCCTCGCGGCGCCCCGAACGGAGGTTTGCAAGAGGAGCATGAGCAAAGCGGATTCCCCCCCGGAAGCGCGCGGGGCCAACGGCGGCGAGCCGCGCCTCTCCCGCGCCACCGTCACCCGCCTCAGCCTGTACCTGCGACACCTCGAACGCTACTACAGCGCCGGCACCCGCACCGTCTCCAGCGGCCAGCTCGGCGACGCCCTCGGCATTACCGACGCGCAGGTCCGCAAGGACCTCGCCTGTCTCGGCAACCTCGGCCACCCCGGCGTCGGCTACCCTACCCAGGACGTCATCACGGCCCTGCGGCGCAAGCTCGGCATCGACCGCGAGTGGGCGGTGGTCGCGGTCGGCGTCGGCAACCTGGCGCGGGCGCTACTCCGCTACCGCGGCTTCCAGCAACAGGGCTTCCGCATCGTCGCCCTCTTCGACGCCGACCCCGACAAGGTCGGCCAGTCGGTGGACGGTCTGCAGATCCACGGCACCGACCAGATGCCCGCCGTCGTCGCCGCGACGCACGCCGAGCTGGGCCTGCTGACGGTGCCCGCGGAGTCGGCGCAAGCCGTCGCCGACGCCCTGGTGGCGGCCGGCATCCGCGGCGTGCTCAACTTCGCCCCGGTGGTGCTGCGCCTGCCGCCCCACGTCAGCCTGGTGTCGGTGGACCTGGCGGTGCAGCTCGAGCAGCTCGCGTTCCTCGTGCATCTCGGGGCGAGCGAGTAGAGATCGTGGCCGACTCGCTCCGCGAGTCGGGCGTTCCCCGACTCGCGGAGCGAGTCGG
>JBBRPS010000935.1:0-3006 GCA_038227745.1 Gemmatales bacterium | reverse complement strand
CTCGAGGATGGCCTTGCGCTCCACCCGGGTCTGTTCCCCGTTCCGGTCATAGCCGTGGGCGAGCGCCACGATGGTCAGCAGCCCGCCGCGCACCAGCCGGCGGAATTCCTCCTCCGCTGGTGCGCAAGACACCCCGGCGACAGGCTCCTCCTCCAGCGTGGCGAGCAGGTCGGTGAAGGCCACGGGCGCCCAGTTGCGGAAGCACGCGGGGAGCGCGCTGTGGTCGAAGCGGCCTTTGCGGTCGCGGGGCGCGTCGAGGGCCTGGGCCATCAGGTTGAGCAGCGGGGTACTCGGCGCGTAGCACGCCTCCGAGCGCGGCACGGGCCGGCCGAGGGCCGCGGAGTAGATGACGGGGCCGCGGCGGAAACGCGGGGCGTACAGCTCGCGGAAGTGGGCCAGGATGATCTCGCACGTCAGCGCGGGTTCGTCTTCCTCGCCGTCCGCGCCCCCCGGCTGTACTCCACCCCCGGCCGCCCGCTGCCGATGCCACTCCTCTTCGACTCGGTCCGCCCGATCCTCCCGCGGCCCCTCGTAGAACTCTGTGCAGACGGAGCACGCGAACTCGACCGTCATGACGCCGTAGGTCGCCCCGTCGCCCCGGTGGCGCTCGTTCCACTTCACTTCCCGGTACAGACTGGACTGCCGGAACAGCCGCTCGATGCGTGCCGCGTCCCCGCGGCACCAGTAGCACAGGATGGAACACAGCGCCGCGTCGGCCTTGCTGTCGTCCCCGCCGTGCCCGCTGGTGTCGCCCCCCCATAGGGCGTTGAACTTGCCGCCGTTCGCGGCCTCGCGGGCGAGCTGCAAGACGTCGTCGTCGGTGAGCTGGTCGAGGGGCTTTTGCCACACCGGCCCGCGGGCTCTGGGTGCCTTGAGGCGGAACGTGTGGCCGTTCCCCGCGGGCTTGCCGTTGGCGGCCGGCCTGGGCGTCGCCTTCGGCCGCTCGGGGAACACGCGGGCGTAGAGCGCCCCGAGCTGCTCTTGCCGCTCGGGGACGTCGGCCGTCGATGCCGGCAGCCGCCGGCCCGTCAGCGCGAAGAAGCGGAGGCTGTCGTAGATCTCGACCTTGTGCCCCTCGCACTGCGCCTCGCACCGCCTGCCGGGCTTGTGGGCGCGAACGATCGCCTTGGCGCCGGTGCCGCTCGGGCTCACTTCCTGGTAGCCGCTGAGGTCCGCCAGCACGCCCGCCGCCCACGGGTCGAGATCCCCCGTCAAAGGGTCCCGGGCGTCGTCCAGGTCCACGCCGGTGAAAGGGTCGTCGGCCGAGATGACGTAGCCGACGCCCGCGTACTTGTCCGGCTGGCGCTCCGGCTGGCGCTGGTAGAGCGCCAGAGCTTCGGCGAAGGTGCCCCAGGTCGTCGGGTCGTTCGGCTTGGCGTTGCTGGTCGTCTTCGGGTTGACGGGGATCTTCGTCCACTTCCCCTCTTTCTGCTGATAGCGCCAGCACACCCACTGCGGCCGCTCTTTCAGGTCCGCCGGGATGCCGTCAGGCTCGACCGCCAGGGGGACGGGCTTCGCCTCTGTTGACTCGTAGGTGGCCTTCCGCCCCGACGCCTTGCCGTTGGCCTCGGTGTATGTGCCGGTCGCCTCGTTCATCGCCCGGCCCCCCTCTCCCCGGCGGCGGCCTGGGGGGCGACGGCCGCACCGCCCTCGGCCCACTCGCCCTCGGTGAGCAGCCGCTCCAACCAAACTTCGGCAAGGCGGCGCAGCTCCGCCTTGCGGCGGGCGGCCGCGGCGGGGGTCGGGTCAGTCGGGGAGGCCGATGGCCTCACGGTCCGCACGGTGGTGTCCATGCCCCGAGACTACTCAGCGCGCAGAAAAATGCACGTCAACGTACGCTCGCCGTACGCTGCCGTGCGCAGCAAATCCAACCTTTTCCGCGGTAGGATAGGGCCAGAAAATTTTTTGCCGTACGCTCACCCGTGCGCGCGAAGTTGCTCGATGATGGGCAGAGCAACCCGCATGGCGTAGAGGAAGCGAGGCATCCGGCCAGCGCTGTCCGCAACTTGGATCCACCCTTTCCCCGTCTCTTCCTTGTGGGCATACCGCCAGCGCTTCAGCCGGGCGTCGAGGGCGGTATCGTTGACCTTGTACTCCTCGGCCAGGTCGCGGGCCGACGCCATTGCGTTTTGAAGCCGACGCGCATCACGAGCGTTGGCGGACTCCTCCTCCTCTACCAACACAGCCCGGAGAGGCGGGTCATCTGGCCTCTGCACCGGCCGTACGTTCCAAACGGGCTCCGTTTCTTCCACGCGCGGGTGACCATTCGCCGCGTCGTCCTTCGCGGCCGGTGTCGCCGATGCCGCGCTCTGCTGCAACTCAGCAAGACCGCCGGCGTGCGGCGCAGGCGGATTCTGTCCGGGCCGACACCACCAGTAAATGTGAGCCTTCCCTTCCGTCGGGACGCTCCGCGTCTTGATGCCCACAGCCTTCTTTGCCCTGTAGATTTGGGGATGCGTGAAGCCCTCGCGAAGACATTGGCCGTAGGCGTCTGCTGCCAGCAGGGGCAAGTTACCCCTGAGTGTCTTCATAAACGCCTCTGCTTTGTTGCGATTCGCCAGGTGGTAGCTACGGGCGTAGTGGCCGCGTCCGCGTTCGGGGTTAGTCCCTTCCTTGCCGGCCGCGATGTCTTCGAGGTCCGCTCCCAGCCATGCCCGCAGTAGCTTTGACCGCCCCCGCTCCCGTCCGCTGACGACGTAGAAGAGACGGGAGCGCAGAGCCGGGCCGGGACGCTGAAGACTCTTTTTCTCCCGCCAGTAGCTCAGAACAATGTCGGAACAGTCCGAGTATTGCTTGGCGTCGTCGCGCAAGTAGTACGCCTCTCCCGTGGACAAGAGGATCGGCTTGCCCGGTTCGGGGCGCGGCACAAAGGATCTGTGCAAGTATTACTTGGCATTCTTGTTGGACCGGACAAACCCGTACATCCGTTACCCGTGCATCTTGCCTTGATTCAGTTCATGGCATAGCATAACCCCGCCGGATTTGTCCTCGGACGTGAGAATTCCG
>JBBRPS010000934.1:0-3029 GCA_038227745.1 Gemmatales bacterium | reverse complement strand
CCGAGCGCCGCACTCCAAAGGAAGTTGTTCGGAAGGTTCGGCAAACAAGGGCGGCCGGAGGCGAGGTTCACAAACCTCGCTCCTCCGGCCGTCCTTCTTCTTTCTGTTCAAAGCCCACGGGTGGCAACCCGTGGGCTTTTCAGCTCTTCTAACGGAGGTCCTCCCGGCCGATGAACTCCGGCCGGTTGCGGAACTCCAGCGATGCCCGCGCTGGGGCGACGGACCGCTCCGCCTCCGGCGCCGGCCGCGCCTCGGCGCCGCCGTTTGCCGCCGGGGCGGCGCCGCCGGCCTGGCGGATCTGGCCGCGCAGGTACTCCAGCGCCTTGTCCAGCACGCGGTCGGTGAAGGGCGCCTTCTTCTTGGCTTCCTTCTGGTCCTTCGCGGCCTCCTTCACCTTCGGCGCCGGTTCGCCGGGCCTGCGGACGACGTCGCGCTCGCGCCGGTACTTGTAGTATTCGAGCCGCTCCTCGTCCGGCAGCTTGATTTCGTAGTCCTTGTTCGGCTTCACGCCCCACTCGTCCTCCTCCTTCGCGTCGGGGAAGCGGTGGATGTTCTTCTCGCTGGGCCGCCAGTAGCTCGCCGTCGTCAGCTTGAGGGCGCTGGTGCCGTTCTCCATCGGGATGATGTTCTGCACGCTGCCCTTGCCATAGCTGCGCTCGCCGATGATCACCGCCCGGGCGTGGTCCTGGAGCGCCGCCGACACGATCTCGCTGGCGCTGGCGCTGTAGCGGTTGATCAGGATGGCGATCGGGTAGCTCACCTGCGGCTGCGGGGCTTTCTTGCCGACGTGAGAGTCGTAGATCTCCTCGCGATGATTGCGGCCCTTGGTGCTGACGATGCGCTTGCCCTCGGGCAGGAACAGCGAACTGACCTCGACGGCGGCCCGCAGCAGCCCGCCCGGGTTGTTGCGCAGGTCGAGCACCAGGCCACGCACACCGTCCTTCTGCAGTTGCTCCACGGCCCGCGTCAGCTCCTCGACGGTCGTTTCGGCGAAGGCCGTAATGCGCAAATAGGCGATCTTGTTCACCTTGTCGAGCATGAAGTCCCACTTCTTCAGGTTGTCCGCCAGGCGCAGGTCGCCCAGGACGCTGTCCACGTGGATCTCGGCGCGGACGATCGGGATGTCCACTGGCTTCTTCGAGCCCTCGTGGTAGACGGTGAGGACGATCTTCTGGCCGGGGTCGCCCTGGATCATCTCGACGGCCTTCTTGAGCGGCATGCTCTCGGTCGATTTGCCGTCGATCTTGGCGATGACGTCGCCGGCCATGATGCCGGCCTCGTAGGCGGGGGTGCCGACCATCGGGCTCTCGACAAGGAGCTGGCCGGCGCGATCGACGCCGATCTTGATGCCGACGCCGCCGAACTTGCCGCGGCTCTGGCGCTGGAACTGCTTGTACTCGTCGGCGTTGATGAACGACGAGTGCGGGTCGAGGCGCTCCAGGCCGCCGTTGACCATGTTCTCGACCAGCTCGCGCATCTTGGTCTTGTCGAGTTCCTTGACGTACTTCTGCTGGACCTCTTCGAGGACGTCCACGAGGAGGCGGAGGTTCTCGTGCTTGGACTGCAGGCTGCTGCTGCTGCGCGCCGGGGCGCTGTGCAGCATGGCCAGGCCCACCAGGGAGACGACCGTGAGGCCGAGTAACCAGGACAGGTTCCAGCGTGACATGGAGATGCGTTCCTCCTGCGCTGAGTTCGAGAAGAAGGCGCTGTGTAACCTTCGCCCCTCTCCCTCGGAGGGCCGAGAGGAGGGAAAGATGGAAGACGGCCGACGCGGACGGGGCCGCTCATTGGTCGGATTATACCTGAGGCGTCCGGGGTACGCGAGGCGAGAATGATTGCGGCGGGGCCTTGACGGCGCCCGCTCCGCCGCGGACAATCGCGCCAGGAGACGGATCACGTGACGGGGTTGCCCACGGAGGCGCCGGATGTTACGCTTGCTCGGCTCGAGGAAGACGCTGTGCGACGGCCTGACGCGCCGCGATTTCCTGCACGTCGGCGGCCTCGGCGTCACGCTCGCCGACCTGTTCCGCCTTCAGGAGGCCCAGGCGTCGGCCGACGTCGCCCGCACCTTCGGCCGCGCGAAGGCGTGCATCCTTCTCTTCCCCTACGGCTCGCCGCCGCAGCACGAGACGTTTGACCCCAAGCCGGACGCCCCCGCCGAGGTGCAGGGCGAGCTGCGGGCCATTCGGACGCGCGTCCCCGGCCTGCAGGTCTGCGAGCGCCTGCCGAACGTCGCGCGCATCGCGGACCGCCTCACGGTGGTGCGCTCCGTGACGCACCCGTACCCGCAGCACGGCGTCGCCTACGCGGTCAGCGGCATCCCAACCTACACGCCGGCCCTGGAGACCGTCCCGCGCGACCCGCGCCACTGGCCGTTCATCGGCTCCGTGGTTGACTACCTCGAAGAGCGCCGCGCCGGCGGCACCGTGCCGCCGGTGCCGCGGAACGTCGGCCTGCCGTGGCTGCTGAACTCGAAGACCGACCTGAATGTCAGCGCCGGCCCCTACGCCGCCTTCCTCGGCCAGGCCTACGATCCCGTGTGGACGGACTTCGATGGCCCCGGCACGCGCGAGGCGCCGCGCTACACCTCGGGGCAGCGGCAGCTGTTCCACGACCCGTTCGCGGGCACGACGCCGGCCGGCCGCTTCCACCTCTCGTCCGCCGCGCGCCTGTCGGACGACGTGCCGGTCGAGCGCGTCCACCTGCGGCAGTCGCTCCTGGGGCAGATGGAGGGCCTGCGCCGCCAACTGGACGGCGCGAGTCCGGCGGCGCTCGACCGCTATCGGCGCATGGCCTTCGGGATGCTGACCTCGGGCCGGATGCAGGAGGCGCTCGACATCGGCCGTGAGCCGCTGCGAGTGCGCGAGCGCTACGGCATGACGCTGTTCGGGCAGGGATGCCTGGCGGCGCGGCGGCTGGTCGAGGCGGGGTCGAAGTTCGTGACGGTCTTCTGGGACGAGTTCGGCCTGGCCGGGTCCGGCTGGGACACCCACTGGGAGCACTACCCGCGGCTCCGTAACGAGTTGATG
>JBBRPS010000933.1:0-3042 GCA_038227745.1 Gemmatales bacterium | reverse complement strand
GGCCGCTGGAGTGTAGGGTCTGTTTTTCAGGGCTTTTCGGCCGCTGACGCCGACGTTCGGTGCCAGCGATGATGAGGCGTGGCTCCGCTTCGGCAGGCGCTTGGCTCTGGGCAAAGGGACCGGCAGTCCGCTCGGGACAAACGCCGAGATCGTCCAGAGCCTGTTGGAGGACCGGCAACAGCCGATGAATCCAATAGTTTACCTGCGGCTGACTCCGCTCAAAGAGTTCGCCCATGACGACTTGAAGAGGGTGCGATCCCTCTGGTGCGCCGGAAATCAGCGGAAAACGCATGGTTTTTTCAGGAAACGCTCGTGAGTCTCGGATCAGCGCGCTCGAATACTCGTTGTGCTCCCTTCGTCTCCGGCGATTTCGGCTTCCACGGGCCGGCTACGGCATCCGTTACCCGTATTGCTCGATCGGAAGCCGTTGCAAGCTCCGAGGAACTCACGATGCCGACGAAACCCGCTTTTCCCTCAATTACATGCTCCCCTTCGAGCGCCGAGAACCAACGCCAAGGAGGTTAGCCCCGTTTTGCCAGATTGCCGCCCGTTTTTCTCGGGATTCAGGCGCACCAGAGAGACCGCACCCGCGTTCAGGGGCAAGGTGGCCTGGAAGGTCGCCGTGCCGTTCGCCATCAACCTCGTCGCCAACCTGTTGTTCATGCCGATCTTTTCAGGACTGAGGTATGTGCCGCTGGCGGCAGCGGACATCCTGATCGTGTGGGCGACGATCATTTGGTGTGTCGTCGCCGTCTGGCCCGTCTATAAATGGGTCGGGGCGGCGCAGGTGTCGTACTTCCTGTGGGTGTCCATCGCCACGGTCATCCAGTTGTCGATCACCTGGATGAATTGGTGAATAACTGCACTTTCCGCGACCTGCATAATCTTATGCGGCCCGTTGGAGCAGCTGTTCCGCCAGTTCGCGGAATCTCTCTTTGTTCGGGCGTCCGGCCAGAGCCGCTTGGATTTCCGCGCCGAGTACCTGCCGTTGTAAGGCTTTACGCTTGTCCGCGTGCGAAGGCCGGCGCGTCGCGTCATCCCACGGCCGCTGGCTGCGGTCCACCAGCTCCTCGGCCGGTTGCTGCCAGGCCCACCCTTCCACTAGGCTGTACATCCAACAGTTCAGGTTGAACGCGCCGCTGTTGGCGTAGAGGTTGCGTACGTGTTGTTGCCCCGCTCCCCAGACCTCTTTGACATCCTTGTTGGTCTGCTCGATGGACCCGCGGTCCGCGGCTGCTTCCAGAATGTCCACCACCGAGGCGTCGGGAGCGGTGCTGAAAAAGGGGATCCCGTGGTGTTCTTCCTTCACCAGCACCACCCGAATCAAGCCACCCGCAGGACGGTAGGTCGCCCGGAACGTCTTGTCGGTCTTGGTCACGCGTTTGCCCTACTGGGTACCCTCGACCTGCTCCCAGCCGCGCGTCTGCCCGGCACGCTTGGCCAGGCTGATCCGCTCCTTGCCGTAGGTGGGCAGCGGTCCCCGTTGCCCCGGCCGCCGCGTCGAGGGCGGCAACGTCCGCAAGGCGGCGTCCTTGCGCAAGCGGCTGACCACCGGGAAGCCTTCCTGCCGGGCCGGCCCCCGGAAGGCCTTCTTGGCGTAGCCGCCATCGACCACGACCCCGAGTTGCTCGGCCCGGCCTTGGACCCACGGCTTGAGCCAGCGCAACGGGGCCGCCGCCAACTCCAACTTGGTGCGAAACTGCCAACGGTAATGCGGCGGCAAGGCCGGCACGTCTTTGCGGCGGACCTACAGGCTGGCCTGGAGCGGCAGAGCGATCGTGCCCCAGTCGGGATGCTTGGCCCCAGCCGCCCGCAGCACCCCGTTGTGGCCCTAGACGAACTGCTCGCCGGCTGGTCCGGGGGTGGGGTTGTGATGCAGGCCGGCCCCTTCGACCCAAGGACCGTAACGCGGCGTCGGCGTGTCGTCCAGCGCGAAGGTCAGGCGACGCGGGTTGGTCAGGCAGGGCCGGACAGCGGACCGTGTGGCCAAGGCCAGGTCGTCGGCGTGGCGACCGACGGCGTAGACGACGTGATAGGCACGGCGGAAGTCGTCGGTGATGCCCACCGGGCGGAACCAGGAGGTCACGGTCCGCCGGCCGGAGGCGAAGAGGATGCCGACGAGCAGCAGCGGCAACCGGGCGGCCGTGCGTCGATCCAACCAGGAGGTAAAGTTGCCGAAGACACGAGACAACCAGGGAGGCAAGTGCGAGAATGTCATGGCTGGTTCCTCCGCGCATTGATGAGGCGTCGTAACCATCATCGTGCGCAGAGGACCGGCTTTTGGCCAACGCCTCAGAAACGCCGCCGCAAGCAACTATCAAGGTGTTTACAGATACAGTAAGTCGCATTGTAAGCCAATTGCGGAAAGTGCAGCAGGCAGGAAACACCGCTGGAAGGCCGGTGGAGTCACGACCTAATGTTCAGCGGACGATCGGAAGCATCGTTTGCAGCTCCATTTTGGGGGCAGGCGAACCACTGGCCCCAAAGATGAGTCTCATCCCACACTCCGCCGATTTCAACAGTCTGCTTGACCAGCCAAGGCACAGGAGTTCTGGGGAGAGAGAACGTGCACGGAGCGTTGGTCAGAACGGCGTAATTGACCCGCATCTGCGCGGGAGACGGTTCAATGAATACAATCGATGCGGTCGAAGTCGGTGGTTCAATGGAGATGACGGGGGCCAGGACAGAAAGAAGGATGCTGGTCGCGTCCCTGGATTCGAGTCGTTCTAGTTGGAGCTTGAAGGAAGCCTTCTTCATCAGGACCTCGCTCGGGCTTCGCTGCGCCGGAAAGCTGGCATTCGGATTAGATAGCCCCAGGCGGCGAGGATTGTCGCCGCTTCCGTAGGTTGGCTCATGGCCCCAAATTGGCGGCTAGGCCCATTCATGCGGAAGGTACGATAGTATACTCCGGGCGTATGAATCTGGCACAATTGCCGCAACCGGCCTGAGTCCGTAGAGTGCAGCTGGTAAGCAGCTGTAAGCGTTTTCTCAGGCAGGACCGGTATTATGCGCTCCTTTACCTTCACCCCCGCGGTCTGGGCG
>JBBRPS010000932.1:0-3097 GCA_038227745.1 Gemmatales bacterium | reverse complement strand
TCACGTCGCCGCCGGGCACCCGCAGCGCCAGCACCAGCGTATCGCCCGGCTGATAGCCCGCTGTGGAGAAGCTGCCGCCGGCCGAGGGGTCGCCGTCCCAGTACAGCTGCACGCCGACCGTGTCCGGCAGCGGCCCGTTGGAGGAAGTGCTCAACACGATCTTCACCACGGCCTGGGCGTTGGCGAGCGCGGAATTGTAGGCCAGGGCGGGGCTCCGCCGCCGGCCTGGGGAGGGCGCGGCCACGCCACCCAGCCGGCCCGGGACGGTCAGCCGCGGGCGCTCGGGCGATTTTCGCCGCAAGCGATTGTGTCAAAAGCAATTGCGTATAGCGTCACCATTTCTCCCCCATTTCTCCCTAGCGTCACCATTTCTCCCCTCCGCCAGCGCCGCCGCGTTGCTCGTGAGAGTCGGGTTGGCCGCCGCCCGCGCCGCCGCATCGAACCGGACGTCCGGTCTTACGGTCACTTCCTCTCACTTGCGCACGGCACGCACTTCCCAAGAAGCGGACAGCTCAAGGGCACAACAACAAGCCCGCTCGGTGCAGCGCCGACCGCGCCTTGGGAAGGTCCTCCTCGGACACCGTCCACAGCCACAAGCCGTCCTCGAGCAGAGTCAACTTACCTAGCCCGGCCGTCAGCAGCGTGTCCTTGTCGCCGAGCGGTGCATTCACGTGCGCGGCGGACAGCAAGTTTGCGGGGTAAACATCGCGAAAAAACCCATTGAGATGACGGCGATAAAAAAGCAACTCATCCTGCCAACAGCCGACGCGTTCCTCGTCCTCTTCCGAGAAGTCAGGGTCTATAGAGAGAGGGAGACTGCATATACCAACGGCGTAGAAACTGGGCGCCCTCAGCGTAGGCAGGCGATACGCGATGCCATAACGCCAGGCGGTGAGAGACATGGCCAGCGCATAGGTTTGCTGGAGCAAGTCGTCGTGGTTGACGCCAATACTCGCTGGAAGCCCAAGATGAGCATCGCCCTTGGATAGGCTGACGCTGGCAGCGGCTTCCCAGTCAAAGACAAGGTCGCCTCGTTGCTGCGAATGACAGTACAGCTCCAAATAGCGCACCGTGTCCGTCCGCACTGCAGCGTGAAGCCGGAGATCTTGGTCCCGATATTCATAGGAACCCTCAGCACAGACGGAAGTGCCCGAAATACCGTACTCGCGGACACGAAGCCCGTGAAGCCTAAAGAAGTCGAACACGCCTTCGAGCCATGCCATGGAAACGTGCCCAGGAACATCAGGCTCACAGTACAGCGCGGCCGAGTCGATCAGCTGCTGCATGGGTCTCTCTTTCTGTTCAGTCCTGAGTTTGCGTTGGCGGGACAGCCCTCCCCCGACCAGCCAAGCTCGGGCCCATCAACGCACGGGCAGAGTCGATTCTGCTCTGCATTTGCTCACGGGTTTGCCCAGGCGGGCTATAGACTTCCGAGATGTCAATCCGGTAGCGCACGTTTTGCCCCGAGCCTTCCGTATAGACGCGCACCACATCGGGATTGACCACCGGGTGGCTGCTCAGCGCCGCGGCGTTCCCTGTCGGCACAGGCCCCAGGCCCCGCAACGCGCTCAGGGCGTTATTCACCGCCTCGCGTTGGCTCGCGCTGAGGTCCGGTCGGCCCTGCAGCCACCGCAGGGCATCCGCCAGCGGCCGCGCGATGAAGACCGCCGCCGTGCCGTCCCGATAGATGGCATCGGCCGCCAGTCGCTGGTTGGTCGCCAGGTGCGCCCCGGGCGAACGCGACGACCGCGTGTCTTGCGCTTGCCCTTCCACGTGGACCGCGCGATCCGGCTGACCGGGCCTCTGGATGACCGCCCGGCGTACGGTAGACTCCCCATGGCCAAAGGTCCGTGACGCCTCCGACAGCGCCGCCGCGTTGCTCGTGAGAGTCGGGTTGGCGGCCGCCCGTGCTGCCGCATCGAACCGGACATTCCCTCTGACAGCAGCGGTGAAGAGCGTATCGACCTCCGTCGTCGTCAACTGGCGGTTGAGGCGCTGCTCGATGGACCGCCTCACGGTCGCGCGGACCTGAGCTGCATCATTGCGTCCCAGGGCAGTGCTGACCATGCTGGTCGCCTGGGGGGTCGTCAATTCTTGCGCGCCCGCGGCGCGAAGGAGACGGTTGGCCTCCAGGCGGAAGGCACAGGAGTCATTGTGGGCCCAGACGCTGAAGCCCCACTCCCGGGTCCCGACGAAGTACGTGTGGTCATCGGCCACGCGCAGATTGTAGACTGTCGTCACCTCCTTGCCGTCGCTCACCCCTTCCACGGTAACCCACTGCCCGTCGTGAGACGCCAGTTCATCCCCCGTCCGCAACTCCTGCGCCGTCACCCACCCCTGGCCACGTTCGTAGAACGGGTGCGCCCCCGTCGTCCGGATAAGCTTGCCCCCCACCCGAAGCTCCAACACCGGCGCCACACGAACGAACACCTCCTCGACCACCTTCGCTTCCACAGGCCCTTCGGGATCGCCCTCCGGGCGCGACAGGATAAGATCCCCAACGCGGAAGCCTTCGATGGCTTTCGCGCCGGTCGGGGTCAGTAATGGAGTCCCCGCGACGAAGCAAGACCGCTGACTGACAGCATCAGAACTCCACTGTAGCAACCGCCCCCACCAGCCACCCCGCGGCGTCCCCGGCCTTGAACTCGGTCGCGGGGGCGCCGGCATCGCGACCGGCCGCGGCGGCGCCATCGGTCGCGGCCGAGCGTCGGTAGGAGGCCTCTGCGGACGAGCAGCGCCATTGGCCGGGCGAACCAGCTGTGGTCCTTGGCTGAGGATATTGGGACCGGTTCCAGAGGGACTCATGTTTCGCAGGGCCTGCCGCTCCGCAGCGGGCATACCGCCTTGCACCTTTGGTCTTAAGCCCGGCATGCCCCTAAAGCCACTCAATCCCCCGGCAACTGTATCCAAGCCCCCACCGGGCAGGAGCCAGATGTCCGCTTGAACAGCCCACCAACCCCGGGCTGCTACCTGTGCATCGTAGAGTCGCTTTTCGTAATCGAAGCGCTCCGGCGAGCCTGGCGAAGGGACGATCGTGCCATGCCGCGCTGCCTCAACGTCATTTTCGTAATTCTGCTGACGAATCCAACTCGATAGT
>JBBRPS010000931.1:0-3103 GCA_038227745.1 Gemmatales bacterium | reverse complement strand
ATGCGGAAAGCGCGACAACACGGGCTGTCGCGGCTCTCCTGAATTCAGTGCAGGTTTTCGTGCCAGGGACACTAGAACCCTTCGGCCGGTACAAATTTCGCCTGTGAGGCCATTGGTTTGTTCTTTACCGGCATCGGCACGTGGGCATTCAGCACTCCGGGGCAGTTGTCGTCGGGGTGACGATGCTCGGGCTCGTCATCTTCCTGGCCCGAAAACCGTGAGCTCCCCTGTCGGCCGCCCTACGCCGTGAGGTCCCCGCAGTCCATCAGGGCCACGCTGGTGACCGCCGCGAAGGTGCTGAACAGCCGTAGCTGGTTCGCGATCACATAGAAATCGTCTGACCCCTCGCTCCCTTCCAGGGAAGCCGGGTTGAAGGCGATATTCTCCGGGTGCCCGATGACCACGCGGTCGCCGTTCTCCAGCGTCAGCGCGAAAGGACGGAACGGGACGGCACGCAGCAAGCGCTGGACCTCAGAGCGAACCGCTTCGACGCGGGGCATAGCTCCTCCGAGTATCGGAAAGGTAGTGAAACTCCAAGACATTATACCCCGGCAGCCAAAGGCCGGGGAGGACTCGTCGCCGGTCTCCTGCCTTCGTACCACCATCCGACCTCACCCACCCGTTTCCTCCGGTTCTCCGAAGGCGTCCGCGAGCGTGGCGATCGGCAAGTAGAGGTGCAGAGGGTTGTCTTGAAGGGCGACGAAGCCGTACTTCTCGTAGAACGCCTTCGCCTGCTCGTCGAGGGCGTCCACTTCCACCGCATGAACCCCGAGTTGAGCGGCCAGCACCAGGCACCGCCGCAGGGCGTCCGCCAGCAGGAATCCCCCGAGGCCCTGCCCCTGCGCCGACTGGTCGATCGCGAGCCGGGCCAGCAGGACCACGGGCACCGGGTGGCGGGGCAACTTCTTCGCGGCCTTTTTCGGAAGCTTCTCGAAGGAGACGGAGCCGGAGGCGAGGGTGTAATAGCCCAGCACGCGCTCCTCCCCGGGCCGGACGACGACGTAGGTGCGCCCCAGCCGCCGCTTCTCGTACTGGTTGACGAGCGTGCGCAGGAAGGCGTCCAGCGACTCACGGCCACAGGAGAACGCCGACCGCTCGTGCGCGCGCCCCAGGCGCTCGACGCACCACTCAGCCATGGCGCTTGCGCTTCGCGGCGACCTTTTTGAGGGCCTCGTTGGCGGGGGGAGGGCTGTCGAGGAGGGCCAGAAACAGATCGCGGTCGCGGTCGGACAGGGGAGCGGCCGACTCCTCCGCGAAGCGGATCTCGTCTTCGGGGATGACCCGGGCCTTGCGGATGCGTAGCTCGGTGTCACTGACCTGCTCGATGACGACGGTCGCGTTGGCGAAGGACTGGGGGAGGCTGACGCGAGCCTTCCGGTCCGTCGTGCGCGTAATAGATACCATGAGAATGCCTCCAGGGACGCTGAACCTCGTTCTCACGGTACAGCACCCGCCGCACAGAGGTCAAGTGGGATTATCCCTCAATCCCATCCGCGTCGATCCGCTGACGGCTTGACTCTCGAAGGGGGAACGACCGGAGCGAGCGCCGCGGCGGGTCGGGCGCGGACCACCGGGTACCGCAACGGCACGACCTCTCGCCGCGCCCCTCCGGCGGGGAAAGGCGCCTGTTACATCCCCGGCACAGTTTCGATCCCTTTTCCCGGCCTCCCGGGGCAGACTCTTAGTCGCCGGGGCATTCCACAACGCCCGGGCAGTCTTCCTGGCCGCGTCAGATGCGGATGAAGATCTTCTGCCGGTACAGCCACAGGCACGCCAGCCAGAACATCAGCCCGACCAGCACCGCCCGCGCCGTCGGCTCCCACAGTGGCCCGAGCACACCGAACACGTCCGGCCCCAGGTGGATCTGCAGCGTCCGCTCCGCCCACGGCTTGAGCAACTGTCCCATGCAGTAGATCGCGATCGAGTTCACCCCCACCACGATCAGCGGGAACGCCCAGCGGCGGCAGCGCAGCACGTCGATGACCGCGTACAACCCCGCCAGGATCAGACAGCACCAGCCCGTCGAGAACAGTGCCCACGATGGCGTCCAGATGCGCTTCACCAGCGGGCAAATGCCCGTCCAGTCCAGGAACCACCCGACCGCCAGCCCGGCGACACCCGCCGCGGCGAGGATGGCCAACTTGTGACCCGCGGGCCGCGACGAGCGCAGCAACTCGCCGCACATCAGGCCGAACAGCATCGTCGCCAGCGACGGCAGGAAGTTGAGCGTCTGGTAGCCGCCGCTGTTGAACAGGAACGGCTCGCGGCGCGGGAACAGGTTGAGCAGCCAGGTGTCGAGCGCGTGACCGACGTTCGCGTTCTTGTGCCACGCCGCCCCGATGTCCTTCAGGTGCTCCTGCGCCCACGCGGCGCTGACGCCGACCTCCGGAGCGCCGGTCGTCGGGTTGATGCCGTTGGTCGGGTAGAGCACGTAGAGCAGCCACGTGCCGACGAGGATGGCGGCGGCGGCGAGGGCCTGGGTGCGCAGCGATTTGCCCCAGAGCAGGAACAGGATCGGGTAGCCCAAACCGATCTGCGTCAGCACGTTGACCAGCGTCCAGTTCGTGTTGGGGCCTCCGCGCGCGACGGGACTCCAGTTGGAGACGAGGAAGATGCCGAGGAGGACGAGTACCAGCGCTCGCCAGACGGCGTGGCCGAACATGGAGGCGTGCGCCGCGCCCTTCTGCTGTCTTTTGAGGTACGAGAAGGCGGTGGCGACGCCGACCATGAACATGAACGACGGTTGGATGAGGTCCCAGTAGCCGCAGCCGGCCCACTGGACGTGCTCGAACTGGTAGTAGACGGCGTCCCAGAAGGGCGACGGGCCTTCGGCGCCCTGGTGCAGGCGAGCGGTGCCGGCGAGGCCGAAACCGACGAACGCCAGCGTTACCATGATGAGGCCGCGGTAGGCGTCGAGTGACTGCAGCCGCTGCTGGACGAACTCGGGCTTGCCCTCGACGCGGGGCGGCGGCGTGGCAAGCGGCTCGCGCTCGGCGGCCGGGATCGGCGCGAGCGACTCGCGGGTGGCGGGCGGGAGGACGGCGGGGGGATTCTGAATCATTTCGTTCGGCATGGGTGGGTTTCCAATATGCCCTCCCCGTTT
>JBBRPS010000930.1:0-3119 GCA_038227745.1 Gemmatales bacterium | reverse complement strand
TGAACTAACGTTCTGGACCCACCTGCACCCCCCGGGTTCTCGTTGCCAGCACTGTCCCAAAAGGGTCTCGCTAGCAGGACCGAGAACCCGGAAAAGCCTGGAAATCCAGGACTTGCGGTGAGCGGAGGACCGGTTACGCCCAACGCATAATGTGGGAGCCGACCCAGCAAAGGGATGGGGAAGGCCGCCGTCACGGGTTTCCTGAGGAGCGAGCAACCCCCGCCTGTGGTCCCACCGGGGTAATGGCGACAGCAGGCCTGCACAGGGAGATCGAGCGCAACACGGGAAGCCCCAGACGGTGGGTGCGTGACTCAACCGGACGCCCGCGAGGGACAGTCCGGGCCGTGTGGGGTGTCGGAGAGGTCCATAGTACCTGCGAAGCCGAGTAACGCCGGTGGAGGGAAGGGGCCTCAGTTCAAGGTCAACGTCGAAGTGGCCGATAGCCGGGAGATGGGCGTGAGCCTAACACCTCTACCTAAGGTTCGGAAGCTGCAAGAGACGTTGCATGCCAAAGCGAAGAGTGCGCCGACCTATCGCTTCTACGTGCTGTACGACAAGGTGTATCGGCTGGACGTGCTGACGTTCGCCTACGGTTGCTGCTTTGAAAACCAAGGCGCGGCCGGGGTCGATGGTCAGACGTTCGACGACATTGAGGCGTACGGCTGGGAACGCTGGGTGGGTGAACTGGCGGAAGAACTCCGCAAGCAAACGTATCGTCCGCAGGCCGTGCGGCGGGTGTACATTCCCAAGCCGGACGGTAAACAACGGCCGTTAGGCATCCCGACGATCAAGGAGCGGGTGGTGCAGATGGCTGCGTTGGCGGTCTTGGAGCCGATCTTCGAGGCCGACCTGCAGCCGGAGCAGCACGCCTACCGCCCAGGACAAAGTGCGCTGGCGGCTGTGCAAAAGGTCCAGACGCTCTTGCAAGCGGGGCATACGGAGGTGGTGGACGCGGACCTGAGCGGGTATTTCGACAGCAGTCCGCACGCCGAACTCATGAAAGCGGTGGCCCGTCGCGTCAGTGACGGACGCCTCCTGGGGCTTATCAAGTCCTGGCTGGAAGCGCCGGTGGAAGAGTCCGCTGAGCGTGGCCGGAAGCTGCGAACGACACGCAATAAGGACGAGGGCCGGGGCACGCCGCAGGGCGCCCCGCTCTCACCGCTGCTCGCCAATCTCTCTATGCGTCGGTTCGTCCTGGGCTGGAAGGCTCTGGGGCACGAACGGCGTCTCGATGCACACATCGTCAACTACGCGGATGACTTCGTGATCTGCTGCCGGGGCACGGCCGACGCGGCCATGACCGTCATGCGGGCCATGATGGCGAAGCTGAAGTTGACGGTCAACGAGACGAAAACGCGGTGGTGTCGTGTGCCGGATGAGCACTTTGACTTTCTGGGCTACACCTTTGGCCGCTACTACTCGCCGAGGACGGGCGGCTCCTATCTGGGAGTTCGGCCGTCGGCCAAGAAGATCCAGCGGATCTGCGCGGCTCTCAGCGAGCAAACGGAACGGCGCTGGTTGTTCCTGGATCCAGGGGAAATGGTGGGACGCCTGAACCGCATGCGGCGGGGCTGGGCGAACTACTTCACTCTGGGCGCGGTGAACGCAGCCTATCGCATCGTGGACAGCCACGTGTGTTTCAGGCTCCGTCAGTGGCTGGGGGGGCGGGAGCGTGTGCAGGGGTCGAGTCGATCACGTTACTCGGAACCGTACCTGCGCCGCACCTATGGGCTGCTCAAGCTCGTGGGCCGTCCTCGCCGGTCCGCGCGTGCGAACGCGTGATTCCTTGTCCGAGAGCCGGATGCGGGAAATCTGCACGTCCGGTTCGATGAGCGGGGAGTGGAAACGGGGCAGGGTGGGCTACTCGGGCACCGGCAAACGAAAGGGCCGGCAACACGCAAGGCTTCACCTAAACCACCGCGCCACTCCTCGACTCTACTCGTCCCAGCTGCCAGCTGCCAGCTGCCAGAGAAGAATGCGCCTGATGCCGGCGTACTGGCAGCTGCTCAAGGCGGCGTGGCGCCGTGGCCGTGGAGCGCCTGACACCGGGAGTGACCCTGGGCGCAGGCTTTTTTCACCTCCCCTCTCGTTTTCCATTGACGGCTACTCTCCGGGCTGTATATTAGGGGGAACTAATCCTGGGCATTAATCAGGGCTAGGAGTGGATGTAGGCGAGGCTAACGCAGTGGCCAGTGGCCAGGCTGGCAACTGGCCCCTGGCCACTGCGGGGGCAGGCCCCACGGGGAGGATTCGGAAGCGTGGCTACCAACGTGCTTGTGCCAGGGCGAGCCAGGAAATTCCTCGCGAAGCCCCGCTCCTTCCGGTGGCTCACACGCATCGGCGTGATCGCCGTGGCCTTGCTGTTGATCGGTGCGGGCGCGGCGGCCGTCCACGTGACCGGCCTGCCGGGAGGAGGCGGCGAGAGGCTCTCGCCCGGCGGGGCGTCTCGGCCAGGACCGGCCGATTCCCTTGCCGCCCTCGTTCCCGGCGAAGCGGATACGCTCCGCGTCCCCGCCGACGTGGTCCGCAAGCTCGGCATCCGGACTGCCGAGGTCAAGCGCGCGACGCAACCGCGTCCGCTGACGCTGCCCGGCTCGCTGGCCCTGGACGCCAACCGCCTGGCCCGCATCCACGCCCGGTTCGCCGGGGAGGTTGTCGAAATCGGCAGGCTCCCCGATGGGGACGCCAACCTGTCCAGTTCGGGACCGAGCGTCTGGCGACAGGTACAGCTGGGGGACAAGGTCCACAAGAACCAACTCCTGGCCGTCGTCTGGAGCAAGGAGCTGGGCGAAAAGAAGTCCGAGCTCGTGGACGGCCTGTCGCAACTGCGCCTTGACCGGGTGCGGCTGGAAAAGTTGGAGGAAGGCTACCGGCGACAGGCCATCCCGGAGGCCAGCGTCCGTCAGGCCCGGCGGGACGTCGAGGCCGCCCTCAACGCCGTCGCTCGCGCCGAGCGCACCTTGCGGGTCTGGCGCCTGTCCGACGCGGAGATCGAAGCCGTCAAGGCCGAAGCCGAGCGCATCCGCCAGCGGCAGGGCACGCGCGACCGGGACAAGGAGAAGGACTGGGCCCGGGTCGAAGTCCGGGCGCCCTTCGCGGGCACCGTGCTGGAGCGGAAC
>JBBRPS010000929.1:0-3119 GCA_038227745.1 Gemmatales bacterium | reverse complement strand
GCTTCGGGCTTGTATCATAACTCCCCGCGTAGAGTATATCACTGCGTTCCCTTCGACCTTCACGGCGATGTCCCCGGCCGCGGCTGCAGAAAGGAGCTTGCCCATGAACCTCCTCGTCACCGCCGGCAACACCCTCGTCCCCATCGACCGGGTGCGTGCCATCACGAACATCTTTACGGGGCGGACGGGCGGCGGCATCGCGCTGCACTGCCACGACCGCGGTCACTACGTGACGCTGCTCACCTCGCATCCGGAGGGGGTGGCCGACCTGCGCGAGCAACCTCCGCCCGCCGGCGACCGCTGGCACGTGCGCTCGTACCGCACCTTCGACGACCTGCAGGAGCGCATGGCCGACCTGGTCCGCGCGGGCGGCCTCGACGCGGTGATCCACAGCGCCGCGGTCAGCGACTATCGGGCTGCCGGTGTCTATGCCGCCGCCGCCGGCACGCGCTTCGACCTGCGGACCGGGTGCTGGGAGGGCGACGGCACGGCCCCCCCGACCCTCGACGACCGCGCGGCGGGGAAGGTCAAGAGCAACGAAGACGAGTTGTGGCTGCGCCTGGTGCGGACGCCGAAGCTGATTGATCTGGTCCGCGGCGACTGGGGCTTCCGCGGCGTGCTGGTCAAGTTCAAGCTCGAGGTGGGGGTGAGCGAGGAGCAACTGCTGCAGACCGCCGAGGCGTCGCGCCGCCAGTCCGGCGCCGACCTGATGGTCGCCAACACCCTTGAGGGCGCGGCGTACTGGGCTTATCTCGGCGCTGGCGAGGACGGCTACCGGCGCGTCAGCCGTCGAGAACTGCCCGCGCGCCTGCTGGACGCGGTCGAGCAACTTGGGCGGGAGGCGGCCGATGGCTAACGTGCTGCTCGGCGTCACCGGCTCGGTGGCGGCCATCCTCACGCCGGCCCTCTACGAGGCGCTCGGGCGCGCCGGCCACCGGGTCAAGGTGGTGGCGACGCACGCCGCGCTGTACTTCTTCGACCCTGCCGTGCTCGACCCGGCCGACGCCGCCGCGCCGCGCCGCAACCCGGAGGTCGTCGCCCTGGACGAGGACGAGTGGCCGGGGCGGGCCGAGGGAGGACTCTACCGCCGCGGCGATAGCGTGCTGCACATCGAGCTGCGGCGCTGGGCCGACGCGCTGGTGATCGCCCCGCTTGACGCGAACACCTTGGCGAAGCTGGCGAACGGCCTGTCCGACAACTGCCTGACGTGCGTCTGGCGGGCGTGGGACCGGGCGCGGTCGGTGGTGCTGGCGCCGGCCATGAACACGCTGATGTGGGAGCACCCGCTGACAGGGCGGCACCTGCGCCAGCTCGCCGAGGACGCCGCCGGCGCGGCGCCGCCGGCCGCCCTCGACCTGCCCGCACTGCTGGACTGGATCAACCGGCACTGTCCGCAGCTGGCCATCGCGCCGCCGCAGAGCAAGCGCCTGGCGTGCGAGGACGTCGGCGTCGGCGCGATGGCGGCGCTGGTAACGATCCTCGGCGCTTTGGACCGGCTTCTGCTGGCGTGACGGCCCGGGACTTCAAGAGGGTCGCGGAACTCGATGCCAGGCGTTCTCTCCTTCCGCGCCCATTCCTTGCGTTCATCCTATGCGGGACTTTCCTTCTGCCGGGTACGCATCTGTTCCAGTTCCGCGCGGAGCCGGGCCAGTTCGTGTTCGGCGGCGAGCCGTCCCTGCCGTTCCTCGTCAGCCCGGTGGGACTGCTCCTCGACGCGGCGCTGGAGCGCGTCGGCGCGGCGCTTCTCCTTCCTCGCCTGGCGCTTGGCCTCGGCAGTCTGGCGCCTGGCCTCTTCCAGGGCGCGGACGAGGTCCGCCGGCAGCGGCACCAGCTCCCCCCGGAACCAGTAGCGCACCCAGCCGTCGAGTAGCGCCACCTCTAGCTCGAACTCCGGGATCGCGTGGCGACCGTGCTCGTTGGGCTTCACGGAGACGTACTTCCGCCCCGTGTGGTGGTAGAGGGTTAGATCCTGATTGTCGGGGTAGAACAGCAGGAAGTACGGAACCTTCAGCTCGTGCTCGTAGCGGTCGAAGTTGTCCTCGTAGTCCTTCCTTTTGGAATTCTTGGAGACGTACTCCAGCACCCAGAAAGGGGCGACCGGCTGGAGGGGCAGGTTGAAGCTGCCGACCGCCTCGATCGGCTTCTTACTGCGGAGGACCATGTTGTCGGGCACTACCTGGCGGATCGTGCTCTCTTCACCGTAAGGGTACTGCACAAGTAATTCATTGAAGACGTGCATGCCCGGGCACTGGGCCTTGACGACGGCCAGGCTTTCGAGAGTGATCTCGCGCTGAGTGGCCTGTGGGGTCGCTTCCATGAAGTGCTCCGGGGGGAGGCTGCGGAGATAGGCCTGGGCCGCCTCGTCGTAGGCAATCTCGAGGAAGACCCTGGGTTTGGTGGAAGACATCCTCATTCTCCTCAACGGTTCGGGATACCGCAGGCCAGTGTACCGGAGGACGGCAGATAGAGGAAGATGAACCGCGCCCCCCTTGCGGCCCCGCGGCCCCTGCCGATGATCTCGGCCAGGCGGGCTTCGGGCTTCACAGGATAGCATCCTCCTGGTTGTCCTGGTCACTCTGCACCACCAGGGCAGGGCGCTTCTTCCCCTGCGGAATATCCGTGAAGGGGAAGTCGAGCCGGACGACGTCTCCCCGCTTCATGGCCGTCCCTGTTGGTAGCTCTCCAGCAGCGGGTCGTGTTCGTCGTCTTCCCGCATGTTGTGCTCGATCAGCAGCGCCACGGCCCGCATGTCAGGCATGTCATCTTCCAGGAGAGACCGCAGTCGCTCGTACACGTCGGCCCGGAGGATCACGCACTCGGCACCGACCTCGGGAAGGATCACCCGCACGGCAGAGCCCTACAGAAGTTCCTGACGCTGCTGTTCGGTCAACTCGATCATGGCCGTCTCCTTCGCGGGCATCTTACTCATGGCCGGTCTCGGCTTCCAGGTCTTCAGTTTCCGCCGGGAAATTGGGGCGCCGACGTGGGAAGAAAATGTTCCTGACATTGCGCCAAGAAAGCTTGGGGAAGGAGGCGAAGATGTAACGATTGCACCTTCAAAACCTTTCGTAGGGACCCTGTGGGTAACCAATCCCACCCGGTAGAGCTTGGCCAGCAGC
>JBBRPS010000928.1:0-3121 GCA_038227745.1 Gemmatales bacterium | reverse complement strand
GACCCGCGCCAGGCGGGGCAGTTGCGCATCGAACTGGACAGCTCGTAGGCGCGGGGGCGACGAGTCTTCTCCGGGTGACGCAGCGTCTTCCACAGATGTTCCGCAGAGGCCGCCGCAGGACGGGGGCGTCCGGATTGCGCGCCGGGCAGTGCCGAGGCGCCCGCGCAGCTGCGCTGCCCGGCGCCTGCCACGGCGGTTCCTCAACCCTGGTTGCGGAGCCAGGCGGTTGCGGGGGACCGGCGACCCGGATAGCATGTCAGCCATGACGGCGGGGCGCCCCGCTGCGCTGAAGACTTTACGTCTCTTTTGAGGCAATGATGCTTACGATTCGCTGTGGCGGCGTCGGCGGCCCGCTGGCTTTGGTCCTGGTCCCTCTGCTGGCGTACACTGCGGGCGGCGGCCCGGCCGGGAAGGAAAAGCTCTTCGTCGCCAGACCCCTCACCGCGGAGAACAGTTTCACGGCTGGCATCGAGGGGCCGGGGTGCGACCGCGCCGGCAACGTCTACGCCGTGAACTTCGCCCGCCAGCAGACCATCGGCAAGGTGACGCCCGACGGCAAGGCCGAGGTCTTCGTCACGCTGCCGGGCAAGAGTACCGGCAACGGCATCGTCTTCGACCGCCAGGGGACCATGTACGTCGCCGACTACGTCGGCCACAACGTCCTGCGCATCGATCCGGAGACGCGCAAGGTCTCCGTGTTCGCGCACGACGACGGGATGAACCAGCCGAACGACCTGGCGATCGCGCCGGACGGCACGCTGTACGCCAGCGATCCGAATTGGGGCAAGAAGACCGGGCAGATCTGGCGAATCGGCACCGACGGCAGCACCGCGCTCGTCGCGGAGAAGATGGGCACGACGAACGGCATCGAAGTCAGCCCGGACGGCAAGACCCTGTACGTCAACGAGAGCGTCCAGCGGACCGTCTGGGCGTTCACGATCGGCAAGGACGGCGCGCTGTCGGGCAAGCGATTGCTGAAGCGCTTCCCCGATCACGGCTTCGACGGCATGCGCTGCGACGTGGACGGCAACCTGTACATCACGCGCCACGGCAAGGGGACGGTGGCGGTGCTGTCGCCGGCGGGCGAGGTGCTGCGCGAGATCGACGTGCTGGGCAAGCAACCGAGCAACCTGTGCTTCGGCGGGCCGGACGGCCGGACGGTGTACGTGACGGAGGTCGAGAAGCGTCGGCTGGTGCAGTTCCGCGTGGACAGGCCGGGCCTGGCGTGGCAGCGGTGGCGCGCGAAGTGACGGCGGGTGGCCTGCGCATCCTTGTCAGGGCCGGGTGGCGGCGGTAGAACAGGCGTGCTGATCCCGAAGGCTCGGCAGGCTCTGGGGCCGAGATCTAGCTTGGTGCCCTGCACCGTGGGCGGTGTTGCGCCGCCCGAGCGTCTGGCTCCACATGCATCACGGGGAAGGCTGTTTCAGGCCCGCTGATCGGGTGGTAGACCACCTCGTTAACGGCGGTCTGGAGCGACTCCGCCCACCGGGGTCCCGCCGTTAACGAGGTGGTCTACCACCCGGCGGTCCCGAGAGCCCTCCCCCTCCCAGGTCGCGCAGTAGACCCCCAGAGCCACCAGGGCCGCCCGGCACCACCGGGCGGCCCTGTCGTTCTCCGCAAGCCTGTCAGGATCGCTTTTTTCTTGCCCCGCCCGCGCCGAAGTGCTCTCATGTCCCTGTCCGCCCTTCATCATCCTTTGTGCGCGAGGCGAACCATGAGCGACAGACTTCGGAGCGTTTTCTGGGCACTGCTCCTTCTCGGCGGCCTCTTGACCTTTCTCGCCGCCGCACCGCCCGCGGCCGCGCAGGCCAAGCCCGGCGAGCCGGTCCTCGGGCAGTACAAGATCCTCGACTTCCCGGTGGGCCGGTTCGTGTACCGGCTCCAGTTCGATAGCGCCACCGGCGATTACTGGCTGTGGGCGAACGGGGAGTGGGAGGCGCCGGAGCCGCCCAAGGGCGGAGTGCCGTGGAAGGACATCAAGCCGACGCCGGGGCGGTTCCAGCTCCTGCCGCAGATCCAGGGCGAACTCGACAGCGAGCTGTACGTGTTCGACACCGCCACGGGCCGGATGTGGGGGCGGCCGGCGCGGAACCGCCTTCAGTTGACCTCGTCGGAGGAGTGGCGCGAGATCGCCCCGCCGGCGCGGCAGAAGCGGTGAGCGGCCAACCTGTGTCTAC
Organism: Gemmatales bacterium; assembly: GCA_038227745.1. Taxonomy (GTDB): domain Bacteria; phylum Planctomycetota; class Planctomycetia; order Gemmatales; family Gemmataceae; genus DASPXY01. Next base: position 944 of record JBBRPS010000928.1, on the reverse strand, counting down.
CACCGCCGTCTTTTTCCCCTTCGACCTGTTCGGCAGCCGCGGCGCCGGGGCCGGCGCGGAACTCCTGGCCGACGCCTTCCGGGAGATGCTGGCGGACAACCGCCGCGAGCAGGTGCCGACGCGCGCCCGCGCCTACCAGGACCGGGTCCGCGTCCGCGAGATCGCCTTCGAGACGCTGGCCGCTTATGAAGACTGGCGCAGGCGCGGGCGGCGGGCGGTCCGCCAGGCGTGGGACAGGGGCGACTTCCTGCTCTGGGTCACCGGCAACCACCTCGGCGCCCTGCCGGTCTACGACGAGCTGGCCCGCGACCACGACGGCACCCTCGTCGTCCAACTCGACGCCCACCTCGACATCTACAACCTGACGGACTGCACCGAGGAGTTGTCGCACGGCAACTTCCTGCTGCACTGCGCCGGGCCGCTGCCGGAGATCATCAACCTCGGGCACCGCGAGCTGCTCCTGCGGCCGGAGTACGTCGCGGAGTACTACCGCGAGAGCTTCCCGGCGTCGGCGCTGGCGCTCGACCCCGAGCCGGCGCTGGCGCGTGTGCGTGCGGCCGCGAAGCAGGCGCGCCGGGTGTTCCTCGATCTCGACTGCGACGTCTTCGACCGCGCCTTCTTTCCGGCGACGGCCAATCCGGTGCCGTTCGGCCTCGGCCCGCAGTTGGTGCTGCGCGTGCTGGAGGCGGCGTGGTCGGAGCGCGTGGTCGGGCTGGCGGTGTCCGAGTTCGAGCCGGCGCGCGACCCGTCCGACCACAGCATGGCGACGCTCATGTGGCTGCTGGAGTATCTGTTGCTGAAGCGCTACGAGGGCCCGTATCCTGCATGATACACGGTCCGATTGAGGTTCTTCATTTAGAGCGGATTGCGGCCGGGTGTAGCGGGGGGCGCGCTTTGGAGTGCGGCGCTCGGCGCCGCTTTCGCTCTTTCTTTTCCGCGCGCGG
>JBBRPS010000927.1:0-3136 GCA_038227745.1 Gemmatales bacterium | reverse complement strand
CTGCACTTTCTGAAAAGAACTAACGGTCAGGCGGCCTGATCGATCACGCGCCCGACGAACTGGTGGATTTCCGGCGTCAGCGGCTGGTCCGCGGTCAGGCGCCGAAACTCCTGACCCAGGCACCAGCGCTGCAACGCCTTGCGTCGATCCGCGTGCGAAGGACGCCGCGCCGGGTCGTCCCACGGCGAGGCCGTCCGATCGCCGATGGCCTCCTTCGTCCGGCCCCACGCCCACAACTCGATCAAGGTATGAACCCAGGCGCTGACGTGGAACGCCCCCACGTTGGCCCAGACGTCCCGCACCTGCTGCTGACCCAGACCTTCGACCTCCTTCCCGTCATGGAAGTCTTGCTCGATGCTAAAGCGATCCGCATAGGCGCTCAGGATCGCCTCGGCCGTCAGGGCCGGGTCGGTGCGGAACAGGGCCAGCCAGCCGTGATCCTCCTTCACCCGCACCACCCGGATGCGGCCCCCGGCCGGACGCCAGGTCGCCTCGAACGTCTTGAGCCGCTTCTCACGCACCTCCCCGTACTGGGCCACGCGCACCACGCACCAGCCGCGCGTCTGCCCGGCCCGCTTGGCCAAGCTGATCCGGCCCGGCCCGTAGATCGGCGGACGCCCGCGCCGGCGGCGGCCGCCGCGCGGCGGCACCGGCACGGGGCACAACGCGGCGTCCTTGCGCAGTCGGCTGAGGACCGTCACTCCGGCCGCCGCGGCCGGCTTGAGGAACGGCCTCTTGGCGTAGAAACCGTCGACGACCACCCGCACGGCCCGGCCCGTGAAGCGAACGAGGCCGGCCGCCCAGACGACCATCTCGGCGGCCAACACCAGCTTGGTGCGGAACGACCAGCCTTGCCGCGGAGGGGGGCGCGGCACGTCCTTCTGGCGGACGTAGAGCCGGGCCAGGAGGAGGAGACCGATGGCCCCCCAAAGCGGGTGAGTAACGACCCAGGCCAGGGTGACCCAGACGTGTCCCTAGAGGAAGCGTTGGTCGGTCGGGCCGGGGGTCGGGTTGTGGTGCAGGCCGGCGCCTTGGACCTTGGGGCCGTAGCGCGGGGTCGGGGTGTCGTCGAGGGCGAAGAGGAGCGGCCCCGGGAGAGCCAGGGCGAGGACGGCGCGTTGGAGGAGCAGGCCGGCGGGGAAGGCGGCGGCGCGGCCCAGGGTCGCAAGGAAGTAGGAGGAGGGGGCGAAGCCTTTGCCGACGCCCGCGGCGCGGAGCCAGGCCGTGACGGTGCGCCGTCCCTTGGCGAAGAGGGCGCCTTGGAGCAGGACGGCGAGTCGCCAGGCGGGGCGTTGGTGGAGGAAAGAGGCCATGGCGCGAATCAGCCGTTGCAGCGTGGCCGGGAGGTATGCGACAGTCATGGCGGCTCTCCGGGCTGGGGTCGGGGCCTTGTAGCAACCCCATCTTGGCCCGGGAGCCCTCGTCATGCCAGAAAATCTCTAAATCACTCCGCATAGGACACTATTAGCTTTTCTAGGAAAGTGCAGGGTGAGCGAGTAGGGCTCGATATGAGCCCCGATTTTCGCCAGCAACCGGCGAACTTCCGCCTGCCACCGGCGCCGGATCTCGGGGGATACTTCTTGGCCCGGGTCATCTTGAGACATTACCCGGCGCATGAGTTAAGATCCTGAGACCATGAACACTTCGCCCCTCCTGCCCTTGTCCGCCCGTCAGACGACCCTTCCCAACTCGGCAACAGTCCCGACCTCGTCTTGGACTGCTGAACTTTACTCCAAAGGGCTGAGCGTAGCAACACGCATCCGACTTCTTTTGTGGGAGCCGACCGGCCTTCAGGAGTTGCGATGCGTCGGCCGAGCGCCGACAGATTACCGGCCATACCGCTTCAGCGCCTCGCGGTTCAGTTCGATACCGAGACCCGGCCGCTCCGGGATCGTCAGATACCCCTCGGCGTCGGGTCGGAAAGGTTCCGTAATCAACTCGTCGATGTACGGCGTCGGCGTCAGGTACTCGACGTAGCGCGCCACCGGCAGCGACGCGACGAGTTGCAGGTCGGCGGCGAGGCCCACGGCGGTGTTCCAGCCGTGCGGCACCATCAGCACGTTGTGGTCGTAGGCCATCCAGCCGACCCGCCACGCCTCCGTCAGCCCGCCGCACTTCGTCGCGTCCGGCTGCACGATGTCGGCGGCGCCGCGCTCGATGTAAGGCCGAAAGCTCTGCCGCCGCGTCAGCACCTCGCCGGTCGCGATCGGCAGCGGGGCGTGGCGGCGCAGCTCGACGAAGCCTTCCAGGTCGTCCGGCGGCAGCGCCTCTTCGAACCAGACGACGTCGTAGGCGGCCAGCATCTTCGCCGTTTCCAACGCCCATTTGTAGCCGTGCGGCCAGAACTGCTCGCTGCCGCCCGCGTCGACCATCAGCTCGACGTCCGGCCCGACCGCCTCGCGCGCCGCTTTGATGAGGAGTTCGTCGGTCTTCTTATCGCGGCGGCCGAAGGGACGCCAGCCCATCTTGATCGCCCGGAAGCCGCGCGCGACCGTCCGTTGCAGCTTTTCGGCCAGGGGGCCGGGCTCGTCGAAGAGCAGTGAGCCGTAGGGTTTGATCTTCTGGCGGTAGTTGCCGCCGAGGAGCCGGCTGACGGGCTGGCCGCAGACCTTGCCGAACAGGTCCCACAGGGCGATGTCAATGCCGCTGATCGCGTGCTCGACGCTGCCGCCGCGCCCCTGCCAGAACAGGCTCTGCCGCAGCTTCTCGCTGACGCGCGGCGGCTCGTCGGCGCGCTCGTGCAGCCACAGCGGCTTGAGCAGCTTCACCGCCGCCTCGGTCAGCCCTCTGCCGGTGAAAACACTGCCGACGCCGGACAGGCCCTCGTCGCTGAGGACTTCGACGATCGTGTGGACGTCGTCCTCCGGCCGGAGGTCGTCGACCCAACCGCCTTCCACCGTGCCGCCGGCGAGGCCCGTGCAGCGGATGTCGACGATCTTCATGGCGGTTTTTCCCGTTAGTCCCCCCGGGTTGCGCTCAGTTCCCCGGGTTGCGCGAGTACGCTCCACCCGGGGCTACGATCCGCCGCCCCTCCGGGGCTAATAAGGAGGTCATTTCGTCGGCTGCCACTCCAGGCCCAGGGCGCTGGCCTTGTCGCGCTTGGCGACGACGGCCCAGGGCGTGTCGGGGTTGTCCT
>JBBRPS010000926.1:0-3166 GCA_038227745.1 Gemmatales bacterium | reverse complement strand
TTGGCGGCGTACCAAGTACGGACGTGGCGGGGGTGGCAGCACCACCAGGCGCTGGGGTTGGTGGCGACGTGGTTGCTGACGCAGGAAGCCCGGCGGGGGAAAAAAATACACGCCCGCGTTGACGGTGCCGCAGGTGCGCTGGTGCCTGGCGCGACTGTTGCGGCGGGCTTTGGGGTGCGACAAGCAGGAGCGTATTTGTCGGAACATGACGCGGCGACTCCAGCGCAATGAGGAGGCCCGCTTCTACCACTACAAGTCGCGCAAACTCCTGGCGCCCCAACGGATTAACCAACGGAAATGACGGACACAGTAGAAGTAGGTTCGTCTTATCTCCATCCCCGCAAACAAGGAGCGAGCCACACCATGTGATGAGCGCCGCACCTCACCACATCACCAGCCCCTGCACACCGTCACGGCACGGGTCGTCTCGGCGTTGCCGGAGGGATCGCAGGCGGCCATCACTTCGTGGCGGGGGCGGCGTGCCTGGCTGGACTCCTACCGGCGGGACGGCCCTGCGGCTCATTGCGAAGGACGCATCGCGATGTTCTGGGCAGCCAGGCACGCCAGTTCAGCTTGAACCTCTTTCATCCGGTCCTTGTTTGCCTGGTAATTCGACCAACTCAACTCCGGGATTACACAATGCCCGGGAATGTCGTCCGGCTCTGGGGAGGGCACAACGGTCAGGCCGAGCGCGACCAGTTCCCGGACCACCCAGCGCACGACAAAGAACTTCCCGCGCTTCTCCTCGGCAACAGCGAAAAGCACGTCAGCCGCCTGGGTGACCGCCTTCTCGCGGTAGACGGAGAGACCATCGGTATCGTTGGTCTCGTGGGGCCTGAATGCTGCCGGGGAGAAGGGGATGGCAAGATCGAGACGACAGACGGACACGGCGACCCGTCGCAGAACAAATTCATGCTCCTCGACCGGCCCCAGTTCGTCATCCATGCCCGTTCGCCCGAACGTTTATCTCGGACAGGAACTTGCCAGGTACGCAAAATCCTCGGGCTTTAAGACCCAGTGCAGGGCCTTTTGCCTCGGCACCAGCTGCATGCCCTCGGCATAGAAAGGTCGCACGACCTCCAGCTCCGTGTAGACTTTGCCCGCCTGCCACTCGAACGCCACGGTGCCGTTCACGGTGACGGTCACCCGCGAAGGGGCTTCGGAACCTTGGTCGCGGTAAATCTCGGCAATGCGGAGAGCGCTGCTCACCAAGGCGACGGTCGGAGCCTTGGCGTCGAGGCCGTCCCAGTCGTCCTGCAACTTGAACATGGCGTGCAGGTCGGCGAATACCTGTTTCCAGGGGTCGGGCCTCAAGCCGATGAAAGCGTTGCTCGGCAAAACGCCCGTCGGGGCCCCACTGGCGAGCCTTGAGTAGGCGGAAGTGCTAGGACGGGACGGCGTCAGTGTCGCGGTTGTCACGGCCAGTCTCCTTCAAGGCCCCATGCCCTGTGGGCTTCCTTGGACGTCGCATCCATAAAGAGCTCGATAATGGCATCATGGCCGAAGTCGAGCCCGTCCGCAAGCCCCCATCCGCCTTCCGGGCGTACGGGGCCACGGGCCGTCGATTCAAGCCGCAACACGTCTGATCCGGCTGGATCGACACGCCCGTATTGAAGGGACAGGTGGATCCTGCCCCGCTCGTCTCCGATGGCGTAATTCCACTCACCGCCTACAGACTCAAAGGCGGCGCCGCCAAGGTTGAGATTAGCCGGAAGAAGTCCTGGAATGATCTTGTGCCAGTCGGCAGGCGTGTCCCAAAGCACCCCACGCGGCACGAAATCGACGTAAGTCAGTTCCCACAAGTTCGGCGTTACCCCCCCCAGGCCGGCTTCGGCAACGAACTTGCAGAACCCCGTAAAGAGCCCGTCAAATTCCGCCCGCATCGTAGGATAGGTCGGATAGACATTGTCCCGCTTCTGCCAGTTGTAATGGAATCGCGTAGCCTGAATCTGGATCATCCTGTCTTCGGTTGCGTTATTGATCTGCACCCGGGACGACCCGGCGTGCGGCCGAAAAAGCACCTGGGGACCCATTGGCGACCAGACGCGTTGCGTGCCGAACAGTTCAAACTGATCGGGCAGCGGAGGCGCGTCGGCGGGCTTCCCCCATCCTTTGTCCAGGCACTGTCTCCAGTACCACCCAGAGTGGGCATTCGTCCAACCGGCGAGCGAGTTGAACTGGACGCCGAGGATGGTTTCGACGACGGGGGGGTTCAAGAACCTCGGAGACTTCTGCGCCATGAAAGAGCCCCTGCCAGCCAAGGGACGCGCGATGCATCCGTTATCGCGTCGGGCTGCGACATCTTGAGCTATTGTAGCTTATTCTGCAACCGCAGCCAGCAAGCCCTCTCCCCTCGCCGACCGGGTGTTCGCCCGGCCCGTCGCGTTTTCATCCGACCCGCCGTCACTGCAGCTTGAATCCCTTCCGCCACGCCTCGCCGGGCGGCGCCGGGGGCCGCGCCCGCCCCTCGGCTTCCAGCTGCGGCCAGGTCGTCTCACCGCGGCGGACGGCCCGGCCCGCGCGCTGATAACAGAGGGCGCACAGTCCACGAGTGCGGGCCGCACGGCCGCAGCCCGCCACGCATGGCTGCAGTTCGGGGGGCGTGCTCACTTCTTCCCCTTCCCCTTCTTCCCCTCGCCCCCCTCCGCCTCGCCCTGGTCCTTGCGGGGCCGGCCTGGCTTCTTCACGTCGGGCGCCTCGGGCAGGGGTAGGTCAGGGTCTTCAAACTCCTTGCAGTTCACCTTGAGCACCTTTGGAAGCGGTGGAAGCGGTGACGCTTTACCTGGAAGCGGGAAGCGGTGACGCTTTACCGTTCCTTTTCGAGACAAAGGGCTTACGGCGAAATGGTGCAATCCTTGGCGGGCGGGCAGGGCGGCAAGCCCGCTGAGCGGCGAAGGCCGGCCGCTGGCCCGGCCGCGCCACTGGCACCCCGCTGACGCGCCGAATATCGCCGGAAATTCTTTCGGGCGGTAGCGGTCCGTAGAGCGTCACCGTCCCCTCCGTTGTCCCGCGGGCTTCAGACCCCACCATTGCCGGCGGCGCCTGCCGCGGTAGGAGACGAATGGCAGAACATTCGGCCACGTCCGCACGCCACAACAAGTGACGTAGGGCGTGGCAGCTACAGACGAATCATCGTGTCACACCAGCGCCTGGTTCGATGCCTTGC
>JBBRPS010000925.1:0-3175 GCA_038227745.1 Gemmatales bacterium | reverse complement strand
CCGGAGGGTGTCGCGCGCCCCCAGCCCGCACGCCTTCGCGCCGCGGCGGCTCAGTTCCTCCCAGAGTTGCACGCCCTTGTCCTTCGGGACCATGAACTCCAGGCCGTCCTCGCCGGTGTAGCCGGTGCGGCTGACGACGCAGGCCCGGTCGTCGTAGCGGGTCGGGGTGGCGTAGTAGTAGGCCAGGGTGCTCGGGTCGGTGGCCGTCAGGTCGCGGCACAGCGTCACGGCGTTCGGCCCCTGGACGGCGATCATGCAGGTATCGAACGTCTGGTCGATGACGTCGGCGTTCCGCGCCCCCTTGTGCCGGGCGAGCCAGTCGAGGATCTTCTCGCGGTTGGAGGCGTTGACGACCATGGCGTAGCCGTAGAGCCAGCGGTAGACGAGGACGTCGTCGCGGATGCCGCCCTGTTCGTTGCAGACCAGGCCGTAGCGGACCTGACCGTCCTTCATGGTGGCGGCGTTGTTGGTGAAGACGTCCTGGATCAGGGCGAGGGTGTCGGGGCCGCCGAAGGAGAGGCGGCCCATGTGGCTGATGTCGAACAGCCCGGCGCCGGTGCGCACGGCCTGATGCTCGTCGATGATGCTCGTGTACTGGATGGGCATGTCCCAGCCGGCGAAATCGACCATGCGGGCGCCGTGGGCGACGTGCCAGTCGTAGAGCGGGGTCCGGTTGGCCATGCACAATCCCTCATGCGCCCCCCCGGCCGTGTACGTCGGGAGGTTTGGCAAGTCTAAGAAGTCGGGGCAACGCGATCAAGACGGAATCGATCCGACGCCGTTTAGCCGCGAGCCTCGGGCGAGTGCGCCCCGCGCAGCGGATCTGGCTCACCCGCTCGCCCGAGGCTCGCGGCTAAACGCGGCCGGGTCCGCCGTTATCCTACAACAGGCGCCGCCGCGCTCCAAGCGGGTTTGCATCGGCGCACGCCATCTGCTACGATCCGCCGCGCGTCTGGACGCGAGCAGTCCCCCCGGGGCAAAGGAGTGCCTGGATCATGGGTGAGTACGGCCTGGTCTGTCTGCTGTCGCTGGCCCTGCGGGCCGCCGACCCGTTCCCCTACGCCGTGGCGGAGGCCGAGCTGTCCGTCGAGATCGGCGTGGAGGAGGTGCGGGCCCACGTCTACCGCCTGGCGTCGCCGGAGTTCATGGGCCGCGCCGGTCCGGGGGCTGCCCGCGCCGCGCGCCACATCGCCACCGCCTTCAAGCGCCTCAAGCTCCAGCCCGCCTTCGGCACGTCCTACCTCCAGCCGATCCCCTGGCTGCTCGCCGAGGACGAGAAGCGCAAGGACAGCTTCATCGGCGCCAACGTCGCCGCCGTCCTGCCCGGGACCGACCCGAAGCTCAAGGACGAATGGATCGTCCTCAGCGCCCACTTCGACCACCTGGGCAAGCGCAACGGCTTCCTCTATCCCGGGGCCGACGACAACGCCAGCGGTGTCGCCATGCTGCTCGAAGTCGCCGAGCGCTTCGCCCTGCAGAAGAAGAAGCCGCGGCGGACGATCGTGTTCGTGGCGTTCGACCAGGAGGAGGCGGGGCTGATCGGCTCGCGCCACTTCGCCGCCCACCCGCCGTTCGACCTGAAGAACCTGAAGACCTTCATGACCGCCGACATGCTCGGCCGGTCGATGGCGAACCTGATGGACGAGTACGTCTTCGCCCTCGGCGGCGAGACGTCGCCGCGCCTGCGCAAGCTCGTGGAGGAGGTGCCGACGGAGAAGGGCTTGAAAGTGGGCCGCGTCGGCGCCGACCTGATCGGCACGCGCAGCGACTACGGGCCGTTCCGCGACCGCAAGATCCCGTTCCTGTTCTTCAGCACCGGCCAGCACCCCGACTACCACCAGCCGACCGACCTGCCCGACCGGATCGATTACGTCAAGCTGGCGCGGATCTCACGCTGGATCGCCGACCTGACGTGGCGGCTGGCGAACGACGCCGAGGCGCCGGCGTGGGACGACCGCGCCCCGCCGGACCTGAACGAGGTGGTCACGATCAAGACGCTGGTGTCGCGCGTGCTGGCGAACCCGGCGGCCTACCCGCTGAGCGAGCGGCAGCGGACGCTGGTGACCGGCGTGGAGCAGCGGCTCGGCGAGATCGTCCGCACCGGCGAGTTCACGCGGACGCAACGGACGTGGCTGCTGTGGTCCGCGCGGCTGCTGATGGTGTCGGTGTTCTGAGCGGACACGGCCAGGTTAACGGGTCGGGGACGCGGCAGACCGTCCTGCCCCTGGCCCGTTGATCGGCGCCGTGGCGCCGTGGCCCAGAATGTCGTCCAGCACCTCGACGGCGTAGCGCCCCTCGGCCAGTGCCAGGTCGGTGATCAGTTCGATCACCCGTTCGGGATAGTCGCGGCCTTGTTCAAGCAGCGGAACCTGAACCTGAAACTCCTCGCCGCCAGGCGCGTGTGCGAACGGCAGTAGGTTCGGTTGTTCCGGCAGCAGCGGCTTCCACCCGTGCGCGACCAGGTAAGTCTGCGCGGCTGCGGACCGGACCTGCAAGACACGGAGATCGATCCAGGGATTGCGGAACTTCATGTGTTTTCCCTCCCGCGCAACCGCGCCAGCATGGTCTGAACTGTCTCCACAGAAAAGACATTCTCCCGGGGGATGCTGATGCGGACGGTGGTTGTTGCTGGGGTAGCCTCAGCCCCGCGCAGGGAAAACCAGTACGCGCAGCGCCGCCAGGCGAGTTCATCTTCGGACTGAGCGAGCCAATCCGCGTCGTCCTTCGGCAACACGAGGAGCACGAGAATCCGCGGGCAGTTATCCCCCTCCTCCCGCAGGTCGTCATGGGCTTTCACGTCCAGGTCATAGACGACGTGCGTCTCTGTAAGAGTGGCGTGCGTCGTGCTCTTCAACTGAACGTCGAGTTGCCCGCCGGCATCCGTGTGCCGACGGCCCCGCAACCGGACCGACCGTAAGCACACGTCAATCCCATAATCGTAGTTCGGGACGCTCGAAATCAGCCCGGCCTTTGCCGCGATGGCCTCCACGTAGACCCGGGACAGGGCCTCCTGTGGGAAATTGGAGGGAAATTGGGAGACTTTAGCAAGGTTAGTGCAGTCGCCCGACCTTCCGTTGCGCATAAGATGAACTCCTGACGCCCCTTGCATCAGGAGAGCAGCCGATGACTGGTCCAGGGGAATATGTCCCGGATGTCACCGAGGGCATCACCCGTG
>JBBRPS010000924.1:0-3204 GCA_038227745.1 Gemmatales bacterium | reverse complement strand
TAGCGGTTGACGGCCACCGCGTGGTTGAGGGCTTTCCAGCGCTCGGCGGGATCTTCCGACCCGCCGGACACGAGGAAGGGGCGGGGAGCCATCAGGGCGTGCAGTTCGTGCAGGTCGTGTCCCCCCTGCACCAGCCGCCGGTACGCCTCCGTACGCGGGTTCTTCTCGCTGGGGATGCCGGGCTTGTGCCGTTTGCCCGAGGCGATAAAGGGACGCAACTCGATTGACAGACCACTGTCAATCGAGTTGCGTCCCCTTATCACCTCAGAATTCCAAAGAAGCCAGCGCGGCGCCGCTCAACAGGATCACCGCACAAAACACGGAGCCGATGAGGGGCAACACGATGGACCCTCGTTTGCCCGGGCTCATCCAGTCTCTCGTGATTGGAATGGCCATTAGCGAGCCGCCGAGGGCGACGAACAAAACGTACACGACGCCGATTATTATGAAGCCGGCAAAACCGGCCCGTCCTTCCACCGCGGCCATCGCCACCGGCGCTAAGAAGATTACGGTGACCAGAAATAGATAGATAGCAAAAATAAAATACGGCCACCGCGGCCGGACAGGTTGCGGCTCATCCCACGGTCCTGTGGCCACCTCGTCTGGGGAAGCCCCCTCGTGCGATTTAGGTCTTGTGGTGATGGATCGTTCGGGGATTTCTTTCACCGCGTATAGTGGCCGCGTCGCGGCGACCGGACAGCCACAATTCGGGCACGAACCGGCCTGGTCGGAAATTTGCCAACGGCATTCCTGGCACAGGATTAACGCCATTCCAACACCTCTCCCGGTTTAGCCACGAGGGGGATTTTGTGTGCGAACACCGAGTTGAACTGCCGGCGGCCCTGCAACGACAGGCTACGAACGGGGACAAGCTGGGCCGCCGGTCAGCTCCAACGACTCGTTCGGCATGGTTGCCTGCCGTGCTCCCCTGAACGTTGGGCTCAGCGCCTCCTATCCGGGTTTCCCTGTAGTACAGCTACCGCTGCCTCTTCGGTGCTGTCCACGCCCAGGATCAAGTTGAGGCGGCACTGACGGAGTGCTTCCTGAAGGCTGGGTTGGAGGCAGCACAGCCGGAGGGCCCCTCCCGCGACCAACGCACACTTGTTAAGCGTTAACAAGGCGCTGAGGCCGAGACTATCAATATGCTCCACCCTTCGAAGATTCAGGACGGCCCGTTCGTTTCCGCCTCCAATCAGTTCCTTCAGGCGATCATAGAACGCCTTCGACCGATCCTCGGTAAGCAAGTGGGAGCGGACCTCGATAACAGTGATTTCACCCACCCGGCGCAGGTCCAGTTGCCAGGAGGTCGGCGTTTGCTCCAACTCCAACTGCCATGTGGTCGTTGCCGATCCGCCCGTTGCAACCTCGGCGCCGGGCGCCCGGGCGCCGGATTTCCGTGCGGCAGGCTCGACGGGCGCGGCCTCTTGTGGGGCAAACGCACCGTCCTCTCGGCGTGATGCGGGCGCCTTGTCAGGGAGTAACACACGCATGGCCTCGGCACCCAGCTGGTGCACGGCTCTCTGGAGGTCATCGCTCATTTCCGCCGCGGAGGCATAACGCCCTGAAGCCATCTTTTGCAATGCACGCCGCACCACTGCTTGAATGGCCTGGGGCACCGACGCTGGCAATGGGCTGAAATCCCCGGCGCGAATTGCCGCCAGAAGCGGTGCAAGTTCTGTCCCCGAGAACGGTAGCTGCCCGCTCAGAAGCTGATAGCACAGGATCCCCGCGGACCAAATATCCGTCTGGGTAGAGCGCATCCCGTCGAAAGCCTCTGGCGCCATGTAGAACGGCGTCCCCGCAGCGCGCCACGTCGAGCCGTCCAGCGTCACCGCCCGTGCCAGTCCGAAGTCCGCAAGCTTCGGCGTCTCCCCTTGCATAAGGACGTTTGAGGGTTTCAAGTCTCGATGTACGACACCCCGCCCGTGTAAGTGGTCCAGTCCCGCCAGCACGCCGAGAATAATCGGTACGGCCGTGCGGAGAGGCAGGCACGTCGCGCCGTTGCGCACGAGCCACGTATCAAGTGACCCGTCCGGCGCGTATTCGCTGGCAAGCACAATTTGACCATCGTAGACGTTTGCTTCAAACAACGGAAGAACATTCGGGTGGTTCGCCGACCTTACCCAAAGCTCGCCTTCGCGCCGGATTTCCTCGAGAGTCGCGACGCCACGGAATGGCAGCTTGATCGCCAACTGCGTGCTGGCGATCTCACTCGTGCGTTCTGCAAGCCACACTTCACCGACCGAGCCCTGGTCAAGCCGACCCAACAGCGCGTAAGGACCGAGGCGGTCGCCCACCGAGAAACGAGAAGAAGCTGGTTGCACGCTCATGGAAAGTTCCAGATTCCAACCGAATTACCTGTCTGGCTCCGGGAGCCCGTGATACCGCGCGGGAGGCGGTGGCGGCCGTCACGGTAGGCGGCCATGCGTGTCAAGCGGCCACCGGAGCGGGGTTAGCTGCAACGACGCCGTGTTGAAGATCGCACACCAGCCACGCAACACGGGCGCGATCACCACCAAGTACCGACCCGCACCGCCAAGGTCGAGCGGCTTTTCACCGGCCCAGTCAACTCGGCCGGTGGGGGTCATCACCAGCCAGCGATGGAAGTGCCCGACGAATAGGTGGCGCTCGGGCACCGCCGCGAAACTGCGGCTGGCCTTTTCAGGCGTATCGGGTGGCCCGTCGAAGTACCATAGGTCTTCGACTCGGCGGGCATCGAGCCACGGCTCGACGTGGCTGAAACGGCACCCGGCGACGACGAACTGGGGCTGCATTCCTGCCATGTATTGTAGAACTGCCGGGTCCGTTCGCTGGCGGATCCGCTCCGGCACCTGCCAGCACAGCCCGACGTCATGGTTTCCCCAGACACCCACGGCGCCGGCCGCCCGTAGCAGGGCCGCGACCTCGCCGACCCGCCCCCCAGGGCCAAAGGTGTCACAGGCGTCCCCGAGAGAAACCACGACGTCCACCCGCTGCATCCGGAACTCATCCAAGGCTGTCTGCAGATGATCGACCGCTTCATGGATGTCTGCGAGGATGCCGATTAACATCACCGTGCGCCTCCCCTAGTGTCCCGCTGCGGAAGTTCTGCAAGGAATTAGGGAAGGCGATATCATGGGAGTAATCCTCGCCGAACAACGGAGGTTATCTCATGCGCGGCCGCAAACCTCGTCCCTTCTCGGTGCTGTGTGCCGATCTCCCTGC
>JBBRPS010000923.1:0-3205 GCA_038227745.1 Gemmatales bacterium | reverse complement strand
CGTCGATGTCTTCAACCTCAAACCAGAGGAGGAGGCCGTTTCCCGGAGGCAAGTCGTTTGGATCGCCGATTCGTCCGTGGGGATGCTCCTCCTCCCAGCGGTGCAACTGCATCACCAGCTTGCCGGAATGGACGAGCCGTTCGTAGTTCGGCCCGCCGTGGGCGCTCTCGCAACCGAGCAAGCGCTGATACCACCGGCTGCTGGCCTCGACATCTCGAACGCAGATCAACGGCTGCGGTCGCATTAGGTGGCCTCCCCGTACCGCACGCCCAGCCACACGGTCGGCTCGTCCGGCGTCGTCCAGTCCACTCGATGCTTCTTCGACGCCGGTATGTTGATGAAATCGCCGGGCTTCATTTCGACGGTGCCACCCTCGAACCGGAGTCTTGCTGCGCCCTTGAGTACGACAACCCGTTCATGCTGATTCTGGTCGTAGCAGAACCCTTCGGGCGAGGCGTGGCCGTGAGAGATGATGCGCTCGATGCGCACGTCGGCGGCTTGGAGGAGCGTCTGGACGAATTCTTTGGGCAAATGCTGAGGCAGATCATCGAAGAGGTTAGTGATTGTCATGGCTTGACCCTCAGCCAGAGAAGGGTGTCTTTCCAGCCTTCCAAGCCAGTATTTCGATCACGGCGATAAACGAAGAAGATGACATCGCCTAATCTCAAGAACCATGAAATGTCTGTTCCCAGCCCTGTTTCTTTCACCAGTGCCGGATAATACTCACCAATAGGCCGTGGCTCGTGGCCCTCAAGAAAGACTTAATGTTATCCGTCAAGTTCCTTCATCAACTCGGCCCGTCGCCGCTCGATAGCTTTCAAGCGAGTTGTGATTTTCCTGGCTTCCTTGTTGAGATCGGCCAACTCCTTTTGGAGCTTCTTCTTGTGCAGGTGGTCCAGGCCACTCTTGTCTCGGACGAGGGATTCGACCTCGTGCCGCAGCAGCCGAAACCACGGGTTGCCGTGCATGTTGCTTTCTCGGAATTGCAGCTTGCCAGCCCGGATCGCTGCGATGATCTCCTGCTGAGTCAAACCGAATTCCTGCCGAGCGGACTTGTCGCTCATCGTGGCCCCCTTTTGTGACCACATCGAATCGCCATCGTCCATGCTTCGTTTCTCCGCAATGGCTTTGTCTTGACTGGAAGGAGCCGGGCGTAACCGATGCTCCGCTAACACATAACTCTAGATGCGATTGGCACTTGCGAAGAATCGCCCTGCTTGTCACAGACACGGTTTGTGACAGTCGTTTTCCACAGAAAAAGCGGGCTTTGGCTGGGGATAACTTACTGAACTAACGTTCTGGACCCGCCTCCACCCCCCGGGTTCTCGTTGCCAGCACTGTCCCAAAAGGGTCTCGCTAGCAGGACCGAGAACCTGGAAAAGCCTGGAAATCCAGGACTTGCGGTGAGCGGAGGACCGGTTACGCCCTTTCCAGAGAGGAACACGTCATGCCAGGCAAGAGGAAACTCCCCGCCGGGATGGTCCGCCGCGAGGGGAGAGAGGGCTACTACGCGGACTTCACCATCGGCGGCCGCCGCGTCCGCGACTTTCTGTCCACCGACTTCAAGGCCGCCTGCCAGGTACTCAACGACCTGAAGGCGCGCGCCGACAAGGCCGACTTCAACCTCGTGGACAACGGCTATCCCCTGGCCGACCTGCGCCGGCAGTACGTGGCGCACTGCACGCAAGCCCTGGCGGCGAGCACCGTCGGCTGTTACGAGGACTGGCTTGACGCCATCCTGCCCGCCCTCGCGGTCGTCAAGGTGTCGCACCTGACCATCCCCGCCGTGCTGGCCTACCGCGAGCGCCGGCTCGCCCAGGGCCGCAGCCCGCGGACCGTGAACGGCGAGGTGGGCGCTCTGCAAGCCATGCTGAGCTGGGGCGTCGATCCGGGCCGCCTGATCGGCTCCAACCCCATCGCCGGACTGAACCCACTGCCCCACTTGAAGCCCAAGGAGGGCCGCCCCCTGACCGACGACGAGGTGCCGAGGCTGCTCCAGGCGAGCCAGCCCCACTGGCGCGACGTCTGGTACGCCTTCCTCGTGACCGGCCTGCGCAAGAGCGAGCTGGCCAGCCTGGAGTTCTCCGGCGAGTTCCTCGACTGGGAGGCCCGCGAGGTGATCGTGCCCGCCTGGCTCGCCAAGAACGGCGTCCAGCGCCGCATCCCGATGGACGACCAGTTGCACGACATCATCCGGCGGCAGGGCGGAGCGGCGGCCCGGCAAGGGGCGGGGGAAGGTGACGGCCGCCCGCGTCGAGGCCCGGTTCACCCGGGACCGCGTCTTCGTCACCACGGGCAACACGCCCCTGGACAGCCGGGGGAACCTCTGGCACGCGTTCGTGCGCTGCCTGGAGAAGGCCGGCATCCCCCGGCAGACGTTCAGCCCCGACGGCCGCGTGCTGGAGCACCTGGACGTTCACAGTATGCGGCGGACGTTCGCAACCTCCCTCATCGTCAGCGGGGCCGACCCGAAGATTGTGCAGGAGCTGCTCGGGCACAAGACGCTCGCCATGACGATGAAGGTCTACACGAAGGTGCGCGGGCAGACGAAGCGCCAGGCGATGGGGAGGCTGCCCTACGGGGCCGGCGCCAGCAACGGGAGTCACATCCTGAGTCTCCCCGGCGATTTGGAGAGGTCTGGTCGCCAGCCGGTCACCAGTAGCAAAGACGAGACGCAAAGCGATGTGGGTTAAGCCGTTCGGGGCTAGATAGCCAGACTGTGGCTCTGGATGTCGGTGGTTCAAATCCCCTCACTCACCCTCGACGGACAGGCCGGAACCCCTGAGACTCCAGGGCTTCCGGCCTTCCTGGTTTACGCACCTTTCTTGGCGCCTGCGCAGGCGCCTCCCGGTGGGTCAGGATCCCGAGTGGAGGAGGCAGCGCGCGCAAAAAATCCGGGCTTCCTCCGAGGAAGCCCGGACAACCAAGCATACTTACGGGTCCCGTCCATCCCTTCGGTAGCCTGGCAGCCTTATCCGTCCCCCCCTCGGGACGGTTAAGAGCCCATAGCTTTGCGTCCCCGCCTCGCGACGGGTTTGCCTTTATCGAGGACGGCCCGTTGACCGCCCTTTCCTTGACAGGTGACTAAAACTCACCCGTCACACTTAATATCTAGGTCGCGTTTTCCGGGCGTGCAAGCGAATCGCGAGAATTTTTTCCCGATGGGGCGAGTTTCCCGGACGAGCGGCGGCCTTTCCGCCCGCCG
>JBBRPS010000922.1:0-3214 GCA_038227745.1 Gemmatales bacterium | reverse complement strand
GCGTTAGCCGCGTCACCCGCTCCGTGTTACTCTCCAGGTGCGCCAGCCCGAAGTCCGTCAGGAACGGCCGCCCCTTCTTGTCCAGCAGCACGTTCGCCGGCTTGACGTCGCGGTGGACGACGCCCATGCCGTGGACGTAGGCCAGCGCGTCGGCCAGGTCACGCACCACGCGGGCGGCGGCGCGGAAGTCCAGGGGCGTCTCGACAGCGGCCTGCGACAGCGAGCGACCGTCGATGAGCGCCGAGGCGATGTAGTGGTGCGTGCCGTCGGAGCCGGCCTCGTAGACGGGCACGATGTGCGGATGCTGTAGCCGCGCCGCCGCCTTCGCCTCGCGCAGGAAGCGCTCCACCCGCTGCGGACTGTTGAGCGCGTCGGCGCGCGGGACCTTGAGGGCGATGTCGCGGTCGAGTTGGGGGTCGTACGCCCGGTAGACGGCGCCGAACGCCCCCGTTCCCAGCAGGGCGCGCACCTCGAAGCGGCCGATGCGCGCGGGCGGAGTCGCTGGCAGGTTCAGCAGCGCCGGCCTGCCCATCTCGGAGGATTCCAGGGAGGCGGCAACCGGCGTGAATCCTTCCATCGTGGCCTGGGCTTCCATCGCCCCCGTCTGCGCCGCGTCAGCGGGTGCTGCGCCGTCGGTACTGGCGGGCACCCGAAACTTCGTGCGGCAGGCAGGGCAGCGCACGGCCTTGCCGGCGAGGGCGGCCGGCACGTTGCCCGTTCTGCCACACGCGGGGTTCGGACACCGGATCGTCACCGCCATGGGGGATCTCCACTTGGTCTGAACCTGCCACTCGTGCCACACGACCTTGCTGAGAAACCGCCCCGGCCGCCGAGGCCTCTTCCGAGTCGGAGGGAGGGCGCCCGAAGCCGGGCCAGGGGACGTTTTCGATTATCCTTGAGCGTCGGGCGCCACGCAATAGGCCGTCACGGGACAGACGCAGCGGAGCGGCAACTTTCCTGTTGACGCTTGGCCGTGCCGGGCCGACGATTGTCCTACTTACACTGAGGATGTGGGAGATTTCCGCGGCAGGGGCCGACCATGGACCGAGATCAGTCGCTGCGCGAGCAGCTGCTCTATCTGCTGGGAGGAGGGGGCGCCCACCTGGATTTCGAGGTGGCGATCGCCGATTTGCCTGCGGAACTGCGCGGCGTCCGGCCGCCCGGCGTGCCGCACACGCCGTGGCGACTGCTGGAGCACCTGCGCCTCGCCCAGTGGGACATCCTGGAGTTCAGCCGCAATCCGAAGCACGTCTCGCCGAAGTTCCCGAAGGGGTACTGGCCCGAGAGCGATGCCCCGCCGGACGCCGACGCCTGGGATCGGAGCGTCGCCGCGTTCCGGGCCGACCTGAAGGCGATGCAGGACCTGGTGGCCGATCCCGCAACGGACCTGTTCGCGCCGGTCCCGCACGGCGACGGACAGACGATCCTGCGCGAGGCGCTGCTGGTCGCGGATCACAACGCCTACCACCTGGGGCAGCTGGTCGTGGTGCGGCGCGCACTCGGGGCGTGGTCCGCGGAACGGTGACGGGCATCCGTCCCCTGGAGGAGAAGCGCACGCCCTCCCCTTCGGTCGGGCCGATGGTCCGGCCGAAGGGGAAATGCCCGCCCTCACCGACCCTCCGGTTCGCCGTTCTCCTTCGGCGGCTTGGGCTCGCGCTCGGCGCGCTGGCGCGCCTGAGCACGCAACTCTTCCACATACGCGCTGAACGACTGGTGCCTGATTTCCCACTCTTTGATGAACACCTCGAGGATCGGGCTGTCAGAGCTATCAGGCCCGAGGCGTTTGTCGCTCAATTCGGAGTCACTCATGGCTATCCCTCCTGACGGAAAAGCACCAGAACCCGTTGGGCGAGGACTTCCCCATCGGCCAGCAGGCTGACCTGGTAGCGCCCTGGCTTGGGGAAGGAAAACGACTTTGTGCTGGCCAGAAGGCGCAACTCCTGGAGAGGATTGGTAAACTTTACCTTCCGGGAATGGGTCGCCATCGGCACCAGAGTATCCAGAGGTGCCACCGATAACGACAGGGTCATGTCGCCGAGCCCGTCGGTGAGCACCGCGTAAACCGTGAACGACTGCGCGGGCGTGGGAAAGCTCTCCTGAGCCCGGCGGTTGAAGCAGTTGACCAGCGTCACGTTCCGCGTCTTCTCCTCGATAACCGCCTGCTGGCACAGGACCAGGCCGACCGCCGTGGGGCGCTGAATCATCCTCATGTCCTCCCATTGTATCGCGCCACCCGTCGCGCCGATACGCCGAGTGGTGTCGAAGTGGCCGCAGTCTTTACGGAGTCCTCACGCCGAGACGGAACACCACCCGGAAGCCGAGGGTGGCGTCGCGGTCGCCGGGCACGGGCCCCCAGCGCTGGGCCGAGCGGCAGTACACGCCGTCGTTGAACCACGACCCGCCGCGCAGCACACGGCGGCCCTCTGGGCTGGAGTTGGGCCCTTGGGGATCTTTCGCGGAGCTATTGCGGTAGTAGTCCTTGTCGTACCAGTCCTGGCACCACTCCCAGACGTTGCCGTGCATGTCATACAGACCGAACCTGTTCGCCGGGTAGGAACCCACTTTCTCGGTACGGCCGAGGTAGCGCCCCTTGGCAGCGCCACCGTAGGGGTACTCACCGTGGAAATTGGCCTGCGCAGAGGAAAGGGAGTTCCCGAAGTGGAAGGGGGTTGAAGAAACAGGCCCTCCCCGACAAGTGTATTCCCATTCCGCCTCGGTCGGCAAGCCGTACACCTGTCCCGCCTTCTGCTCCGCGGCCAGCCCTGACAGCCGCTTGCAGAACTCCACCGCGTCCTCCCAGCTAACGGTTTCCACCGGGAAGTCGCTGGTGTCCTTGCCCGCCACCGTGTCCTTGCCGCCCCCCGCCGCCGAGAAGTTACTGGGGCTGTTGCCCATGACCTGCCGATACTGGGCCTGCGTCACCTCGTAGGCCCCCATGTAGAACGGCTGCGTGATTTCTACCTCGTGCTCGTCTTCATTCGTGCCCCGCCCCTCCTCAGTCTCGGGAGAGCCCATCCGGAACTTGCCTCTCGGGATCAGGCGGGGGGAGCCCATGCGGAACTTGCCTCTCGGGATCAGGACCAGCTTCATGCCGATGGTGTTGACGAGCGTCGGTGCGAGCTTCGGAGGCTCGTCTTTCGGGCGCGGCTTCTCCTCAGAGGGTATCTTCGCTGGCGGCTTGTCCTCCTCCTTCTTCGGCCCTGGGTCCTTGACT
>JBBRPS010000921.1:0-3246 GCA_038227745.1 Gemmatales bacterium | reverse complement strand
TGACCTTATCGCTCCTGCAAGCCCACCCGGCCAAGTTGAGCATCGCCAAGAAGCGCTTCGCCGCCGCTCTGGATCCGAGTTTTCTTGAGGAAATCCTGCAGGGCGATGGTATCTTGGAGAAGCGGTAATGCGTAGGCCCTGACCGACACCCCAGCCCCTCCGCCCCACAGGCCGGCGAACAAAGTCGCCCCGGCAGCGGCTATCAGCAATCCCATCAACGTTCGCATTGCCATTCCCCCTTTTCATGTCCTAAATGAATGGTTTCGCCGCCCTGGATCGTTCACGACGCCTCCTTCCGCCCCAGTTCCTCGCACTGAGCGCCCGAACAGGCTTCGTCTTTGTCTCTTCCTGGGCGACGGGGACGACCGCTAACATCCGTACATCCCACAACCACTTTCTACGACCGAGTCGGCCACGACCTTGTGGACAGGTGTCCAAGCATGTCGGGTCCGCAGAGTTGCGCTCCCTGCCCTAATACAGTCCAGGGCAGCCGATTTTCCGACATCGAATCCGCTTTTTTTCTCAACCCGGGTGCAAGAACTGGAGAGGGTATCCAGGACAGAGAAAGGCCCCGCCTGCAGCGGGTCGGCATTTCGGGGGAAAATGGTGTATCAATCTCTCCCGGTACGGGCAATAATACATGGCAGAGGCGAACTCTGGACATGCTCAGCGGGGCGGAGTGTAAGTCGGACGCCCGACGCCCTCCGGGCGCCTACTTCTACTGTGCGAGTTGCGTAACACTTTGCGGAATAGGGAGTTATAGCCGTTATCGACTCGGAATACATTGCTCATAAGCAAGTCCTTGAGTCCTGCTCCCCGAGGAAGCATTATGGCGATCAGTCCAATGAGCGAGGTCCTCCGGCACCTCCGCAGTGCGGTGCTCGTCCAAGACGGAGCGGGCCTGACCGACGGCCAACTGCTGGAAGAATTCATCACCCAACGTGACGAGGCGGCGGGCGCGGCCCTCGTGCGGCGGCATGCTCCGCTCGTCTGGGGCGTTTGCCGCCGTTTCCTGCGCAGCAGCCACGACGCCGAGGACGCCTTCCAGGCCACCTTCCTCGTCTTGGTCCGCAGGGCGAGTTCCATCATGCCGAGGGAGACAGTCGCGAGTTGGCTGTACGGGGTCGCCTGCAAGGTGGCGTTGAAAATGAGGGCGACGGCCGCCCGAAGGAAGTCGCGGGAAAAGCAGGTGATAGGCATGCCCGAACGCGAAGTCGCCGCCCCAGACCGCTCGTCGGACCTGCAGCTCCTGATTGCTCAAGAACTGAACCGCCTGCCCGACAAGTTCCGCGTCGTGGTTCTGTTCTGCGATCTCCAGGGGAAGACACGCAAGGAGGCGTCTCGGCAACTCGACGTGCCGGAAGGGACCGTGGCGGGATGGCTGGCCAGGGGGAGGGCGCTGTTGGCGAAACGGCTGGTTCGGCACGGCCTGGCGGTGTCCGGTGTGTCACTGGCGGGACTGCTGTCGCAGAACCTGGCGTCGGCGTGCGTGCCGACCTCGGTCTTGTCCTCGACGGTCAAGGCCGTAACCCTGTTCCCGGCCGAGCACGCGGCGGCAGGCGGCGTCATTACGGCCCAGGTCGCCACGCTTACGAAAGGAGTGTTGAGGAGCATGTCAACAGGCAAGTGGAAAACGGTGATGGCCGCGTTGGTACTGGCTGTGCTCGGTTATGGGCTGACGAGTCTCGTCAGTTACAACCTCCAAGCGGCCGAGCAGGCGGGTGCGAAAAAAGAGGCTGCCGGGCCGGCGAAACCAGGCGCACGGGATCTCGCAGCCGTACGGAAGGCCAGGCTCGTTGCCGCACGCAAGGCCTTTACCACAATCCGGGAACTGTACCAGAAGGGGTCGCACGACGAGGAACAGGTCTATCGCTGGTCCGTCCGCCTGTCGGAAGCGGAGCGCGCGGTGGGCGGGGCGAAGGCCGAGCGCGTGGCGGCTTTCGAGGCGCATTTGTTCCGAATGAAGGAATTGGAAGAGTGGGCCCGAGATCGGTTACCGATCGGCCCCCTTCAGCCAACTCCGACCCTGCGGTTGCCGGACGGGCGGTTGCCATTCCGCACGGACAAGGGCAGTACTATTCTCGCAGCCCAGGGGATTGCCCGGAGCGACGTTGCCGTTCTGACGACGTTCTACCGTGCCGAGGCGGAAGTCTGGCTGGCAGAGGCGAAAGCGGAATGAGCCGACCTGCCGTGTGCCGTCGGCCTGCCCGAAGTGGTTTCAACCCTTCCCGTTGGTGAGCAACGCCCCTGCGGCACCTGGGCGTTGCCCGCCGACGGGGGTGAAACCACCCCGGGGCGGTCGCTCACGCGCCCCCGCTCTTCCACCTCCTGCGTAATTTCCGCCGCAACCGCTCTTTTTCCCGGTAAACCCTCCAGGACCTCTCCGCCTCGGGCAGGGCGTCCAGGCCAAGGAACTTGACCCACTGCTCCTTGGGGACACGCTCGGCCAGTAGATCCACTTCGGCCAGTTCCTTGAGGGACAAACCTTTCAGCAAGGACTCCTGAACGCCTCGCCCCTCCTCCCCGTCTACACATTTCCGTCCGGGCGCTGTCATGCCACAGTTGTTCACGAAATCTCGCTCAAAAACGCCGACGCACTTCTCCCGCCGATTCCGGCGGCGGTGGCTCCGCAGCCGGTTGGCCAAGAACCCCCGGATTTTCCCCCAGAGGTACGCGAATAAACTCCTGTAGAGAGGGTTGAATTGTTCGGGATAAGCCCAGAGGTTCAGCAGCGCGTCGTCGATGCACTCGTCAACCATTTGTTCATCCACCCACCGATAAGAACGGATGATTTTGCACCGCAGGGAAGGGAGGAGGTGGCCCAGGAACCTGTTCCAGGTCTCGAGAGGGGCTTGGGAACTCAACTGTTCCTCAAACTCTCTGAGCGGGGGGTGCTTCTCAGGAGACTCCAAGGCTTTCCCATGGATCGCACTCATCGCAGCTCCTTGCGGCATTCTCCTCAGCAACCGGAAATGCGTCGCGTTTCGGCAATCACAGCCCCGACCGGTTCGCCGAGTCAAACCGGTCGTGTTCAGGGATCAGCCCGGCGCCCCATGCGCATCGGCCCACCGCCCCCGGGCGACCTTAGTTTCATGAGTTTTGACATGCTAGTGTTTCTGGCACGAAAACTTGCATCCAAGTCGGTAGCGATGACAGTGTGGTGTCACTCTTCGGAAACCGCAGAATTCATGCGGAAAGCGCGACAACACGGGCTGTCGCGGCTCTCCTGAATTCAGTGCAGGTTTT
>JBBRPS010000920.1:0-3281 GCA_038227745.1 Gemmatales bacterium | reverse complement strand
TTGAGGAGCGGCTCGAGCAGGACGGGCAGCTGGTCGCTCATGAACCAGCCGGCGAACTGGCCGCGCTCCCAAGGCACGTTGCGGCTGCCGTCGGTTCCCTCACTGTGGACCTTGCCGGTGACCAGGAGGTACGGGTTGGGGCCGCGATCCTCGAACCACGGCCAGGTGCGCAGGCGCCCGGAAGGCTTGTACCGCGCCTTGTTCGGGTCGATCAGGGTGAGCGCCCGGAGATAGGCTTCCCGGTCCTTGGGGGTCTTCTCCTTGATCTCGTCCTCAATGGTGCGGAGCGAGTAGGTGTTTTTCAGGTTCTTGTTGTAGAAGTCGAGCCACTTCTCCGGGTCGGTCGTGGTCACCTGGACCGTCCGGACCCAGGCCGTCTTGGCGTCCGGCAGGTCCACACGGAGGTCGCCGGCCCGGACGCCGCGCTTGACCTCGTCCTTCAGAGTGTCCAGGGCATCCTTGTCGGTCTTGAAGTAGAGGGTGGTAGGGTTCTGCTTGTCGCCGATCAGCAGCCAGTACGTCTTCCAGTCAGGGTCGTGGCCGAGGGTCACCTTCTGCAGGCGCTTGCCGACCTTCGCCTCGATCTCGTCCTTCGCCTTGACGAGTTGCCGATACTCGGCGGGGGTGGTGGCGAGGTCGAAAGCGTCATGCCGGTATCCGTCTTCGCCGGGGACGGGTGTCGGCCCGGCCATCTCGTAGAGCAAGTTCCAGCGGCTGCGCGCGATCTTGAGGTCGTCCCAGGTCTCCTTGTCGATGTCCTGGTCGGTGGGCGCCGCGGGTGGGCGGGGGTTGAAGGTGAAGAAGAGCGCCGCCAGCAACCACCAGCCGAACGCCATCACGACGATGCCCGCCGCGGCGAGCAGCAGCTTCTTGGGGTCGAGCGCTACCTTGAAAGCGGTGAACAGCTTCATCCACGCCGGCAGTTCGCGTGGGTTGTCCCTCCGCATTCCGACTTGCTCCTCGGCCATGCCAAGCTCCTTGGTGTTAGCACTTCCCGCCGTCTCCTCGGCCCCAAACCGGCCCGACGGATGTGGCTGTTTCAAAGGGGGCATTATACGACGGGGGGGGCGCTTCGCCACCGGCCGGCAGGAAAAAGGCGTTGGGGTCAGCACACAAGCCCGAAGCGCAAGCGAGGGAATGCCTCGCTGGCGCTTCGGGCTTGTGTGCTGACCCCTGACGCCTCTTCTCAGAAGACGACGGCCATGCCGATGCTGATGCCGTTCAGCAGGCGGAAGGTGCCTTCCTCCCAGGCGGGCGCGATGGCGCCGTAGTTGAAATCGACCGGCTTGGGCGACGATACCGTGTTGAAGAACGCCATCGCGTCGTAGGACAGCCGGAACTGGATCGCTTCATAGGGATACCACCACACGCTCAGGTTCGCCGCCAGCTCCGGCGCCAGGGTCCACAGGCGCCGCTTGCGCGAGGCGGCGGTGCTCAGGTCGCCGAGTTCGTACTTGGCCTGGGCGTTGATGAAGTCGGCGAAGAGCGCCACCTGGGCGTCGGCGCTGACGGCGAACGCCCCGATCGGCGTGACGGCACAGTTGTACTCGGCGCCGTAGCCGATGAAGATACCCCACAGGCGGTTCGACACGACGTTGCTGTACGTGGCCGTGTCGGTGGCCAGGACGAGGCCGTTGACGTCTGCGGCCGAGGTGATCCACCGGAAGCGCTCCCACAACGCGACCAGGCGCGGCCCGAACAGGCCGTACGTCCGCAGGCAGTCGCTCTGCGTCAGCGGGTAGCGGACGTTGATCTCCCACATGTCGAAGCGCTGGACGAAGTCGATGGTCATCAGGTTGGAGGCGTTCCAGATGCCGCTGGTAGCCCCGAGGTTGCCGATGCCCACCTGGTTGGCCGGGCCGAAGTAGTTCGTGGGGTAGTTGAACACCGGCGCCGTGACGAACGTGTTCTCCTGGAACTCGCCGGGCCCGGTCCCGGGCTGGAAACTGGCCGTCGCCGAGTAGCGCGCGTCCACGAGGTGCAGCCAGTTGAACTCGATGGCGATGCCGCTGCGGAAGCGCCAGCCGAGGGTAAACTCGTAGCCCGGCGTGAAGGTGCTCGGGCCGCCGAGTTGCTCCGTGTCCAGCGCCGGGCTGTGGTCGCCGATGAACTGCCCCGGCGTGCCCCCGATGCCCAGGGCGTTGCCGATGCTGGCGTCGCGGTCGATGAAGCCGTGCGACGCAATGAGCTGTTCGCCCATCGTATTGGTCTGCTGGAAGAACTTGAACTGGCCGGCGAGGTACAGGCCGCCTTCCTCGTAGCGCGGGTGGCCCAACGGCGTCGGGATCAGGACGGGCGGGGGCGGCACTTCTCCGCCGGTATCGGGTTGCTGCGCCCGCGCCGCGCGCGGCGCCAGCGCCAACCCCGCCGTCACGAGCAACGCCAGCCAGACGGTTCGATTACGCATAAGCCCATCTCCTCCCTGACGAAGGCGCCAGCGGCCCTGTCCGTTTCCGTCCCCCGTGGACCGGGCCGTGCGCGGCGGCGAGCACCCGAGGCCGCATCCCGTCGCCTGGTTCGCTCGTGATCGACTGTGCAAAGAAAGGGTGGCGGAATATAGCAAGGCCTCCCCCGGTGTCAAGGCCACTTTCTCGCTTTTCGTCCCTCGGGGGGAATCCCCGAGACTGTTATCGGGAGAAGCGTGCCGCCCGTGCTCGGGGAAGCGGCGAAGGTGAACAGCTGAACCGTGCGGGAAATCGCCGAGACGCCGAAAAAGAGAGAAAAGTGAGAAATCACGTCGAGTTTTGCTTGACTTGGGGCACGCCCCCCATGAGAATTGTTGATTACGCATCCGGTCTCGCGTGCTGTCTAACCCTCCCCTCCTGTCTGGGGGGGGTTCGCGGGCCACGGATGGACAAGGTTGGTGCAACGACAGCACTTGGCGGAATTTCCGCCGGGTCTTGGGGAAGACCTTCTTTTTCTTCCAGGAGCCGTTATGACATCCCACCGGGTGAAGGTGAAGTCCCTCTGCGGAGGGGCCGTTGCGCTGGGGCTGTTCCTGATGTCTGGGAACGTCGCCCACGGGCAACGACCTACGGTAAGGCCGTTCCAGCAGGGCCTGGGGCAGCCGCCGAGGCCGATTTACAACAATCTGTATCAGCAGGTTTACGGTAATCAGGGCCTCGGCCCCAATGCCCTTCAGGGCTATGGCTTCGGTGCTAACGGGGGCGGCGGCGGCGGCCAGTTCGGCGGCGGCGGCGGCCAGTTCGGCGGCGGCGGCGGCCAGTTCGGCGGCGGCGGCGGCCAGTTCGGCGGCGGCGGCGGCCAGTTCGGCGGCGGCG
>JBBRPS010000919.1:0-3282 GCA_038227745.1 Gemmatales bacterium | reverse complement strand
GGGGGGAGCGCCGGGGCGATGTCCCCCGACGCCGTGCAGTGGGGAAGAAGGGCAACCGATAGAAAGCAGGTACGATACGGAGTGACCCGTTTCGGCCTGGTGGGCAAGGAGCCTGCCGCCGGCGCTGCCAGGACGGTCCGCGCCGCGGGTTGACGGACTCCCTGGCACGCCAAGGACAAGGACGTCATGCTGCCGTGCCTCCTGCTGAGCGCCGCCCTGTCGCTGGGCCAGGCGGAAGCCACACCCGCGGCTGCCACACCCGTCCCGGCGCCTGCCCCTGCCCCTGCCCCTGTCCCGGCGGCCGCCGTCCCCGACCGTTGGCTCTTCATGAAGCTCCTGCAAGGGACGTGGCCGGGCTGGCTGCTCGACGCCGAGCGCATGCAGGTCACCGGCTGGGCGGACCTTTCCTACACGGCCAGCACCGACCGCCGCACCAACCTGCCCATCGGCTTCAACCACCGCGCCAACGAGTTCCTCCTCCAGCAGAACTGGGTCCGCTTCGAGCGCACGGTGGTGACCAGCGGCACGACCGAGCCGACGTTCGGCTTCCGCAGCGACACCATCCTCCCCGGCGCCGACTACCGCTTCACGTTGGCGCGCGGCCTGTTCAGCGACCAGCTCACCGCGCAGCACGGGCGGCCGCCGGTGTACGGCATCGACCCGATCCAGTTCTACGCCGAGGGCTATATCCCCACGGTTGGCCGCGGCCTCGACGTCAAGGTCGGCCGCTTCTTCGCCCAGGTCGGCGTCGAGGCCAACGACGCGCCCAGCAACGTCCTGTTCTCGCACTCCTACACGTTCATTTACAACCCCTTCACCCACACCGGCGCGCTGGCCACGCTCAAGCTGACCGACGCCTGGTCGGTGCAGGCCGGCCTCGTCCTGGGCAGCGACGTGTTCATCGACCCGTCCGACCGGGCGACGTTCCTCGGCAGCGTCAAGTGGGCGCCGCCCGATCAGCGCAACAGCATAGCGGTCAACGTCATCGTCGGCCCGGGCCGCTTCGACCCGGGCCACCAACTCAACAACCTCGACGTCTTCGATCTGATCTGCACCCACCGCTTCAACCCAAGACTGAATTACACTTTTGAGAGCCTGTTCAGCTTCCAGACGAACGTGCCGGATAAGGGGACGATCAACTCGCTGAGCGTGGTGAATTACCTGACGTACAACCTCACACCGCGGTTGAGCGGGACGACGCGCGTGGAGTTCTTCGACGACGCCCAGGGGCAGCGGACGGGGTTCGAGGGGGTGTACACGACATTGACGGCGGGCGTGTCGTTCTCGCCGCGCAGGGCGATCGCGATCCGCCCCGAGCTGCGCTACGATTACAACTTCCAGTCGCGCCCGTTCGAGGACAAGCACGGGCTGTTTACGGCGGCCACGGATCTCATTCTGCGGTGGTGAACCGTTTCGCCGCGGTCCTGCCGCCGCGGCGAAACGGTGAAGGGTTGGGCGCCACCGTCGATCAACGGCGCCCCGCCTGGCGCCGCCGGCGGCGCCGCAACGCCCTCGTATGCTCGGCCTGCTTGTGCTGCCGGGCCTTGCGGCGCCGCTTCGCCCTCGTCCGCAGTTCTTTTTTCCGCATCATCTCTTTGATTCTCCCTGGGGTTACTCGATACCGCGCTCACCCCCCGCTTCCCGATGCGGGCGGCAACGCCATTGTATGACGCCGCCGGCGTTCGCCCGAAAATGAAAAGGGCGGAGCCGGCCAGCTAAATACGACCACGCAAGAGGGAAAGCGAGCGGCGGGGCTTGTCCCCGCTGGCTTGCCGCCGCCGGACAGCGGGGACAAGCCCCGCCGCTCGCCAGAAACTTTCCCTGCCGCGTGGACTTATCTAGCTTCGTGGCGTGGACGTGCTGGTGGTGGACACGGGGGAGGGGTAAAGTCCGCGCCGCTCACGGGGTCGCGGCGGGGCCATTCCGCGGCCCATGCACGTGGGCCGCGACCCACTCCCGCTGATCCTGTGTCAATGGGACCGCGGGCTCGGCGCGGTAGTCGATGTCGCGGTCGTACCGACCCCGCTGGTAGGCGATCGTGAAGACGGCGGCGAGGTCGATCTGCAAGTCGGCGTCCGGTGCCCGGAGCGGGACAGGCAGCGTCGGCAGTCGGTCCCGCATGCTCAGCGAGTAGACGTGGCAGTCTGGCCGCCGGTCGGCGCGCGCGAGCAGGTAGTAATAATCCGCGGGCGGCAGTGTGTGCTGCAGCGGCAGGCGCTGGCCGTCCAGGAGGAGGTCCAATTCGACCAGGTGTACGTGCTGGCGCAGCAAGCCGTTGCGTTTACCCAGGTATTCGCCGCGCCCCGGTTCTTCCTTGTTAGCAGGCGAGAGTAACTCCAGGACCGTGACGAGGGCGCGATCCTGGCGGCGCCGAATTTCGATGTGCGTCGCGCGCACCTCTTCGGAAATCACTAACGGGATCGTGACCGGGTCCAATGTGGCCACCGCCGCCTGTGGGTTCCCGGGGGCCTCTGTGAACGCCTCGGGGCGGGTCACTGAGACGTCCGCATAAACAGCCCGGCGCCATTCCGGCGGCCGCTCCACCAGGTAGAACCATTCACCGATCCGGACCGAATAGCTCGTAGGCAGCCCTGCGAGGAGGGCCTCGCGCCAGCAGCCGATGAAAGTATCGTGGAAGTCGCTCCAGAAGGCCGGGTCTTCCAGATACGGATCCATGCCGGGGAAGGGGCTAGCCATGGGGACACCTCAGCGCGCGTTTCGGTCTTCTCCTGTGCGTCAGCTTACCGGGTTACCGTCCCCGATGCCAGGCGAGCGTTGTCGCGATCAAGGCCGTTGTCCCCGCTAAACCAGCGAGGTGGCCATCACGCACCCGGTCAGGGGATGAAATCGCCCATGAGCCAGCGGCAGAAGCGCGGCGAGCGCCGCACCCAGCCGCCGCTCAACCAGCCCTCCCACCCTTTCCACCCTGGTTCGCAGAAGGCGCGCCAGGCGAGGTACAGCCCCAGCAGCGCCAGCGTCGCCCCCGCCACGGCGGGGCCAGGCCAGACGACGGCCAGAGCCGTGCCGCCGTAGAGCAACAGCGTCGGCACCAGGTCGTTCCACGCGATCCAGCCGAAGCCGACGCCGACCTTCGAGAGCGGCCACAGCAGCCGCACCGGCCAGCTGTAGAACAGGAAGTCGGTAACTTCTCAATAACCCTTGCGGCTCGGACTTCGAGGCTTCCTGGCGCGCACGAGAACTCGGGGGGGCGTTGGGGCGATTCTCCCCTGGGGAGTTGTTCGCCGTGCCCGCCTTTCTTCCGTCAGGCCAGCACGGCTTCTT
>JBBRPS010000918.1:0-3289 GCA_038227745.1 Gemmatales bacterium | reverse complement strand
GCTGCCGCCTGCCCGGCCTGCGCCGCCGCCGCTTGTGCTGCCGCCTGCCCGGCCTGCGCCGCCGCCGCTTGCGCTGCCGCCTGTCCGGCCTGCGCCGCCGCCGCTTGCGCTGCCGCCTGTCCGGCCTGCGCCGCTTCCATCGACGCGATTCCCTCCGGAATCGCCAACGGCGCGGCATTCCCCACAGGGGCGCTCACGGGCATTGCGACAGCGCGAGCCGGCGCGGCACCCTTGCTCTCGCGCTCCTCTGCCGGCGCCTGAGCCAAAACCTTGAGCATGGTCAGATCGATGCTCGCCCCCTGCTCCGCCAGCCGAGGC
Organism: Gemmatales bacterium; assembly: GCA_038227745.1. Classification (GTDB taxonomy): domain Bacteria; phylum Planctomycetota; class Planctomycetia; order Gemmatales; family Gemmataceae; genus DASPXY01. The sequence continues at coordinate 2,971 of JBBRPS010000918.1, read as the reverse complement.
GGCAACGCGGGCGCCGCCACCGGAACCACCGCAGCATCCAGCGTCTGCCTCCCCACCGACGCCTGTGCCTGCACCGGGGCCGCCGCCGGCTGGGTCCGTACCTCCCGGCCCGCCTGTGCCTGCGTCTCAAACCATGGGCTGGGGAACACCCAGCTCATCGGGCTGGTCGGGCGTTCCAGCACCGGGCTGTCCCGTCCCGAAAGCCCCATCACGCCCAGGTACGCGCCGAGCACCCGATCCGCGAAGCGCAGCGAGCGCATCGTCATGCCGCTCTGCGGGCCCGCGACGCGGTTCACCACTGCGCTGACCATCCGCTCCGAGGCGGCGGCAGCCTGCGGCATGTAGGCCGCGCCCGCCACGGGGTTCCCTGAGGACTCCATCGCTAGCCGCCTCCATTGTAGGTCAGGCCCTCGTGGGCGATCTCGATGGTCTCGAGCGAGATCTCGTTCTTGCTGGCGTCAAACTCCGGCCCCTCCCACTTGCAGATCCAGGCGCTCTCGAACTGCCAGCTGTGGGCCTTCTTCCCCCCCGGCCCGAACTGCACGATGCTGCCGCTGAATCGTTTGATCGGCCCGGCATCCTCGTCGATAAAACTCAGGCGCTTGGCCCACAGGGAGATGTCGGCGAACCCCTGCTTCAGCACGATGCTCGGGAACTTCGTCGGCCCGATCAGCTTGTGCTCGTAGCCGTTCACCCCGCCCTCTTGCAGGATGACCACCTCCGCCTCGGACTTCAGCCCGCTGCAGGAACGGAAAAACGCGCTCTGGATTCCTTCGATCTCGACGGCAAAGGTGTAGGCGCCGAAGGCGTCACGCCGTTTCCCTGTATCCTGGGCCATCCTCTTACCTCTTCGTCCTCAGGTCGTCTGGGTCGCTTCGGTGGCCAGCCCACCCGTCAATTGCTCGATCGAGAAGAGGATGTACTCCGCCGGCAGCGCCGGGGCGACCCGAATCTGCGTGACCAGCCGCCCGGCGTCCACCGACTCCGGCGGGTTGGTCTCCCGATCGCACTTCACGATGAACGACTCCTCGGCGCTGCCGCCCGCGAAGTAGCCCTTCATCCACAGGTCCCGCAAAAAGAGCGAGATCTCCCGTTCCAGCACGGACCACGTGTCGGGCGTGTTGGGCTCGAACGAGACCCACTGCATGCCGTTGGTGATCGCCCGGCGCAGCATGACGAAGAGCCGGCGTACGTTGATGTACCGCCAGTCAGGGTCGGAGCTGGTGGTGCGAGCACCCCAGATGCGGATGCCGCGTCCGGTGAAGGCGCGCAAGGTATTCACTCCCTCGGTATTGAGCTGTCCAATATGATCATCGGACAGAGGCAGCGTTAGTTGCGCGAGTCCTTGTAATGTCTCGTTCGCCGGGGCTTTGTGGACCCCGTGCGCAAGGTCGCACCGAGCGTACACCCCGGCCACGTGGCCGCTGGGCGGAAGCTGGACCAGGCTGCCGTCAGCCGCGGTCACCTCCAGCCAGGGGAAGTAGTAGGCCGAAAACTGGCTGTCCCGGTGGTGGCGCAGCCGGCGGACCTCCTCGATGTCCCGGGTCTGGGGCAGGTCCAGGATGGCGAAGCGGTCCTGGGTGTTTTCGCAGATGTCCACCATCACGTCCTGCACCCGCTGCACGAAGTTCCGCGCCTCGGGCGGGGTCATCCTGCTGTAGGCCAGCATGGCATCGGGTACCAGGAGCAGGCCCACCTCCTCCACGTGCATGAGGGTCATGAGGCCGATGCGATCGTCGACCCCGTGGTCGTGGCCGACGAAGTCCTCGGCGATCATCCCGTCGGTGCCGTCGCGGCCGTTCTTGAGCTTCTCCGGCGGCCCCGGCGCAGGCATCCGATCCGGCAGCGACGAGGTCGACTGGGTGACCTGGAGCTGCAAGTCGGCGAGGCGGATGAGGGTCGATTGATCGTTGATGACCCGCGGGGCGTAGCGCCGGGACAGGGGGGAAAGTTGCAGGTTCTTGAATACCTCGCGCCGGTCTTTCAGGGAGGCATACACCTCGAACTCCAGCACCTCGATGTAGGTCGGGCCGGCGGCGGCGTAGGCGCGCAGGATCGGGGTCTGGGTGCTCCAACGCAAGGTCTTGTCGTCAATCTCGGTGATGATCACGAAGTCGCTGTTCTCGCGATCGTGGATGCGCACCAGCGCCCCGCGCTCGATGCCCCGGGTCGCATTCACCCGGGCCGCCCCCGCCCCCACCTCCAGGTCCAGGGTAAGGAGCGTCTTGGCGCCGGTGGACCGCTCACAGCGCACCCACACGTTGTTGCCCCAGCGCCCCTCGTTCAGGGCGGTGACCCGCAGGCTGTCCGCGTCCCAGGTGTTCTTCAGCACCCGTTCGGCGCAGGCGGCGTGTTCCGGCCCCGGCAGTTGCCCCGGCTCCGGCCGTCGGGCCACTCGGACCACGTAGCACGATCGTCCGCCGTTCTGGAAGAAGCCCTCCACCGACCGGGCCAGGTAGCCCTCGCTGGTGGCGCCATAGACCTCGACGAATTCGGCCCAGTTGCGCAGGAGGTGCGGGGTGTCCAGCGGGCCCTTGTTCGCCAAACCCAGGAAGCCGGCGACGTGGCAGTCGGCGACTGTCAGGGGGTTGATGCGAGATTCGAACCCGACGGAGTAAACGCCGGGCGGTCTAACCTCACGAAGTGCCTTCATTGAAATCCTTGTGATTGTAGACGGAAAGCGGGGAGTTGGATTGCTGGCGCACGCGGCTCATGTCACAACCCTTAGCCTCGCTTGCGCGCCTCGTTGATTTCACGGTTGATCCCGGCGATCTCACGGAGCCAGATATGACGTTCGTCGTGCTCCATCACCAGGATGTCTTCGAGAGGCCAGTGGAAGTGATACGCGATGTAGGCGACCTCCTGGTACAACTGCTCCAGGGGGTAGCTCGTTATCCCCCCTGGCCAACTACGCGGCCATCACCTCCCCCGTGCAGATCGACATCGAACTCGTGTTGGCAGGAGGGGCATT
>JBBRPS010000917.1:0-3289 GCA_038227745.1 Gemmatales bacterium | reverse complement strand
TTCACCGGCCAGGAGGGCCACACCTACGCCTTCTACAGCGTGGCCGTGGACAACCTCGGCGGCCGCCAGCCGACGCCCGCCGGCGCCCAGGCGGCGACCACGGTCGCGTTCATCACCGCGACCGCGGTGACCAGCGACCACTCGGTCGGCTCGATGTACGGCCAGGACGTCGGCTTGACCGTCACCGTCCGTTCGGCCGGTCCCGCCGCCCCGACGGGGGCGGTTCAGTTCCTCATCGACGGCCAGTCGTTCGGCGCGCCGGTCGCCCTGACTGACGGGCACGCCACGCTGCACCGCGCCGACCTCCACGCCGGAAGCCACACGATCGCGGCCGCCTACCTGAGTGACACGGGCGCCTACCTGAACAGCAGCTCGGTCCAGCGAACCCTGCACGTCAACGCCGCGCCGCTGCAGGTCACGGCCAACCCTCTGTCGATGATCCACGGCGCTGCCGTGCCGGCCCTCACCTTCACCGTCAGCGGCCTGGTGAACGGCGACCTGGCGACCGGCGTCCTGACCGGCGGCCTGGCCACGACGGCCACACCCTTCAGTGCGGTCGGCGGCTACGCCATCACGCTGGGCAACCTCGCCGCCAGCGGCAATTACACGCTCAACTTCCAGGGCGCCACCGTCGCCGTGACCCAGGCCGCCACGCGGACTTCCTTGCAGGGCTCCGCCGGCGCGATCACCACGGCCCAGGCCCTCACGCTGACGGCCTCGGTCGCGGTTGTCCCCGGCGGCGGCGGCACGCCGATGGGCTCTGTGACGTTCCGCGACGGCACGACGTCCCTGGGCACGGCGGCGGTCGGCGCCGACGGCGTGGCGGTGTTGACGCTCGCCGCCGGCACCCTGGCCCCCGGAGCGCACTCGTTCACCGCCAGGTACAACGGCGACACCAACTTCCAGGCCAGTCCGGCCTCGGCCGCGGTCGCGGTCCAGGTCGCGCCGGACGCCAGCGTCGTGGGGCCGTCGAGCGGCGTCCGCGGCCAGCCGCGGACGTTCACGTTCGCCGTCGTCGGTGCCGGCCCGTCGGCCGTCTTCACCTTCACGATCAACTGGGGCGACGGCTCCGCGGTCCAGACAGTGACGGGGCCCGCCGGCACTCAGCTGGCCCACAAGTTCGCGGAAACCGGCACCTACCCGGTGAGCGTGACGGCGACCGACAAGAGCGGCGCGACCGGCAAGGCGGCCACCCCCCCGGCCGTCCAGATCACCGCGTACGCCATCCAGGTCAATCCGATCGACGGCAAGCGCGAGTTGGTCGTCGGCAGCGGCGGCCACGACAGTGAGATCGAGGTCGAGCGCGGCGCGAAGGGCGGCCTGGTCGTTGAGATCGAGAATCGGCGGACCGAGCGCTACGAGTTGAACGCGACCGTCTCCGGCGCGATCGACCGAATCGTCCTGTACGGCCAGAAGGGGGATGAGCTGTCCGTCGCCCGGGACGTCAAGATCGACGCCGTGCTGCACGCCGGCAGCGGCGACAGCATCCTGCACGGCGGCGGCGGCAATAACATCCTCATCGGCGGCGCCGGCGATGACATCCTCATCGGCGGACAGGGTCGCGACCTGCTCATCGGCGGCGGCGGCAATGACCTGGAAATCGCCGGCCGCGGCGACGACATCCTCATCGGCGGCAGCACGAACCACGACGCCAACGACGCGGCGCTGCTCGCGGTCCTGAAGGAGTGGGTCCGGACGGATGCCGATTACGCCACCCGCGCCGCCCATGTCATGGGCACCCTGGCCGGCGGCCTGAATGGGACTTCCTTCCTGAACACGACGACCGTGCATGACGACGCCGCCACCGACGTGTTGAGAGGCGGTTCGGGCAAGGACCTTCTCTTCCAGGGCACCGGCGATCTACTCTTCGGGAAGCAGTCCGGGGAAGTGGTGGTCAAGGAGTGATCGGGGCTGTGGGATATGGCCCCAATGCCGCCTCACATGGGGAAGGGAGGCGGGGGCACCGTCCCCGGCCTCCCATGAAGATCGACAGCCGCGCTGCGGCAGGCGCTCACTGCATGGTGGTGCTCATCTTGAACACCGGCAGCAGCAGGCCGGCGACGACGAGCAGCGTCACCGCGGCCATGACGAGCAGCATCACCGGCTCCAGCAAGCGCACGAACAGTTCCAGCTGCCGCGTCGTCCGCTTCTCCAGACTGTTGGCGATGTTGATCAGCACCGTCTCCAGGCTGTTGCTCTCCTCGCCGACCGACACCATCTCCACGATGTCGCGCGGCAGGTACGGGCAGGCGCTGAACGGCGCCGCCAGCGAGTTGCCCTCCGTCACGTTCTGCGCCGCCTGGTCGATCGCCTGCGCCAGCACGCGGTTGCCCGTCGAGTCCTTGGCGATCTTCAGCGCCTGCAGGATCGGGATGCCGTTGTGCAGCAGCGTCCCCAGGATGCGCGTGAAGCGCGACAGCGCGAAGCTGAGGTAGATCGACCCCGCCTGCGGCAGCCGCAGCCGCAGCCGGTCCAGGGCGATTCGCCCCCCCTCGGTGCGCGCCCAGCGCCGGTAGAACACGAACGCGATGACGAGGCCGGCCAGGAGGTACAGCCCCTTCGACCACAGGAACTCGCTGCTCTCCATCAGGAACGTCGTCAGACCCGGCAATTCGCCCTTCTCTTCGAGCTTGGCGAAGATCGGCTTGAACTGCGGTACGAAGAACATCACCAGCACGTTGAGGATGATGAAGCCGGTCGCCGCCAGGAAGATCGGGTAGGCGAGGGCGCCGATCACCTTGGCCTTGAGGTCCTCCTGCTGCTCGGTGAAGTCGGCGATGCGCTTGAGGACGTCCTCAAGGAAGCCGCCCTCCTGGCCGGCGCGGACCATGCTGACGGCCAGTTCGGTGAAGGCGCGCGGGTGCAGGGCCATGGCGTCGCCGAGGCTGGTGCCGTCGGCCACCTTGGCGCGCACCTCGCGGACGATGGCGCTCAGCGCCGCCTGGGCGCTCTGCCGTTCGAGGATCTCCAGGCTGCGCAGCAGCGGCACGCCGGAGTGGAGCAGGTCGGCGAGCTGCGAGTAGAAGGTCGCCATCTGCCGCGGCCGGACACGTTTGCCGGTGTTCCGCGTTGCCGCCGTTTTCGTCGCCGTGATACTCACCGGGAACAGGCCGCGGGCGTCGAGCATCCCCAGCGCCTCGCGCTCGTTGGTCGCGGTCAGCGTCCCCTGCGAGCGCTGGCCGGAAGTCGCCAGGGCGGTGTAAGCAAAGTCGGGCATGAGTGCCTCGCAAATCTCGATCGTTTAGCCGCGAGCGGTGAGCCAGATCCCGCTGCGCGGGGGCGAGCGCGG
>JBBRPS010000916.1:0-3293 GCA_038227745.1 Gemmatales bacterium | reverse complement strand
CGTCAAGGCTAGAGGGGTGGTGCCTAACTGAGCCGCCCGTCGTCATCACTCTCCTCGGCCAGAACGATCTCGTTGACGAGCCTACTTCTTCGGCAACTTCCCGACGAACTTCGTCGCCCGCTCGATCCATTCCTTTAACTGGTCGGTATCCTCCAGACCTTTCGGCCCGACCAACACCCAGCCCTTCATCGGCCTGCCGGTGATGTCGAACGCGTTGACGTGCGGCTCTAGCCCAAGTTCAACACTTTGGGGGTAAGATTCGTTGATAATTAAGGACTTACGTCGATTTTCTACACTACAGGGCCAGTTGTTCTACACTACAAAAAAATGCAGCAAACTCTTATTGTAGCTGCTGATACGTCAAAAGTTAGCTGAGCAGCTATTGAACTTGGGCTAGCACCAAACGGTTTCTTGGATCTTAATTATCAAGAATAGAGCGGCACGGTCCGGCCCGCGCCGCGCCGGCGGGCATCAGTGACAATACCAGGCGGCGATTTCCAAGCCAGGGCAGGCGTACCTGCTGCTCGTTCACCTCATCGATCAGCGGCACCAACATTTCCTGGCCCGGGAACCGGTCGAAGTAGACGATCACTGCTTCCTCGGTCACGTACAGTTGGCCGGGCCGATTGATCAGTAGCCGGCGCAAGGTTCCCACTTGAGCGTGCCACCATTGGTCCGGCAGGCTCAATGCCAGGTCCGCCAAGGCGTTGTACAGCAACGCCGCCAGCCAGCCCATCATCTGCAACGGCCCACGGTGCCAACGCGGACGCTTCGGCTGCGGACTTTCCTTGTCGTAGCCGCACGGCACCGCATCCAGGAACAAGTCGTACTTCCCCACACGGTAGCCTTGCTCGTGATGCTGACGCTGACGGAACGCCTCCAGGACCTCCATCAGTTCGGCGGCGTCACTCGTCGTGTGCAGCGGATGCCAGCGGTCCTTCTTCGGCCCCGGCACTACCTCGCGGCAAATGATGGTCCGCACCGCTTCCGCGTCGGTCTCGTCGCGCAACGTCGTCTGCGTCTCCGCCAGCCGGATTTCCTTGGCCGGCGCCCCCACGTACGGACCCGGCTCCTCGTAGGCCACGAACAGCCCGCTCGGCAGTTTTTTCCACTGGGCCATACGGGCCGGGTAGCGGCACGCCCGCAGTGTCACCGTCAACGCCGGCTCGTCCTCGACCAGGTCCCACAAGGCGCGGACGTCCGCGTCCGACTTGCCCGCCGCCGCGTCGAACAAGGCATGCAACGAGCGTGGCCGGCCCTGACGCAGCACGCGGCGGGTCAGCGACACGCTCAGGTCGCGCAGCCCCACATTACCGCGGGCGCCGCGGATGTACAGGAAACGCCGGCAGCCGACGTCGTAGCCGAAGAACCGTTTCTCGCAGCGCATGTGTTTGTTGCGCGTGGTGCTGTACCCTTTGGGGATGTGGAATTTACGGGTCCAGCGGGGGATGACGTGGTCGTCGAAACGGACCAGGGCGTCTTCCCCTTCCACCCAGTGCCAGGGTTCGGTGCGGCGGCAAAAGGCATCGGCTTCGTGCCAGCTCAGGTGGCGACGCCAGGCACCGACGGGGTAACGCGACGGGCAGGTCAAGCCGCCCGTGAGCCAGGCAAACCCCGTGTCGTTCATCGGCTCGAGATGGAAGATGCGGTTCAGGCCGACGAGAGGGGCGAAGACGCTGGTGAGCAGGCCCCGTTGGAGCGTGCCGTAGTTGTCGGTGAAGCAGCCGTTGGCGACGGCGAGCCAGCGCAGGGCCTGGGGCATCAGCAGAAAGGCGCCGGCGTACTGAGTGGTGGCGAAGTGAAGGGCGGGCGGCGGCAGGGGGACGGGGCAGCCGGAGGCGGGCGGCTCGGCGGGGATAAGGGGTACAAGACGGGCCGGCGGCTCGGCGGGGGGAAGCGGCAGAGGACGGGCTGGCGGGTCGGGGCCGGGCGTGGCGCCGGCGTCGTCGGCAGTCGGGTTGGCCGCGGCGCGGCGGCTGGCACGGTCGAGGCCGTAGGTGTTGAGAAAGGTGTGCAGGGCCTGAACAGAGACACGGACGCCGAAGGCGTGGGCGAGGAAGTCGAGGGTATCGTAGTGGGTCGCCTTGGGGTGGTCGCAGAGGAACTGAGCGACGGGTCCGGCGTAGCGTGGCAGGAGTTTACCGTAGGGCCGGCCGGCGAGACGCCGTTGGATCGACTGGAAGACCTCCTTGGAAGAAAGGCCTTGCTGGCGGGAAGCGGTGGCCCGGCCGAAGCCGGTGAGCCGTGCGATCTGGGCGACCTTGAGTCCACAGCCGCAGTGGAGAAGGAGGTGGCTGAGGAGACGGCGGCTGTAGTAGTCCGCGCCCTGCTGCCGGAAGCGGAAGGCGGCCTGGAGAAGTGCGCGGACGTCGGCGGTGAGACGCGACGCAGGGAGGTCGGCCTGGGTGAGCCAGTCCTCGAAGGAGATAGCGCTGTCGCTCATGGGGGTACTCCGTGCCATGACCGGCGGGCGACGATTTCACCACTGAATATAAAGCGCCTCGGGACAAACTTCCTACAAAATCCCCAAGAAACCGTTTGGTGCTAGCCCCATCCCGGGGACCGTAACAGTGCGATGAAGCCGCTCGGTGTTCTCGCCACTCCCGAGAGCAGTGACGCTGGCCCCACCGACACGGGTGCGTTTGGCGTCATCGAAAATACGAATGAGCACATACTGTCCGACGAGATGTGAGCCGAGCGAGAAAGCGATGGTGATGTCGGCATTGACCGTTCCACGGATCGACTCGGCGGTCGTGCGAGTGATCGGAATGATGGAACCACACCTGGTTGGGTCCGGTGTTTGCCGCAACTCGTTGAGGAGGAACGCTTGTTGGGATTGGGATGCCCGAGAAACGCGAGGCCCAGTGTTTCTCGCAAGCATGCGAGCTGAATGTGCTGATAGATTGTACTCCCGACTTCAGCGGGAAGAACGCGCCTCGTGAACTCGGAAACGCAGTTGAATAGACCCGTCCCCAATGACGGATCTGGCTCGGACTGTCGGATGCCTGACCCCTAAATAAAGACATAAAAAGGGTCATATTAAGTGCGACCGATCGTTCGCTATCCCGTCCAGCCTTTTCGCTTTGCCCATTCCGCAACGGATCAGAATTAGCTCGGTCGGGACAGCGTTTCGCGGCAGATTCGGAGGTCGTGCCGATCCGTTGACAGTTCTTCGCATTCCGTTCGCTCTCGCGCTTTGCGGGGGCGGTTGTGTTTCACGACACGACCGTCCCCAGCATGGGGATGGTCCCTACCCCAAGGGAGTTGTCCCATGAGTGCAGTTTCTCAAACAT
>JBBRPS010000915.1:0-3343 GCA_038227745.1 Gemmatales bacterium | reverse complement strand
CCGTACTTGTAGTACGGCCCGCCGCCGCAGGTGCAGGCGCCCATCGCGATGACGAACTTCGGGTCGGGCATTTGGTTGTAAAGGCGGCGCACCCGGCTCGCCATCTTGTAGTTGACGGTGCCGGCGACGATCATCAGGTCGGCCTGGCGCGGCGTCGCCCGGAAGGCGCCGGCGCCGAAGCGGTCGATGTCGTAGCGCGAGCAGCCGACCGCCATCATCTCGATGGCGCAGCAGGCCAGGCCGAACGTCATCGGCCACATGCTCGACTCGCGCGCCCAGTTGATCCCCTGCTCCAGCGACGTGACAATGAAGCCTTCTTCCTCGAAACGCCCTTCCAGCCAGCCCATATGCGATCCCCCGAATCCGAGGAGTGACGGTCGAACGGAACTCGGTCAGTGCCCCGCGCCCGCGAACACCTTCTCGACGGGCGCCGGCGGCGGCGCCTTGGCGACGACGTCCGGCGGCTGGGCTCGCTCGGGCAGGGCGCGCACCCACTGCAAGTCGCCGCGCGCCCACAGGTAGGCGTAACCGACGAGCAGCACCGCGAAGAAGACGAGAATGTCGCCGAACGCCATCCAGGCGTAGCTCCGGGCCGCGGCGCGGTCGCCCTCGGTGATCTCGTGGCCCGGCGCGACCTGCATCAACTCCCGCTTGGCGACGTCGACCTGCCCCGGCGCCGCGGCCTCCGGGTTGGCGACGGCGTTGGCCTGGCCGAAGACGATGGCCCAGGGGAAGAAGAACGCCACCTCGACGTCGAAGACGACGAACAGCAGGGCGACGACGTAGAAGCGCAGGTCGAACTGCACCCAGGCGCTGCCAATCGTCGGCTCGCCGCACTCGTAGATCGTCTGCTTCTCCGGGTCGGGCTTGATGGGCCGCACCAGCTTGCCGATCATGAGGTGAATGAAGACGAAGCCAGTCCCGATTACCAGGAACAGCAGTAGGTAGCCGACCAGTCCGCTCATCGGGAATCCTCGCCCGCGCCCGGGGTTAGTTGCTGTGGACTTCCGCCTTCAACTTCTGCCGGCCGGCGAAGCCGGCGTCGACCTCGTGCCAGTAGTCGACGCCGGGCTCGCCGAGGCGCCAGCACAGGCAGACTTCGTGCCCGTCCTTCCAGGCGGGGAAGTCGATGAGGCCCGTATAGTAATCCTTCAACTCGACGCCCAGGGCGGTCAACTCCCGGACGTAGTCGTGCATCCGCTCCTCGGCGCGCTCCTGGTCCTGGTGGAGCGTGGCGAACTCTTCCTGGTAGGCGTCGCCGAGGCGGGCGCCCTTGCCGGTGTCGGCGAGGCGCTCGAGGCGCTCCTGGCGGTCGCGCAGGCTGGTCGCCAGCTCGGTGATGTCCTTGACGATGGCCCCGACCAGCGGCAGGCTGGCGTTGGCTTCGGCGGCGGTGAAGAACTTCTTCCCGCCCTTACGCTTGCCGGCAGTCATACCTCTCTCCTTCTGGGGCGGGCGGCGCGTCACGGCGCCGCGGCGGGAACGGCCGGCTTCGGCGGGGCCGGCGGCTCCGGCTTTTTCTCCCAGACGGGTTGCGATTCGTGCTTCGACGCGGCCACCGCCGTCGGGTTGAGCGTCGCCTGCCCCCACGCCACTTGGAGCGGCAGCGTGGCGTAGTCGACGACGCAGCCGTCGCGGCTGTAGCAGCTGATATCGTAGGTCGACCCCATGAAGATGCAATCGACGGGGCAGGGGTCGACGCACAGGGCGCAGAACATGCACTTGGTGTAGTCGATCTTGAAGCCGGTGACCTTGAAGCCCTTCAGGGGCGGCGTGGCCTTTTCCTTGTCGATGTAGATGCAGTCGACGGGGCAGGCGCGGGCGCACTTGTCGCAGCCGATGCAGGTGGTCAGGTCGAAGCGGTGAAAGCCGCGGTAGCGCGGCTTGACCGGCACCGGCAGCTCGGGGTACTCGAAGCGCTCGGTGTACGTCTTGCGGCGGTACGTCTGCACGAAGTACCAGAGGGTGACGTACAGGCCCTGGCCGACCGTCTTGATCGCCAGGTAGACGTTATCGAGCCAGCGGAGGAAGGCGCGCATAGGACTTCCGGAATAAGGGCGTCGGCCGGCGTGGTTCGTGACGACATCGGTGATTATAGGAAGGGGCCAGGCGGCCGCAAGGTGGCCGTCACGGCAGATAAAACCGTCCGCCGCCGCGGTAGTCGTCGAGGTCGATGAGATATTCGAGCAACTTTTCAACGACGCGGTCCGCGTAAGCGCGGCTGCGCTTCACCTGCTCCGCGTCCGCCAGCGTGAAGACAGGCAGGCTCCGCGGCGTATTGTGGGCGCGGATCGTCGCTTCCAAGGAGTCGGGGCCGTCGTGGTTGCGATTCCCCGTCAACAGAGCCATCTGACGCTGCTGACAGAAGTGCCAGATCACGTCATCCGGGGTGTTCGCCGCCAGGCCGAGTTCGGTACACGTCCACACGCGGAGCCCCAACTCACCCCAAATGCCTTGCCAGGTCTCACTCGACAGGACGTGGGAGAGGATCCGCCCTTGCCCCTGGATATTGACGTCCACAAGGATCCCCCGCATGGTTCGCCTCCTGCTCGCGCTTCTTCCGCTCGAGTTCCTCGCGAAGGGCCATGAGCTTCGCGCGGGACTTTTTGAGCTTCTCCTCGACCTCGGGCGGGTTGCCGCGGGCGATCCGCTCCTCGATCTTGGCGTTCATCGCCATCACCTCGTCCTTGTGGTCCTCGATGTACTTCATCAGGGCCAGCACCTCGTCAAGGGAGATGGGCAGGAAGTCGGCGATCTCCTCGGGCGTTTCGCCGGCGCGGAGGTAGGGGATGAGGTCGAAGACGGTGATGCGGATGCGGGCCAACTCCGGCCCGCGGCCCCGGTCGCGGATGACGATCTCGTTCACGGCGTCCTCCTTCACGGCGGCGGTTCCATGGTTTTCCTCCGCGGCACGGCGGCGGCGCACCTCTTCCCCGCGGGCCTTGATGATGGCGTGCCAAGGCGACTTCTTCAGCTTTTCCTCGATTTCGGGCGGGTTGCCGCGGGCGATCCGCTCCTCGATCTTGGCGTTGATCGCCATCACCTCCTCCTTGTGTTCCTCGATGTAGCGGATCAGGGCTTCCACTTCATGGGTCGAGAGCGCGAAGCAGGCGGCGATGTAGGTGGGGTGGTCGCCCTCGCGCAGGTACGGGATGATGTCGAACACGGTGACGCGGGTGCCGGCCAGTTCCGGCCCCCGTCCGCGGTCGCGGATGACGATCTCGTTCACGGCGGATTCCTCCAGGACGACAAACCCGGCTGCCGTCATTATACCCGGCCCCGACATCGGGTCAGCGCCGTTCGTAGCGGTTCCCCGGCAGACGGCGCACGACTTTCTTCATCT
>JBBRPS010000914.1:0-3346 GCA_038227745.1 Gemmatales bacterium | reverse complement strand
GTTATCACCAATTTTCATCCGCCGATGTTAAGGTCGGCAGGTGGGAAGACAGTTTAACGTTTGCCATCAGGTAAAACGAGGGCAAAAGAGCCTTGCCGCCGGGGGTAAGATAGATTGCTAGCTGCAAAAAGGTGAGTAACCCAGTTCGCACTGTTTTTAGCGAACTGGGTTTTAAGCAAACTTGCACAATACTTCAACAAAAAGCGGGGAGGACAGGATTCGAACCTGCGGTAAGGTTTGACCCCTACACCGGTTTAGCAAACCGGCGCTATCGGCCACTCAGCCACCTCTCCGAAGACTGCTAACCTTTATCTCTCAACGACTTACGCGGTATACTGGGAACGGGGTCAAACTTCTTACCCCTTTCCCCAGGGAGGCTCTCATGGCCCGCCCGCCGCAGCTCCGCAAGAAGAAGGTCGGCAAGTCGGTGTACTGGTTCACGAAGGCCGGCGGCGATACCTACTTTGGCAACGTCAAGGACGTTCCCGCCGCAGACGCCAAGCGGCTCTTTCACCAGCACGTAATAAGTCTAGCCGGCAGCCCCCGGCCCGGCAAGCAAAAGACGCTGACCGCCGGCGAGATGATAGACATATTCCTCGACGGGGTGCAGACCAACCGCAGCGACCGCTCTTACATGACCCGTCGGACCCACTGCTTCCGGTTCGGGGCCTTGCAAGGTCGAGGGAAAAAAGATCGCCGACCTGCCCGCCGACAAGGTGAAGGGGTCGGACCTGGAGGCGTGGCTCGCCCACCTGGCCGACAAGGGTCAGGGCCAGCAGACTCGCCGGCACGCCCAGACCTCGATCGAGCACGCCTGGAACTGGGCGACGAAGCACCCGTCCCCCACGCCCCACCTGCCGTCGCCGTGGGATTCGCCGAGGAGGCGGTCGGCGGGAGTGTCCCGAGGGAGTGTCCGGGCGGGACGCCGTGGGTGGTGGTCCGCGCGCAGGGGCGGAGCGTGTGTTACAGGCTGGCGCTGAACTTCGCCGCCTCGGCGTTCCCGGGTACGGTTGACCACGAGCTGCGGCGGCTGGCCCTGGGGCGCGAGTCCCCGGTCGGGCTGGTGTTCGTGCCGGAGGGGGAGGAGTGGCGGCTACCGGCCGGGGCCTCCCGGAAGTGCGGGGGCCGACCCGAGCAGGGGTCTGCCATGCAGCCGACCCGGGCCTACCGCAAGGCCCTGACCACGGCGGCGATCGGCCGAGGCGGAACAAGGGCGCGGTCATCCGGGGGTGACGGGCGGGCTCGGCAGTGGGTCCGTGGTACACCATTTGCACCCTGGGGTAGGTCAGCGGCGGACACAGACCAGGGGGCCACACGGGCGCTACCACGGCGGCCGCCCGCCTCAGCCCAACCCGGAGGAGAACATGGACCAGCAACCCGACGTCCCCGGAACCGAGCCGTCTCGACCCGCTCCCCGCCCTAGGGCCACCAGGCCCGCCGTTGCGGGCCGTGTCCGGGGGCCGAAGCCCCCCGACCTCCAGGCCACCCAGGACTTTGAACAGCCCGCCCCCCCGGCGACCACCCCGCCCCCCGAGCCGGGGGAGAACGCCCCGCACCAGGAGACGGTCGCCGAACTACCGCCCGACCGGACGCTCCCCGGGGAGGCGCGCGCCGACGCCCCGCCCGCGCCCGCCGAGGCCCCGGCCGGACCCGAAGGGCAGCCGAGCGCGACCCTCGGCGACTTCCGCCTGCTGAAGAAGCTCGGCGGCGGCGGCATGGGCACCGTCTACAAGGCCCACCAGGTGAGCCTGGACCGCGACGTCGCGATCAAGGTCCTGGCGCGCGAGCTGGCCGCCAAGCCGGCCTTCGTGGAGCGCTTCCGGCGCGAGGCGCGCGTCATGGCCCGCCTGGACCACCCGAACATCCTGCGCTGCTTCGAGGTGGGCCAGGAGCGCGGCCTGCACTACTACGCGATGGACTACGCCGAGGGCGGCAGCCTGGAGTCCTGGGCGAGTAAGCTCGGCCCGATGGAGGTCGGCGACGTCCTGCACATCGCGCTCGCCTGCGCCCGCGCCCTGGAGTACGCCCACGAACACCAGCTCGTCCACCGCGACGTCAAGCCGGATAACGTCCTGCTGACCCGGCGGGGGGCGGTCAAGGTCGCCGACCTGGGGCTGGTCAAGGCCCTGGAGGACGACCAGTCGCTGACGCAGAGCGGCGTCGGCGCCGGCACGCCCGCCTACATGGCGCCCGAGCAGGCGCGGAACGCCAAGTACGCCGACGCGCGCAGCGACATCTACGCCCTGGGGTGCATGCTCTACCGCCTCCTGACGGGCCGGCTGCCGTTCGAGGGGAAGAGCCACGCCGAGCTGCTGGAGGCGAAGGAGCGGGGCCGGGTGCCCCCGGCCCGAGACTTCAACCCGGAGGTGCCCCCGCGCCTGGGCCTGATGCTCGACAAGATGATGGCCCGGCGGCCGGAGCACCGCTACCAGAGCTGCGCCGAGCTGATCAAAGACCTGGAAGGACTGGGGCTGGCGAACCCGGCCCTGACGTTCCTGCGGCCCGAGGGCCGCTCCCCGCGCCGGGCCGCCTCCAGCCCGCCGCCCAGCTCGGCCCCGACGGCGGCCGCGCCGAAGTCGCGGGAGACCGTCGCACCGGCGGCGCAGGCAGAAGGGGCAGCCGACCTCTGGTACGTCGCGGACACCACCGGCGAGGGCAAGCGGGTCACGCGCAAGCTGACGACCGAGCAGGTACTGACCCGGCTGCGGCGCGGGAAGCTGGCCCCGGGCACCCCGGCGAGCCGGGAGCTGGGGGGCGGCTACCGGGAGCTGGGGAGCTACGAGCCGTTTGCGGAGGTCGGGCGCAAGCGCGGGGTGCAGGACCGGGCCGAGCGGAAGGCGGAGACGTTCCGCTCGCTGTACGAGAAGATCGACCAGGAGGAGCAGCGCCGGCAGCGGCTGCGCTGGCTGCACAACCTGGTGCTGAAAGTCGGCGGCGGCGTGAAGTTGCTCATCTGGCTGGGGATCCTGGCGGCGGCCGGGGTCGGACTCTATCTGCTGGCGAGCTACGGCATCCGCTGGCTGAGCGACAAGGGCGAGGAGTTCAAGAACCAGCAGCGGCCGGTTGAGATCCGCGAGGCGCCCAAGAAAGGCCGGTAGGGGCCCGTCCCCCGGCCGGGGGCGTCGGCTGGCAGCGCGAGCGCGCCGGCAAGGCGGCCGGCCGGCGGACGCATACGCTCATCGCCCTCGGCGCGGCCTTCTTCGGGGGAAAATGAACTGACATTGCGCCAAGAAAGCTTGGGGAAGGAGGCGAAGATGTAACGATTGCACCTTCAAAACCTTTCGTAGGGACCCTGTGGGTAACCAATCCCACCCGGTAGAGCTTGGCCAGCAGCCGGAAGCGAGTC
>JBBRPS010000913.1:0-3379 GCA_038227745.1 Gemmatales bacterium | reverse complement strand
GGCGCTAAAGAAAGAGGGAAAGCGGCGCCGAGCGCCGCACTCCAAAGCACGCCCCCGGCTGCCACCTTCTGCAATGCGGGCTGAACGAACGCGCTTTAGCCATGCGGGACCCAGTAAGGGCGCCCGCTACCGCGCCCTCTCCACCGCCAGCGCCGCCGACGCCGCCAGCGACTGCAGCATCTCGAGGTCTTCCGCCTCGAAGGGACCCGTGCGCTTGTTCAGCACCTGGAACACGCCGACAATGTCGCCGTCGCGGCCGGTCATCGGCAGGGTGAGCATGTTCCGCGTCCGGTAGCCGGTGCGGCGGTCGATCTCGGGGTTGAAGCGCGGATCGACGTAGGGGTCGGACAGGTTGATGATCTCGCCGCTCTGCGCCACCGTGCCGGCGATGCCGCGCCCCAGCGGCACCCGGATCTCCCCGACCTCCGTGTCCGTCGTCACCTTCGACCACAGCTCGCCGCGCTCCCGGTCCACCAGGTAGATGGTCGCGCGCTCGGCGTTGGCCATCAGGGTCGTCGTCTCGCCCAGCAGGCGCAGCAGCTCGTCCGGCCGCGTCACGCCCATCAGCCGGCGCGTGGCCTCCAGCAGCAGGTGGAGGCGCTCGACGTTGCGCTCGGCCCGCACCTGCGCGAGTTCCAGGTCGCGCAGGGCGGCCCGCAGCCGGGCGCTGTACCACCCTCCCCCCGCCAGCAGGCCGAGGACGGCGACGGCGCCGACGGCGAGCGTGCCGTACCACAGCGCCCCGACCAGCCCCCCCGCCAGCGCGACCGTCACGACGCCGACGAGCAGCGCCGCCGTCGGCCGCCGCCGCACCCAGCGGGCGAGGCGCTCGCGCCGCCCGGCCGGTCGCGCCTGCACGGCTTCCCCCGCCAGGAAGGCGCGCAGGTCGTCCGCCAGGCCCTCGGCGGTCGGGTAGCGGCGGGCGGCGTCCTTCTCCAGGCACTTGAGGCAGACCGTCTGCAGGTCGCGCGGCACCTTGGGCTGCAGGCGCGCCGGCGCCACCGGCTCCTCGTTGAGCACGCGATGAAGGATCTTCACCAGCGGCCCCTCGAACGGCGGCCGGCCGGTGAGCATCTCGTACAGGATCGCCCCCAGGCTGTAGACGTCGGCGCCGGGGCCGGCGTCCCTCGTGTGGCCGGCGGCCTGTTCCGGGGCCATGTACGAGGGCGTGCCCAGGATCTCCCCCGTCCGCGTGTGGGAGGCGAACGACGCCGGCCCCCCGCCGCTGTCCTGCAGGATCTTCGCCAGGCCGAAGTCGGTGACCTTGGGGACGCCTTCGCGCGTCAGCATGACGTTGCCGGGCTTGAGGTCGCGGTGCAGGATGCCGCGCTGGTGCGCGTAGTGGACCGCCCGCGCCAGCGCCTCGACCGTCTGGGCCGCCTGCCGCGGGACCGGCAGCCCGCGCTGCAGCAGCAGCACCAGGTTGCCGCCCTCGACGTACTCCATCGAGAAGAACGGGCGGCCGTCCCAGTCGCCGACCTCGTAGACCTGAACGATGTTCGGGTGCTGCAGCCGCGCCACCGCCTCCGCCTCACGGCGGAAGCGGACCAGGCCGGGCGCGTCGGCGGGCATTTCCGCGGGCAGCATCTTCAGGGCGATGAGGCGGTTGAGGCCGAGTTGCCGGGCCTTGTAGACCACCCCCATGCCCCCGCGCCCCAGCAGACCGAGCACTTCGTACCCCGAGACGACCGGCAGAATGATCTGGCTGGAGGACGGACTGCCGCGCCTCCCGGCGGAATGGCTGCCGACGGCGGTGCGCGGCGGTGCGCCCTCGTCGACGATGGACGTCGCTTCGCCCTCCCCGGTCAAGGGCTCCGCGGGGTTCGTCGCGGCGGACGCCTCGGGGGGCGGCGCGACCGCGCCGGCGCCGCAGACCGGGCAGGTCGGCAGGGGGCCGGCCCGCGTGTCGAGACCGACTTCCCAGCGGTGGCCCTGGGGACAGGTGGCGAACGTGGACATGAGACCGCCCTCGCGGGCGACAAGGGACGAGGTCCCGGAACGGTTGCCGCGGGCCGGTCACACCGGCTCGCCCTCGATGACGCTGACCTCCTTGTCCGTCTGCACGACGCGCGTCAGGCGAAAGCCCGCGGCCGTGTACAGTCGGCGGTACTCCGCCTCCGTCCGCTCCTGTCCGCCGGGCAGGACCAGCATCGTCAGGTCGAGGAGCTTGCCGAAAAACGGATTATTGCCCGGCGGAATGACGCTCTCCACGGCGAGGAGCTTCGCCTGCGGACCCATCGCCGCCCGGCAGCTGCGCAGGATCGCCAGGGCCTTGTCGTCGTCCCAGTCGTGCAGGATGTGGCGCAGCAGGTAGGCGTCGCCGCCGGTGGGCACGCCCTGGAAAAAGTCGCCGGCGATCAGGGTGCAGCGCGCCTCCAGGCCGGCCTCGTGCAGGTTGGCCTTGGCCCGCTCGACCACATCGGCGCGGTCGAAGAGGACGGCCATCAGCGTAGGGTGGCGCTTCAGCACGACGCACAGCAGCGAGCCGTTGCCGCCGCCCACGTCCACCAGGGTGCGGAACCCCGAGAAGTCGTAGGCGTTGAGCATGGCCTGCGTCTCGGGGCCGTGAATGCCGGTCATGGCGGCGTCGAAGATCTTCGCCTGCTCGGGGTGCTCGGCGAGGTAGGCGAAGATCGGCTTGCCGTAGATCTCGTCGAACGCGGGCTTGCCGGTGCGGAGGCTGTACAGGAGGTCGCCCCAGGCGCGGTAGTGTTCCTCGCCCATCATGATGGCCATCGCCCGCTGCGAGCCGGGGGCGTTACTGAGCAGGCCGGAGGCGACGTGGGTCAGGGTGAAGCCGCCGCCGGGCTTTTCGAGGAAGATGCCGACGCTGGCCAGGGCGCGCAGGAGGCGGTAGAGGGCGCGCGGGTCGGTGCCGGTGGCCTTCGCCAGTTCCTCGGCGGTCTTTGGGCCGGCCTCGAGGAGGTCGGCGAGGCCGAGCTTGGCGGCGGCGTAGAGGGCCTGGGAGGTCCAGTAGCCCGTCAGCATTTGCGCGAGGATCTGGCGGGGCGACATCTGGTGGGTAGTGCCGAGTTGGTCCTGGTTCATCGACCCGACTCCGGGGAACGCGGGGCCCGCGCGGCGTCCCGCGGGCCTTCCGACAGGGGTAGCCTCTTCGGAAAAGATACGGACTCGGCGTCGGTTCCGCAACGCGGGTTGCGGCAGGTGTCAGCACACAAGCCCGAAGCGCAAGCGCGGGATCCCTCGCTTGCGCTTCGGGCTTGTATCCTGACTCCTGAAGTTGCCCCCTCCCCAACCGTGACCTATGGTTGAGGCACACGGACGACCCGGGCCGCGCCAAGGCGAGGGGCAGGGTGAGGAGGCGGCCTGCGAGCGCGAAACGGCAAGCCAGGCGCGCTGTGTCGGCACAGCGCGCCTG
>JBBRPS010000912.1:0-3384 GCA_038227745.1 Gemmatales bacterium | reverse complement strand
CGCCATCGCGGCCGATAACCTGTTCGAGCAGGAGCAAGCGGTCGGTGACCCGCCCCGCCTCATCCGCCGGCAACGTACTTTGGAGCAAACGCATCTTCGTCACAGCCTCCCTGATGCCTGGGTTCTCGATAAACGTAAGGTGTCAGGTGGCTGTGACTTAGACACTCGCCAAACGGTATTGCGGCTAGCCGTCGGTGCGGCAGACCTCCGTGCGAGGCCTCCTCCTCATCCCCCTGCGGCGGAAGGCGAACGGCACGACTTCGCTGACCAGCCACTTTCCTCCCTGGAAAGCGCTCGGCGCGACCGGCACCAACTTCTCGCCGTCAGGTCGGTACAGCCTCAGCTCCCGCGTGTCGCGCTGGACGATGAGGATCTCGCGTACCTGCAGTCCGGTGTAGAAGGGCAGCTTCTCGTCGGTTTCGTCTCCCGGGCTCTGGATTTCGACGAGGAAATCCGGACCGCCGAGCCAATGGGTTCCGCAGTCGATGGCGCGGGTGTCGTTCAGGACCACGACCACATCGGGGGCGCGGTAGTTGTGCTCCCAGCCATCGCGGCGGTCGCTGACGTTCGCTCCTGGCTGGACGCGCCCACGCCCTTCGAGCGTGATGACGGAAAACAGGAGGCCCGTAAGGAACCCCACCAGATCCTGATGGGGGTTGTTTGCCAGGGGGGCACGACGTAGACTCCTTCCCAGACCTCGTCATACTTGTCCACGCCCTCGGCCTGTCGCTTGTGGATCAGCGCCTGCGCCAACTCCTGGTCGCAGAGACGGACCTGGCTGGCCGCTTCTCGGATGCGCGCCCTGGTATCGGCCTCCGTCTGCGCGGCTGAGATCCTCGCCGCGGAGCGGCCCGACTTTTTCGTCCGCCGATCCCTCGTTTCCATGTGCCGGGCCCTCCCTCATCCTCCCGCGTCGGCGGACAGCAACAGCACTCGCGCCCCCGCAGGGACCGCCTGGCCGAGATCCGTGACGAATCGTTCGCCATCGATCGACAGCAAGTAGTGCGCCGCCAGCCGCCCGTCGTCGCGCACCAGCCCGCGCAGTTCCGGACACGCGCGCTCCACCGCCGCCAGCAACTCCGCCGCCGTCGCCGCTTCGACGGTCAGTTCGGCGCGCCCCGCCCGGTGGCGTGGGACGCCGAAAAACTCCACGGTCACCCTCTCGCCGTCGCCCACCGCGCACCTCACCTGGGGTTGAAGAAGAACTCCTCGGCCGTGCGCCGCAGCAGCCAATCCTTGTCCTGGGCCGTCAGGAACTTGAGCCGCGTGCGGACCAGGTCGATGCTCGCCTGGTAGGTGTGGCCGTTCTGCACTTGGAAGGGGCAATCGCTCTCCCACATGCAGCGCTGCGGCCCGAACGCCCGGACCACCTGCTGGATCAGCGGCCCGAGGTCGTCGTAGGGGGCCTGGCGCTTGCCCAGCGCATAGAACGCCCCGATCTTCACCATGACGCGCTTGTGCGCCGCCATCGCGCACAGGGCCTTCACGTCCTTGTCGTCGATCATGCCGCCGGCGCCGATGCGGCAGAGGTGGTCGATGAGGACGGGCGTCGCGGGGAAGCGCCGGCACATGCGGTCCAGCTCGGGCAGGGCGTCCGCGTCGATGAGGCAGCTCATGGCCTGGTTGTTCTTCGCCGCCTGGGTGAACATGCGCCCGTAGCCCTCGGGCTGCAGCCAGCGGGCCGGCGGCAGCCGGCTCAGGCGCGGGTGGATGCGGAAGGCGCGCACCCCGCGCCGGCCCAGGTCGGTCATCTGCCGGGCGACGTCCTTGGCGTGCGGATCGACGACCGCGGTGCCGACGAAGACGCCTTTGTGCATCGCGATCATATCCAGCATGTAACGGTTGTCGAAGCCGTAAAACGACATCTGGATCAGGTTGATGCGGTTGACGCCCGCGGGTCGGCTGTGCTTGAATAGCTCCTCCGGGGTGAACGAGCGCGGCCGCATCTCCTCGCGCTTGTGGCCGGCGGCCAGCGGGTAGTGGGCCGTATCCGGTGTCCAGACGTGGATGTGAGCGTCGATGAAGCGCATGACGATCCCCCAAGTCCGCTTTTCTCGCCTTGGCGTGCCGACCGTGTGCGGTTTATTGTACCAGGATACGACGGCGGTGCGGAGGCCAGGCAGCCGGACGGGGCCCTTTGTTGTCGTTGCGGTTCGCCGACCCGCCCCCTGCGTGTACGAGGTAAAGCCGGAAAGCAGATCAGCGCAAAGCCCTCGCCGGGCAGAACCCGTTGCAGCCGAAGCGGTTCGCCGGCCAGCTCTCGCTGTCGGTTGCGGGAAGCGCTCTCGACTTGGTCGCGGCCTCCCGATCTAATGGGGCAAGGAGGCGTCCCGATGCCACGACAGCGCTTCGACATCGGCAGCAAGTGGCTGCTGCACAACCAGGGCAAAGGTGCGCTCCTCGTGGGTGGCCTGAAAGGTGTGCGCCGGATCGAGCCCATGCCGGGTGAGCTCATCCAGAACCGCAAGTACCCCGATGGCCTCTTGCAGGTGTTCCTCGAAGGGGAGAAGAAGCCGCATCACATCCTGATCGAGGTGGCGACCTACGCCGAGAAGCGGGCGCTGAAGCAGGCCCTGGACGACCTGACCCTGGGGTACGGGGCACTGGGTTACCTGCCGGAACTGCTGATGTTGGTGCTGCGGCCGAAGGGCAGTTTCCGGATCGACGGCAAGCACGAGGTCAGGAGCAAGCTGGGTCTGGCGCGGCTGGAGGCCGAATGGAGGCCTGTCGAACTGTGGACTCGGTCGGCGGAGGAGTTCCTGGCCGAAGGCGACGTCGGCGTCGTGCCGTGGGTGACGCTCATGCAGTTCGATGGCCCGCCTGAGGTCCTGCTGGAGCGCTGCGCCGAGAAGATCGAGCGCGAGGCGCATCCGAAGGATCGGGCCGATCTGCTGGCGGTGTCGCAGGTGCTGACGGAATTGCGCTTTCCGGAGCGCGCGTTGTTGGAGTTGCTGGGAGGAAAAGAATCCATGATCGAATCGCCGCTCCTGCAAAAGATGCGGGCAGAAACCATACAGGCGCTGATCCTCGATGCCCTGAAGGATCGCTTCAGCACGGTCCCGCGGGACGTGACGAAGCCCCTTCGCGAGGTCATCGACGAGAAAAAACTCCGCGAACTCAACCGGGTTGCGAACAAGTGCCCCAACCTCCAGGCGTTCCGTGACGCACTCCTGTCGTGAGGGCGCCACCGGGCCGCGAAATTGGCGAAATTGGTGATACATTTTCCGCCGCCTGCCGAGTGGGGAAATGAACTGACATTGCGCCAAGAAAGCTTGGGGAAGGAGGCGAAGATGTAACGATTGCACCTTCAAAACCTTTCGTAGGGACCCTGTGGGTAACCAATCCCACCCGGTAGAGCTTGGCCAGCAGCCGGAAGCGAGTCTT
>JBBRPS010000911.1:0-3384 GCA_038227745.1 Gemmatales bacterium | reverse complement strand
CGCCTCCTCGTTACGCCGCAGCACGCGGCGGACCACCGCGGCGATCCGCTCGGGACCCGCCGGGGGGTCGCGCAGCAGTTCCGTGAAGATCGCCCGCACCTGCGGCACCGTCACCGCCGGCGTTTTTCCCCCCCAAGCGCCGCCGCTCCGCCTGCAAGAACCACAGCGCCAAAAGCGACAGCGTCACGTGGTGGTGCCAGCCCGTCCAGCTCCTCACCTCGTAATGGCCAAGCCCCACCTCCTGGTTCCCCTCCCCCAGCAACTCCTCCACCCGGTGACGCGCCCCATGCACCCCCGCCAACTCCGCCCGCTTCGCCTCCCGGGCGTTGCTCACCGCGTACCACGTCCGCGGCTTCGTCTCACACGTCCGGATCACCACCAGGCGCTCGCTCGGCCCCACCCGACCGTCCTCCTCCTTGGCCTGGACGGTCGCCAACAGGACCCGCGCCGTCAGCGGCCCCTTTTCCCCGTCGCGGATCTTCACCGTCCGCCACCGGCCGGCCGGCTGGCGCGCCAGCCAGCGGTCCACCCGCTCGAACAACGGCCGCCGCTCCCGGCCGCCCGGCGGCGACGCCGGCCGCCTTTCGGCCACGTCCCGCACCAGGGTGTTGCAGGGCACGTCGAGCACGTAACGCAGGCCGCGCAGCCGCAACTGGCCCCGCAGCTCGGTGCCGCGGCCGAACTCGTCGTCCCCGGCCACCCAGGTGCCCGGCACGTCGCCGCGGGCCTTGTCGAGCAGCGCCAGCCCGATCCGCCACTTCTCCTGGAAGGGGACTTCGGCCGGCACGTAAGTCCGGGTCCGCCGCCGCCGGTCCTCGGCCCAGTCCCGGGGCAGGTAGAGGCGGGCGTCGAGCAAGGCCTTGCCGCGCGGGGCGGCGTAGGCCAGGAAGACGCCGGCCTGGCAGTTATCGACCTTGCCGAGGCGGCCGCACCACTGACGGGCCACGCCGCACGACGCCTCCCCCTTTTTGGGGAAGGCGGACCCGTCAAGGATGAAGACGCCGTCCGCGTCTCCCAACTCCTCGGCCACGTGGCGTCGTAGTTCCCCGAGGACGGCGTCGTCGTCCCAGCGGCCGGCGCCGACGAACAGTTGCAGGGGCCGCCGGGTGAGTCCGGCCTGAGTGGCGATGGGCTCGGTGGTCTTGCGTTGCAGTCCGGTGAGCTTCCCCTGGAGGACGGTGAGCGCATGGGCGCGTTGTTCCTTGCGGGAGAAGAGGGGGAGGTAGCGTCGGGCGAACTCCTCCAGCCGGCCGAGGCAGGAGCGGACGTCGTCGGGGGTCAGTTCGGCATCGCGGAGCAAGGGCAGCGCCGCGGGGTCGTCGAGCAGGTCCATGGCGGTCTCCAAAAAAGCACCGCCGTCAACCTAGCCGGGATGTCAGCGGCCGGCTAGGATAAAGTCGCACAGTAGAATTACGAATCCTAAGTTGTTATGGGCATTGGTTTATGGGAGAGGATCTCCGTCCGAAGTGTGAGCTGCGTCTCGATCACCTGTTGGCTCCAGGACAGCAGAGTGCGGAACGGCCGTTGGTTGAGATCGATGGCTCGGCCTCCCCGCCGCGGACGCGCCAGCACCGCCCAATGCAGCCACACCCAGACGTTCCGCAGGATCAGGGCGATCCCCACATACAGCAGCCGTAACAACGGGTCGCGCGTGCACGTCCGAATCCGCGCCTGACGCAGCTGCCGGTAGGTCGTCTCGATGCCGAAACGCAGCCGGTACGTCTCGAAAACCCATTGCCACGACGACGGCGTCAGGCCCCAGAAGGCGTACACCAACGCCTGCCGCCCGTGACGCTTCCACTGGCCCCGATAGTTGCGGCACTTGACGCAGACCGACACCGTCGCCTTCCGACCCCCGGTCGCCGTCAGCGTGTACGTTCCCCAGCCGCTCCGCTTGCGGAGGTGGAAGACGCGCGTGCCGCTCGGCCCCTTGGGGTGGTCGGCCTTGCGGCCCTTGGCCGGCACCGGCATGAGGAAGGGACAACGCGCCGCCTGGAGATAGCGAATGACGCTGACCTGATAAAAACCACGGTCCAACAGCAGAAAACGCGGCCGTACGCCGGCCCGAGCGGCCTGGCGGAGCAGTTCCTTGACGACCTCGGCGAGGTCGTCCCCTTGGTGGACGTAGGCGAGGGCAACCGTGTAGCGGTGGCCGCGCGTGACGACGTAGGCGGTGGCGTAGGCGTGGAAATGGCTGGTGCCGGACTTGGCCTGGCCGCGGTAGACCTCGTTGACGTCGTGGCGATGTTGGCCGTGGTAGGGGATCAGGGTCAGGTCGATCGCCAGGCGTTGGCGGCGTCGGCGGAGAATCTTGGGCAGCTCGCCTTGCAAGGCGCGGTTGAGGCGACGCTGGAGTTCGGCGTGTTGGGGGAGGGTGGCGAGCAGGGCGGTGCGGAGGGCGGTCTCGGAGGGAGCCTTGACAAGGGAGGCGCAGGCGGCGGCGAGGGAGGCGAGGCGGGCGGCGGCGTAAAAGAGCAGGGACAGCATCAGGACGGCGGTACATTTGCGGCCGTGGTCCTCGAAGCCGAGGTAACGCTGGCACAGGTCGCGAGCGCGTTGTTGGACCGCGCGGGCGGTGACGGTATACTGAGGACGACGCATGGCTCCCCCTTGGAACGACGTTGTTGGCACAAGTCATTCTAGGGAGGGAGCTTGCGTCCTTCTGCCCCCCGCCGCTCTCGGGGGACGCCCACTACGAAGTACTGAATCTGTGTAATTGCTTGCATTGTGATGCGTTCGATGGCAAGCAACTGAGGAGGTACGATTCGCCTGTCTGGACTGCCTTTCCATGTGACAATCGGGTTCTCGATCCTGCCGAACTTGAACAGCATTGGCTCCAGCGTTCGATCATGGATGGGGCAGCTCACCACCCAGCAAAAACGCCAGTGTAACCGAATGAAGGCATTATTCGCATCATCCAGACAATCACGGCAACCACGAGGGATCCTGAACCGGTTGCGAGAAAGCCCCGGCCCGACTGCCGCCCTTCGCGCGATCCGATTCTCATAGCAGATGAGACCGTCAATGCGATGTATGTAACGACTCACGCCGCAATAATCATCATCGAGCGTGTTGAGTAGTCGCGGCACATACCCCCTCGCCACCGTCCGGAGGATTCTTTCCATCGGTTGTCCGGTTTTTTCGGCGATGCCGTGGAGTAATGCACCAGATGGATCGTAGTCCAGGAGATGGGGGCGCGATTCCCTCGCCGACAGTCCGAATTCAACTCTCAAGAGTTCGGTGGCTGACATCCCCAATTCCCATGCCAGTCGATTTAGGAGCCGTTCCAAAATAACTTGTCGAAATCTGGCGGTTAGATAGGATGAGGGAATGAATGCTACCACGACGTTGACTACCGTTCAAGACAAATACCGTTCTCTTGCT
>JBBRPS010000910.1:0-3388 GCA_038227745.1 Gemmatales bacterium | reverse complement strand
GGCGAAGCAGGTATCCACTTCAGGTTGATGCTTGTCCTGCCAACTGCCGTCGGGTTTTTGCTGTTCCAGGAGGATGCGGTAGCCCCAATCATACCAGTCCTTGCCTTCGATCACGGGCAGCCCGTAGATCATGCCGAGGCGCTCGATCGTCCAGAGATAATAGATATCGCCCCAGGCGTCGGCCTGGAAGATCGTGCCCGCATAGCCGTGCTTCCCGCCGCCGGGGTCGCCCTTCTTGCGACCGATCGAGCGCGCGACGAAGGCAAACGCCCTGGCCACGTCGGCGCGTTTCGCCGGCTCCTTGACGGCCTTGCCGAGCAGGTTGAACTCGCGGTCCTCGCGCAGGGCCTTGTCCATCGCGAGGGCCATCAGGCCGGCGGCCGTCGCTGTCGTCCAGAGGACGGTAGTGTTTTGCGTGTCGTCATATTTCCAATGGCCGTCCTGCGGGGACTGCGAGCGATGGAAGTGCGCGGCCGCGCGGAGCAGGATCTCGCGGACGGGGATGCCGTGCTTGCGGGCGCCCCAGAGTGCGAGCATGGCGAACTGCGAGTTGGAGATCGAGTAGGAGCCGCCGGGCGCACCGGGAGGAGGCGCCCCCGCCTTCAATTTGGCGAGCAACTCTTGCTCCTGCTCCGTCGAAAGGACCGGGCAATCGTAGCGCCAGATGCCCAGCCCAATCTGGCCGGCGCACAAACGCAGGCCGAGCGAGCGTGCCAGCGTTTCGTCGGCATTGCTCAAGCGCCGCACCTCACTCCAACGATTGAAAAAGAAGAGGGTGGCGGAGATGGCGTAGGTCTTGCGCAAGGCCGGCCCTGCCTTGCGCAACTCCTCTGCGATGGCGAGGACGTCCGGATCCTCCGGCCCGCAGCCGCACTCCAAAAGGGTCAGGCCGATCAGGCCGTCCATGCCATAGCGCACCTCGCCAGCCTGCCAATGGGGCACCACGTTCCAGCCCGCCTTCTTTTTGAGGGTGGCGCGCAGGAAGCGAACCCCCTTCTCCACAGCGGGCCGTACAATCTCGATCCGGGGATCGGGCGGGGCGGGGCGGGGGCGCATTTCGATCTGACCGTTCGCGTCGCCCTCCTGCGTCTGCTGTGCTGGGGAGCCATCCTGGCGAAACAGGACCACCGCCGTGACCAGACCGGCGACAACTATCCCACCGAACCCCGCCACCAGCAGGATGGCCCCAAGGCGCCCACGGGGCGGCGACGGCGCCGAAGCGACCCGGGATGGTGCCTGCACGGCGGCGGCCGGCGGCGCCGCGTTCGCGGCCCTGGGAGTCGTCCCGTCGCCGGCGGCTCGGAGCAGGAACTGGAAGCGCGTCTGCCCGGCCTGGAGGGAAGCGCCGTGCTCGACCGGCTCGGGTTTTGCCACGGGCCGGCCGTTGAGGTAGGTCGGGTTGCGGGAGTTGAGCGGCTCGACGTAGTGGCGGCCGTCGCGGCGGGCGATGCGGAAGTGGCGGCGCGAGCAGGTCGGGTCGAGGAGGCAGAGGTGGGCGGTTTCGTCCCGCCCCACGAGGAAGGATTCGGAGCCGCCAAGGGAGTGAAGCTCTTGCGTCGCCAGGTCGAGCAGGGCGGGATAGCTAAGCATGGCAACCCTCGCGTTGGCTCCCGGAGTGTCGGGAACAATCTCGGGCATACTTGAGGAGTCCGGACCAGAACCTATGCCGCGAGGCGTGCGGTCCACGGCGGCATCCCAGATGCTCACGGCCTATTGGGGGGCCGGTTCCTCCCGAAATGAGATTTTCCTGGTTTTCGCCAAATGAGCGCTGGGCACGCTTTGCGAAATGCGGAAGGAATCGCCTGCATTGCCGCTGACTTCCCCTTCGATTTGTCCAGGCGGTTGCCTGATGAAGGGCACGCCATCTGCGTCATAAAAGTAACATTTGAGCAGCGTACTCACCTCACGCACGAACGGCCTTCTTGCTGTTTCCCCGGCGAATGAAGCGCGCAGGTATTCCACGGTCGTAAGTAGAGACCGTTTTTTATCTCTTTTACTACCGGCGACCAATACAATGGGATAGTCCTGCGTGAATTCCAGGGTCATCGTGATGAGCGTGTCGCCTTTGGTTTTCCCCTGCCCAAACTTGGCTGCCTTGAACTTGATGCCAAAGACCTTTTCGAGGTGATTCATGTCATAGGTGATGTCGGCCCGCGACGGCTCTTTCGCCTCGTTGCTGTCGCCTTTCGGCCCCGGCGGCTCGTTGCCTAGCGCCACCTTGCCGTCGCCTTTCGGCAAGACGAGCAGCAACAGGATCAACAGGCACACGACGGCACCGCCCGCCGCTAGAATAAGCAGCAACCGCTTCCGGCCTCCCGAGGCCGGCTGTCCCCCGGTCTGGGGTGCCTGGTGTTGCTCCGGGAGCAGCAGCGTGGGTTGTGCGAGCGGCGCGGGCAGCCGTATCTGGGGCGCCGGCGGCGAAGGGTGCATGCTGGGATCCATGTTCAGGGTCCAACCGGCCTCGTGGCCGGCGGACTGGTTCACCAGCGAGGGCGGCATGGCCGGCGCCGAACCCGGTCTCTGGGAACCCGAGTGGGTGGATTGCTGCCCCGCCCCCGGCGCCACGCCGGCCATGGCCGGCGCCGAACCCGGCGTCGGGGAACCCGAGTGGGTGGAGCGCTGCCCCGCCCCCGGTGCCGCGCCGGCCACGGGCGGTGCCGGCCCGCCCGCCGTGCAGAAAGGCGACAGGGCGTCGGCCACGCCCGCGGGGGTCGAATAACGCTCCTCGGGGCGCTTGGCCATCATCTTGCGCAGGACGCCGCCGAGGGCCGGGGGCACGTCGGGCCGGAGCTGCTCAATGGGTTGCGGCTCGACTTTGCGGTGGCAGACCAGCTTCTCCTCCCACGCATCGACCGGGAACGGCGGCCGGCCCGCCAGCATGAAGTACAAGGTACACCCGAGGCTGTAGATGTCGGCCCGGATGTCCACGCGGCGCGCGTCGGCGATCTGTTCCGGGGCCATGTAGTCCGGCGTGCCCATGACCGTGCGGGCCTGCGTCAGCTCGGGCCGTCCCCCCTCGCTACCGTCGGGCGCCTGCGACCGAGCCAGGCCCATGTCCAGGATCTTGACCATCGTCCCCTGGGCGGTCACCTGCAAGTTGGACGGCTTGATGTCCCGGTGGACCAGGCCGCGCTCCGAGGCGTGCTGCAACCCCAGGGCCGCCTGGCGGACGTAGGAACACGCCTGCCCCGCCGGCAGCGGGCCGGACTTCTCGATGAGGCGCTGGAGGTCGATGCCCTCGGCGTACTCCATGACCAGGAAGTGAGTGTCACCCACCTGGGCGGCGTCGTGCGCCCGCACGAGGTGAGGGTGGTCCAGCTGGGCGGCCAGGCGGATCTCCCGGTGGAAGCGCTGGACGGAGTTGGGGTTGGCCAGCAGTTCCTTGCGG
>JBBRPS010000909.1:0-3390 GCA_038227745.1 Gemmatales bacterium | reverse complement strand
TCGGATTCCTTCAGGTCTTTGCGGGACTCACGCAACTCTTCGAGACCAGCGCGGATGTGCGGATGCCGCTCTTCCTTCTCGGCGGCCGTCGCGGCCGGCGCCAGGGCGACGACGCCGCTCAGCAGGAATCCGCCCACTGTCAGGACGAACACCAACGCCAGGGCCGCTTTCCATCGTCGGGTCAACATGTCTCACTCCTTCCCATAATGAGATGTTTGGGCGACGTTGACGTGTACGGACATTAAACCCCGACCGACGGCCACAGGTTCCGGCGCAGGGGAACAAAAACAGGCGGGGCGGGCGCTCGGCCCGCCCCTTCGTTATTTCAGCTCCACCGACCAGTAGGCGTTTTCGAGGAAGGTGCGCCACGACTGGTACTTGCTGTGCGTCAGCTTCAGGTTGAGCATCGGGCTGCGCTTCGGCTTCTCCGGCTTGCGGATCAGGAGCATGTGCGCCTCCTTCGGCGTGCGGCCGCCCTTGCGGACGTTGCACGCGACGCAGGCGCAGACGATGTTCTCCCAGGTGCTCTGCCCGCCCTGGCTGCGCGGCACGACGTGGTCGAGGCTCAACTCGCTCGTCGGGAAGCGCTTGCCGCAGTACTGGCACTGGTTGTTGTCGCGCGCGAAGATGTTGCGGCGGTTGAACTTCACCGTCTGCTTCGGCAGCTTGTCGTAGCCCAGAAGGCGGATGACGCGCGGCACCTGAATCTCGGCGTTCACCGTCCGCACCCAGTCGTCGTCCTCCTGGCGGTAGTGGGCGGAGCGAAACTCGCTCAGCTCGCGCCAGGTCGGGAAGTCGTAGGTCGCGAACTGGCCGTCCTCCAGCGCCACCACCTCGGCCAGGTCCTTGCAGAGCAGGCAGAAGGCGCGCCGCACGGAGATGATGTGGATGGCCATGAACAGCCGGTTCAGGACGAGGACGCTCGCGTCCAGGGCCGTGCCGGGTGAGGCAGTCATAACGCTCCCTTCTCTTCTGATGGCGCGCCGCCGGGGAACAGGGACGGGCGACCGCGAACGCCCCTGATCCAGGAACGACGCACCAGAGCGAGGCCGGGTTCGAGCTTTTCCCATCTTAGCAGGCGGCGCGCGGTCCACGCAAGCAGACGTTCGCCGTCTTCGCGCCGCTTTCACGGCGCCGCCAAGTCCCGTTGACAGGGCCGCGCCGCGCGTCCTAAAAAGGGGTATCCTTCGCCAGCGTCGCGTCCCGCACGTCACGGATGCCGTGCCTGGCCCCCGACCGACAGAGCGCCGATGACCGAAGAAAAATCCGCGCCCGCCGACGCCAAATTCGACGCCGAGCAAGAGCGCCTGATCCACGCCCTCGTCAGCCGCGGCCTGGTCACGGCCGAGGAGGCACAAGGGTGCAAGGCGCCCGACGGCCCCGGCGCCAAGCCGGTGCTGACGCGCCTCGTCGAGGCCGGCGCCCTCACCCTCGGCCAGGCCCGCCGCGCCCTCCAGAAGGCGGCGCTGCTCATGGGCGAGGAGATCCCCGGCTACGAGATCCTCGAACAGCTCGGCCAGGGGGCGATGGGCACCGTCTTCAAGGCGCGCCAGCTGAGCATGAACCGCCTCGTCGCCGTCAAGAAGCTGCACCCGCGCCTCGCCCGCAATCCGCAGTTCCTCGAACGCCTGACGCGCGAGGCCCACCACGCCGCCAAGCTCAGCCACAACAACATCGTCCAGGCCATCGACGTCGGCTGCGCCAACCAGACCCACTACTTCGTCATGGAGTACGTCTCCGGCACGACGATCAAGGAGGAGATCGAGGCGGGCAAAATCTACACGGAGAAGGAGGCGGTCGAGATCACGCTGCAGATCGCGCAGGCGCTCCAGCACGCCCACCGGCGCGGGCTGATCCACCGCGACGTGAAGCCGGCGAACATCGTGCTGACGCTCGACGGCATCGCCAAGCTGGCCGACCTCGGCATGGCCCGCGACACCGGCGACCGCGCCCTCGCCCGCGCCGAGAAAGGGCTGACGATCGGCACGCCGTACTACATCGCCCCCGAGCAGATCCGCGGCGCCGAGGACATCGACGTCCGGGCCGACATGTACTCCCTCGGGGCGACGCTGTACCACATGGTCACGGGGCAGCCGCCGTTCCCCGACAAGGGCATCGACGTGGTGCTGCAAGCGCACCTGGAGCGCGAGCTGACGCCGCCGGACCACCTCAACGACAAGCTCTCCGGCGGGCTCGGCGAAGTGGTCGAGTGCATGATGGCCAAGGACCGCGCCCAGCGCTACCGCAACCCCGACGACCTCATTATCGACCTCGAATACCTTCTTAACGGTCAGCCGCCGCGGCTGGCGCGGCAGTACATCGAGGCGTCGACGCTGAGGCAGTTGGAAGCCGGCGACGAGGAGGAGGAAGCCGCCCCGCCGCCGTCCGGCCCGCCGGGCGGCGCCTGGCTCTGGATCGGCGTCCTCGGCGGGGTGCTGGCGCTCAGCCTGCTGATGAACCTGCTCCAGCTGTTGCGCCGCTGAGGTTCAAGTCGCGATCCCGGAGCCCCGCCGGCCTTCGGCGGGGCTCGTCCGCCTCGCTCCCGCAGCCTTACGACTCGCTCTCGTGGTCGTGGTGCCCCGCGACCGGCGCGACGGGGGAGAGGCGGCCGACGTACTCGTCGGAACCGACGAACGCGGTAACGACGTCGTCGATCGCGACCCCGTAGTGACGGGCGTACTTCCAGGCGAACAAACCGGCCGAGTCGGCGTGACGGTCGAAGAAGCGGTGGTAGAAGACGTCCACGGACTTCGTCGCGTACTCGTCGCTGTTGAAGAACACGTCGGCGGCCTGTCCCCGGTCGGCGCCGGTGGCCAGGTAGTCGAGGAACGCCCGACGTCCGCCGTCGTCGGCGTTGCGGCCGACCAGGTCTTGGTAGGCGGCGTCCACGAAGCCGGCGTCCGTGCCCTGGCCGCGGGCCGAGTAATACTCGTCCGAGGCGAGCAGGTCGCGGCGCACACCGCGCCCGTCGTCACCGCCGCGGCCAGCAGCAAACCCAACGTATCCACGAGGATGTGCCGCTTCCGCCCGTTCGTCCGCTTGCCCCCGTCGTAGCCCCGCGCGCCTCCGGTCGCGGCCGCCTTGACGGTCTGACTGTCTACGCAGGCCTCGCTCGGCTCCGGGTCATGGCCGGCCGCGACGCGCGCCCTGCGCCGGAGGTGGTCCAGCAGGCGATCCCAGGTGCCATCGGCCCGCCACTTGCTGAACCATTCGTGGACGCGCCGGTAGGGGGGAAAGTCGTGGGGGAGGTCGCGCCACTTGCAGCCGTTGGCGATCTTGTAGAAGATGCCGTCGAGAATATCTTTGCGGGGCCATTCGAGAGGGCGCCCGGTGGCGGAACTGGGGAGGAAGGGTTTGACAATCTCCCCTTGCCGGGGCGTGAGATCCCTG
>JBBRPS010000908.1:0-3393 GCA_038227745.1 Gemmatales bacterium | reverse complement strand
TCGCGCGGCTCGGGCCGCTTCCACCCCGCCTTGCGCCGCGCCAGCTCGTTGTCGTCCAGCGCCACGCTGAGCTGCTTGGCGTCGGCGTCGATGGTCACCTGGTCGCCGTCCTTCAGGAACGCGAGCGGGCCGCCCACCCACGCCTCCGGCGCCACGTGCCCCACCACCAGCCCGCGCGTGCCGCCGGAGAAACGGCCGTCCGTGATCAGGCCGATCTCTTCGCCCAGCCCCTGCCCCGACAGCGCCGCCGTCACCGACAGCATCTCGCGCATCCCCGGGCCGCCGACCGGCCCCTCGCCGCGGATCACCACCACATCGCCCGCCTTGATCTGCCGCTCCTGGGTCGCCGCGAAGCACGCCTCCTCGCCGTCGAAGACGCGCGCCGGCCCGGTGATCTTCCGCCGCTTCAGCCCCGCCACCTTCGCCACCGCCCCCTCCGGTGCCAGGTTCCCCTTGAGGATGACGATGTGCCCGTGGGCGTGCATCGGCGCGTCCAGCGGCTTCACCACCTTCTGCGGCCGGGAATAAATGCTCGGCACGCTCTTCAGGTTCTCCGCCAGCGTGGCGCCCGTGCAGGTGATGCAGTCGCCGTGCAGCAGGCCCGCGTCGAGCAGGGCGCGGTAGACCGCCGGCGTGCCGCCCGCGCGGTGCAGGTCGTAACGGCCCGCCGGCTTCAAGTCGGCCAGGTCCGGCACCTTGTCGCCCAGGCGGTCGAAGTCGGCCAGCGTCCACTCGACGTCCGCCTCGCGCGCGATCGCCATCAGGTGCAGCACCGCGTTGGCTGAACCGGGTTTGGGGTGTGAAACGAAGGCCTTTTTGAACCTGCAACTCTTCAAGAGACGCGGATACCTGCCATCACTCCATCGGCGTACACTCAGCACGGGCGTGTTCCGCTATTTGCTATACCGAACTCACTGGCCGGGGAGATATTCCTCAGTCGTCTTGTCCCGGGAAAGGCCGATGGGCGGGGATTCAAGCCCTCGGGCCATGTCTTCTTTTTCCCCGCTCTCAGCTCTCCCCGCGTACCCTGGCTCCATCAGAAGAAGCAATTTCGGCAAATCAGCCCCCGCCGTGAACGGTTGCAAAGCGGCCACAACCTCTGCCGGCGTAGCAAACCGCTCGGTCGGATCCTTGGCCAGGAGCCGATCGAGTACTTGCACTAACTCATGGGAAACCTCGGGTCGGGACCCCCGGATCGGCGGCACCGGCCGGTGTGCGTGCGCCATCAGCTTGTTGATCGCCCTCTCATGGCCGAGGCCGCTGAAGGGGGTGCGACCCGCGAGGAGGTGGTAGAGGGTGCAGCCGAGGCTATAAACGTCTGCCCGAATATCGATTAGGCCCGTGCCGAAGGCCTGCTCGGGGGCCATGTAATCGGCTGTACCCACGGCTCGACTGAGCCCCGTCAGCTCTTCGCTATTCGAGGCCTCGTCGCACAGGCGGGCGAGACCCAGATCGAGTACCTTGATCTGTCCCGCGGGCGTCAGTATCAGATTCGACGGCTTGATGTCGCGGTGGACCAAGCCATGCTCGTGAGCGTGCTGTAAGCCCAGGGCCGCTTGCCGGACGGACTCGCAAGCATCGGGGACCGGCAGCGGGTCACGGCGCGCGATCAGACGCGACAGGACGGCGCCTTCCAGGAACTCCATCACGAGGAAATGCGTCCCATTGACCTCCCCCGCATCAAGGGCCTGGACAATATTGGGGTGGTTGAGCCGGCCGACGGCCTTCATCTCCCGCCGGAAGCGGGCGACCGCTTCAACGTTGCTCATGCGATCGATTGGGAGCACTTTCAGCGCCACCACCTTCATGAGCAGGAGGTGGAGCGCTTTATAGACTGTCCCCATTCCCCCGTGCCCCAGCTCTTCCAGCAACTGGTAGTTCCCGAGCTGTTTGTCTTTCTGGAGTAACTTCAGTAATTCCGCATTGACCTTCTCCAATTGCTGGTTCTTGGCCCGCAGTTCCTCCCCAAGGCGCCTGCGCTCCGCCTGCAAGTCGTAGTGTTCGGCCGCCTGCCGGACGATGGTCTCCAGTTCCCCCGGGACCCAGGGCTTGCTGATGTAGCGGTAGACGCTGCCCTTGTTGATCGCGTCGATGACCGCCTTGATGTCCGCGTAGGCGGTGAACAGCAGCCGGACCACCTCGGGATACGCTTCGCGAACGCGGCGTAAGAATTCAACGCCGGACATCTCCGGCATCCGCTGGTCACTCAAGACGATGTGGACCTCCTCGCGCTCCAGGATCCGCAGTCCGTCCGGTCCCCCGGTGGCGCCAAGTACCCGGAAATCCAAATCCCTCCGGAACAGATCATGGACGCCTTTGGTAAGATCCGGCTCGTCATCGACTACCAGGAGCGTGTGCCGCTTTCTCATCGGGGGGGACTCCACAAGCAGGTGTTCATCTTCTGATGGCCCTCCAGGAACTACTTCGGGAGGAGGGGCCAAATGGGGAGCCGGGGCATCCCGGGGCACGGCCGGCCGGGGAACCTTCATGGTCAAACGCCGGCACAACCACCATCACGCAGTTGAAATTCGGAATCGGGACCGGACCCCTCAAGGACTTCGATCTTCGGAGGGCGCGGTTTTCGGCCAAAACCTCTACGGCCCTGCACATTCGTTGCCGCCTCTGATCAGGCGGAAGGGTCCAGCCCGAGAAAGCTGCCCTCCCTGGTCGCGACCTGCGCTCATTCTCGCACGCACCCTTCGCCTGTCAAGCGAATTCCTTCCCAGGTGTGTCTGCCATGTCTGGTGTCCCGGATCGGTTTCGATGCCCGGGGGATCCCCACCCGGGCGAAACGTGGCACGCCGACTCATTCGGGGACGCAGCGGTTGGTAGGGAGCGCGCGGGCTTATAACAGGGCAAGTAGCTGAACCGAGGGTGTGCTCCGGGGTGAGGATCTAGCTTGGTGCCCTGCACCGGGGCGGCGTTGCGCCGCCCGAGCGTTTCACTGGACGTGCGTCACGGGAAAGGCTGTTTCAGGCCCGCTATCGGCCGGTTTGGGCAAATTGCCGCTGCGTCCTGGGACAACCCCGAGGGTCGTGGTTCCACCGTGGCAATTTGCCCAAACCGGCCGGCGGGGCCGAGAGCCCTCCTCCCAACTCGCGCAGTAGATCCCTCGGAGCCAAGAGGGCCGCTCGAACGCTGTCGAGCGGCCCTCGCCTTTCACTCCATCACTCCGCGGGGCGCTACCCCGTCACCGCCCCCTCCGACGCCGACCTCACCGTCCGGGCGTACTTCGCCAGCACGCCGCGGCTCTCGCGCGGCTCGGGCCGCTTCCACCCCGCCTTGCGCCGCGCCAGCTCGTTGTCGTCCAGCGCCACGCTGAGCTGCTTGGCGTCGGCGTCGATGGTCACCTGGTCGCCGTCCTTCAGGAACGCGAGCGGGCCGCCCACCCAC
>JBBRPS010000907.1:0-3420 GCA_038227745.1 Gemmatales bacterium | reverse complement strand
GGCGCGGCGCTCGCCGGTGCGGTCCTTGTTGCTCGGGCTGACCAGCTCGATCACGCCGACGAGCTTTCGCCGCCCCAGTTCGGTGTAGACGCGGACCTCGATCACCTCGGGGAACGTGGCGATTTCGGCGGCGAGGTAGTCCAGGGTCAGCCAGCGCTCGTTGAGGTCGTCCGCGATTCGCGTGGCCCAGCCCGCGTAAAGAGTGGTCCAGGGGATCTCATCCTCAAGCGGCGGATGGAAATGGTCGAGTAAAGGCATCAGGTATCCCCGAACAGCAGCAACGGACCTGTAGGCTCACGAGTGCTCGCGCCGGCGGATCGTCTCAAGTCTCAGGTGGCGGCCAGAGGGTGGCCGAGCACCGGCTGAAACTTCTTCACGTAAACGATCCGGTTGGCCTCGTCCACGCCGTAGACGGTAAGTATGTGGTCGTGCAGCCACTGCAGCTGCACGAGGCCGGCAGCCTGGAAGTGCCGCATCGGATCTCCTCTCGAAAGGGGGTCAACAGCCAGCTGCGAAAGGATGGCGCGAACGCTGGCAAGGAACTCCCGCCTCACTTCGAGAGTCCCGGTCCTGGCGGCGCTGTCACGCAGCTGGCGTTTGGCAGTCGAGAGAAGAATGACCGTCCAGGGGGCCTGGGGCTGAGCCGTCATGGCCTTCCTCCGCCTACTGCTTGTCCAGCTGTTCGAGTTCGGCCAGAAAGTCCTCGAAGCTCTGCGGGTTCTTCAGCGCTTCTTCGATTTCCTTCGGATCAATCCGCGGGTCGTAACCGAGGATTTTCTCCAGACCTTGTAGATATTCCTCTTCGCGCTCCGGGCTGCTGCAGTATTCATCCCCTGTCCGAAGCACTTCGGCGTTGACGCGGTCCAGTTCGGCGCGCGTCGCGTCGAGTTGTTCGCGGAGTTGCCGCTGCCGGGCAAAGAGTTGCCGCAGCTGCGCTTCCAGGGGGGTATCGCCGTTGCCGTCGCGCCCGCAGGTCGCCGAGTCCACCTGCTTGACCGATGGCTGCGACAGGGATGCGTGGAGATCCGCCATGTGTTTTTACCTCACAAGAACGAGTAAAGGCAACGATTGGACCGCAGCCCGGGTTTCCTTCGCGACGGGGCGGCGACGGTGAACGTTGTCGCAGGGCCATGTCAGGGGGCCAGGCTCCGCGTCATCTCGTCCAGAGTGTTTTTCCACGTGCTGAACTTCATGCGATCAAGAAGAAAAGCACCCCGGCAGCGAACTTGCCGCTGGGCGGAATGCCACAGCTCGAGAGCGGTTCGGTCGTTCCAATCCTGGACTTCCCATTTCGACTCCCGAACCTCCTCATTGTCGGGCTTGGTGACACAGTAGTACAGCTTCCTGTGAACGTAATCCCGAATCCGAAAGGTCGTTCGCTTCGCCTTCTCGTTCCATCCCCACGAGAAGTGGCAGTAACATCCGCCGTCTGGGAGATTGAGCCACAACAGGTAGACTCCAGCCACTTCGTTAGGTAAAGCCTCCAGAAGTTTTTTCGCAATTTCCTCTGGCGGGATGGCCGGGTCGGCAAGTTCTTCCAGGGGCAGTTCCGCGAAGACATCCGTGAGGAGGAGTTCCGCTTTCGCTTGTTCCTCCGCTCTTTGCTTGCCTTCAGGATCTGACTTAGTCGCGTCAGCGACGGCCTCGCGCAGAGCAAACGCCAGCTCTGGCCCTTCGTTCTGTTCCGCCGCGGGCGACGGGACTGCCCGAAAGTCGCGAATGACGCCTACCAGTTCATCCGTCCGCTTTTCTCCAATGATCTTGTCCAGGGCAATCTTCGCCAGCACGGTAAACAACTTCCGGAAAACACCCATGACGGGATCCTCATAAGAAAACCTTGTCGGTCACTTTCGATCTCGCCGTTGCGCCGTCTTCCGCTGCGGCCGATAGCCTTTGTTCTTCGCCCCCTTCGCCGGATTCGGCACCGTATGCACGTAGTCGCCGCGCACCGCCTCGTCGGCGCGCTCGCGCCGCGCCTGTAGCGCCTCCTTCGGCGGCTGCGCCGGGATCAGCGCGTCGCAACCGCTGCCGATCAGGTCGGTGCGGCCCGCCTCCTCCAGCGCCCGCCGCACCTCGAAATAGTTCTCCGGCTTGAAGAACTGCAAGAGCGCCCGCTGCACCTTGCGGTCGTGCAGCGCCCGGGCGACGTGGACCTCCTGCTTCGTGAACGGGTCGATGCCCGTGTAGTACATGCACGTGGCCACGTCGAACGGGGCCGGAATGAAGTCCTGCACCTGGTCGGGCCGGTAGCCGTTGCGCTTCAGGAACACCGCCAGGTCAATCATCGCGTGGACGTCCGAACCGGGGTGGCTGGCGATGTAGTACGGCACCAGGTACTGCTTCGGCTTGCCGACGTCCTGCGACGCCTCCTTGAACGCCTGCGCGAAGCCCTCGAAGTTGCCGTTCTCCGGCTTCTTCATCAGGGCGAGGACGTTCGGGTCGGTGTGCTCCGGCGCGACCTTGAGGTGGCCGCCGACGTGGTGCGCCGCCAGCTCGCGCAGGTACTCCGGGGCGAGCTGCGCCAGGTCCATGCGCACGCCGCTGGCCACCAACACCTTGCGGATGCCCGGCTCGGTGCGGGCGCGGCGGAGCAATTCGACCAGCGGGCCGTGGTCGGTGCCGAGCAGCTTGCACACCGTCGGGTGGACGCACGACAGCCGCTTGCACTTCGCCTCGACCTCGGGCCGCGTGCAGCGCATCTCGTACATGTTGGCCGTCGGCCCGCCGACGTCGCTGACGACGCCGTGAAACTCCGGATCGGCCGCCATCTTGCGGACCTCTTTCAGCACCGACTCCTGCGAGCGCGACTGGATGATGCGGCCCTGGTGGGCGGTGATCGAGCAGAAGGTGCAGCCGCCGAAGCAGCCGCGCATGATCGTCACCGAGTCCTTGATCATCTCGTGAGCGGGGACCGGCTCGGTGTAGGACGGGTGCGGGCGGCGCGTGTACGGCAGGTCGTAGACGGCGTCCATCTCGGCCTGCGACAGCGGCAGGGCCGGCGGCGTGACGACGACCGCCTGGCGGTCGTGGTACTGGACGAGTGTCTTGGCGTTGAACGGATTGGTGTTGACGTGGATCAACCGCGTCGCCTCGACGAAGGCGGCCTTGTCGGATTTCACCGCCTCATAGGAGGGGAGGAGACTGTAATCGGCGAACGGCCGGCGTAAGCCGGCTGGTGCAGAACCAGGCGAGGGACGGGATGACTCACCAGCCGGCTTACGCCGGCCGTTCGCCAGTTCCTCCGATTCCCGTGCCCCCAGCACGTACGCCAGGCCGCGCATGTCGCGCAGGTCGCGCACGGCCTGCCCGGCGGCGAGGCGGCGCGCGATCTCGACGATCGCCATCTCGCCCATGCCGTACACGACGAGGTCGGCCTTGGCGTCGAGGAGGATGGAACGGCGGACGGTGTCACTCCAGTAG
>JBBRPS010000906.1:0-3421 GCA_038227745.1 Gemmatales bacterium | reverse complement strand
GGGGCAACACCCAGTGATCAACCGAAGGGCGTAACGACCCATGAATCATCACATCAACAGCAGCTGTAAGCAACCCCGCTGTGGGCGGAAGGCCTTTCCGACCGATACGCCCCGCCGCGGCCGGAAACCGGCCCGGGACGATTTCGCCGAACTCCTCCGCGCGGAAGAGGTCGTCGCGCACGCCGCCGCGGAAGAGGACGACTTCGCCGAGCCGCTCGCGGCGGTCCAGCCCGACACCGCTGCCGCCGACGATGTCCTCGGTACGTACTTGCAGCAGATGGGCGCGATCCCGCTGCTCA
Organism: Gemmatales bacterium; assembly: GCA_038227745.1. Lineage (GTDB taxonomy): Bacteria > Planctomycetota > Planctomycetia > Gemmatales > Gemmataceae > DASPXY01. The sequence continues at coordinate 3,122 of JBBRPS010000906.1, read as the reverse complement.
ACCGCGGCGAGGAGATCGTGATGACCGAGGGCCTCGACGCCGCCCGCCGGCGCTACCGCCGTGCCGCCCTGTGGAACTGGACGGTGCTCGGTCGCGTCCTCGAGACCTTCGAGCGCGCCCACGCCGGCCAGGCGATCCTGGAGCGCGTCGTGGACGCCGTCCCCGGCCTGGGTTTGAACGCCGACAAGGTCCGCATGCGCCTGCCGCGGCACCTCGAATCTCTGCGCAGCCTCCAGGAGGAGGCTGTGGCCGAATTCCGCCAGTCGCTCCGCGCCCGTTCCCAGGCGGCGCGGGTCCAGTACCGCCAGGCCGTCCGGCGGCGGCTGCTGAAGGCCGTGCGCCTGGCCGAGGAGTTGTCGCCGCGCACCGAGCTGCTCGACCAGTGGGTCCGGGAGCTGGAAACGCTGGCCCGCCGCGCCCTCGACCTGTCGCGGCTGCGGCCCGCTCCCAGCTGCGACGCCAAGGCGGAGGAGTTGCGCGACCTGCTGTTCGAGCTGCAGTCCACGCCGGAGGAGCTGCACGGGCTGATCCGGGCGCTGCGGCAACGGCGTGAAGTGTATCAGCGGGCGCGGCAGGAGCTGGCGGCCGCCAACCTGAGGCTGGTGGTGTCGATCGCGAAGAGGTACCGCGGCCGGGGTATGCCGTTCGCCGACCTGATCCAGGAGGGCAACAGCGGCCTGATGCGAGCGGTGGACAAGTTCGACCATCGCCTCGGCTTCAAGTTCGGCACCTACGCCACCTGGTGGGTCCGCCAGGGCGTGACACGGGCTTTGTCCGACCTGTCGCGCATGGTGCGCGTTCCCTGCCACCACGTCGGTCTCCTGGCGGCGCTGGACCGCGTCCACGGCGAGTTGACGGTGTACTACGGCCGCGAACCGACGGTGGAGGAGGTCGCCGACGCCCTGGACATCACCCCCGCGGAGGTTTGCTCGCTGCGCGTGGTGGCCCGGCCGCCCGCGAGCCTGGAGGAGCCGGTCGGCGGTGACGAGGCGAACAGCTTGCAGGACTTCCTGAGTGTCTCCGAGGACGGCGGCTCGGCCCGAGAGATGGACCGCGACGTGCTGCGGCAGCGCATCGCGGAGGTGCTGCGCCATCTGGCGCCGCGCGACCGCGAGGTGATCGAGCTGCGTTTCGGCCTGAGGGACGGGCGGGCGCGGACGCTGGACGAGATCTCGCGGATGTTCGGCATCACGCGGGAGCGCATCCGTCAGATCGAGCACCGTGGTCTGGAGCGGCTGCGGCAGCCGGACTTCAGCAGCCGGCTGGAGCAGTTCGCCGAGCCGGCGTGAGCGCGGGTCTTGCTCCCCTCTCCTCGCTGGGGAGAGGGGCCGGGGGTGAGGAGTTTAGCGAAGGATAGAAGGATACTCGATGCGGGACTCAGGAACCCGCCAGGAGGGCCAGCGAGTGAATCCCCGGCGGCCGTCCCGCCCTCTAACCCCGTGAACTCGGTGCCCGGGCGGGCCGTTTTTGCGGTGGACTTGTCCGGGGGCCGGGTTTCAGGGTATAATCATCGTTGTTGTGGCATCGACCACTTTTCCCGAAGGGGGCGATCTGGTTTCGATCGGGTAAGTAGAGGTGCCGGTGGCGTGTCGTGGTTGATCAGAAGGCCACGCTAAAAATCTGATCAAATTGATAACTGCTGAACCGCAGTTCTCCATGGCGGCCTAAAAAAGGCTGCCCCAGGTCCGGGAGCTTCGCCTGAGAGGTCTCGGCTTGGACGCTAAATCGGGCTCGCTGTCGCCGGAGGTTGGCCGCAAGGCCGATCGCACCGGAGGAGGTGACGGCTAAACTCTACCGCCGGTTAGCTCGGGAGGCACCCTGCTTGTTGGGGGCGGCCCGGGCGAACGTGGCGGGCGGGGCCGCAAGGCTCCGGCCCGCCGGCATCGACAAGCTACACACGTAGAAGCCGTCGCTGAAGTACGCCGAGACGCGGGTTCAATTCCCGCCGCCTCCACACGAGAAGGGCCTCCGAGAAATCGGAGGCCCTTCTCATTTCAACACTTCCGTCAATCAGCATTTCTGCCAATCGGATACATCACGTCCAGGTGTCAGAAAAAGTGTCAGAATTCGGTGGTGTCCCGAGATCGTTGCCAACCTCCGGAACGCCAGGTTTTTCCGCGACCGGGCGCAGCGCCGACTTTTCGGCGCTATCGCGGCAACTGCTCCTCCGGTGGCGGCTTACGGCGTTTCGGCAACGTTATCGGGACACCACCGAAAATACCCGTAGAACTACTACTATAGAGGTGGCACCCTTCGCGCGGCCGCACGCGGCGCGGCGGGTCGCCCGAAGTGGGGGAGGGAGTGGATCGTGGGACTCGGCGTTCGCGTGAGGCACATGATGGGCCCCCTGGAGCCCGTCGTCACGGACTGCTACCGCTTGCTCTTCTTCGACATGGCGGCTTTCGCCCGGGAACTCTGCCACCTGTCGACGCCCCGGCGGGTGCTGGAGGTCGGCTGCGGCGAGGGGGCGCTGGTGACGCACCTGGCCCGGCTGTGGCCGGCGGCCCGCATCGACGGGATCGACCTGACCTCCCGGCTGGGCCGGATGTACCGCGGCGACCGCGCGCGCGTCCGCTTCCAGCGGCTTGCCGTGGAAGACTTCGCCGCCGCGGACCCCGGGGGGATGGACCTCGTGGTCCTGTGCGACGTGCTGCACCACATCCCCTGGGATCGGCACCCGGGGATCTTCGCGGCGGCGGCCCGGGTCCTGCGCCCCGGCGGCCTGGTGGTGGTCAAGGAGTGGGTCCGAGACGGGAACCCGGCCTACTGGCTGGGGTACTTCAGCGACCGCTACATCACTGGCGACCGCATCCGTTACGGCACGCGGGAGGAGTGGGTGCAGGCGCTCCGCGCGGCGTTCGGCCCGTCCGCCCTGCAACGGGAGTTCGCCATCGCCCCCTGGTCGTGCAACCGGGCCTTCGTTCTCCTGGGCAAGGGATGACTCGGGAAAGCGCATCGGGCGCGCGGCTTCGGACGGGCCGCAGGAAATTGGGCCGGGTCGGGGTGGGAGTCACCTCCCACCCCTCCCACAGATCCGGACTTGCCCAATTAAGGCATCCGGCTCGTCTCGCCGCGGTCTCGCGTGCGCTCTGCTACCCGTGGCCGTTTCGTGGACAGCGGTG
>JBBRPS010000905.1:0-3436 GCA_038227745.1 Gemmatales bacterium | reverse complement strand
CCTGGCCCCTTTCAGGACTTGGGGGGAAAATGGGGTCGCGTTCGCTCAGGACAGTGTAGGACTTCCCCCCGGCAGGTGCAAACCGTGTCGTGCGCCCCTTCCCCCCTCCGCATGACAACATTCTCTTGTGCCGGCCGGCCCTTTCTGTGACACTTTAGGGAAGGTGTGGCCCCCGGGGAGACGCCGGCAACGACGGTCGCCGGGGAGGCGCACGGCAATCCGGGACAGAAGCGTGTTCGATGTGGGGGGGCTGGCTCGTCTGTTAGGTGAGGTCGTCCGAGTGGACGGCACGGATCCAAGGAGACCTGCGCTATGAAACGGCTGCTGCGGGTGGTGTGTTTGACGGCGTTTCACCTGGCGGTGTTGCCCGGCCTCGCGGGGGCCCAGAACCCCGCGCCCCCCGCCAACCCTGGGAATCCGGGAGCGGCACCGCGGGACAGCCGGTCGGACGCGAAAGCCCTGGCCCAGACGATCGACCGCCTGATCGTCGCGAGCTGGGAGGGCAACAACGTCAAGCCCGCGCCCCCGGCCGACGATTCCACCTACCTGCGCCGCCTCCACATCGACCTCGGCGGCCGCATCCCCTCCCTGCTCGACATCCGCGACTTCCTCGACAACGACGACCCGAACAAGCGCGCGGAGCGCGTCGAGAAGTTGCTCGCCGACGAGGCCTACGCCCGGCACTTCGCCGCCATCTGGCGGGCCGTCATGCTCCAGGGCACGATGAACAACCAGTTCGGCAACTTCCAGCCCGGCTTCGAGGCATGGCTGCGGCAGCGCCTCCAGAGCAACATGGCCTACGATAAGATCGTCCACGAACTCCTCACCGTCCAGGCGAATAACGGCCGGATGGGCAACCCCGGCCTGAACGGTGGTTCGCCGGTCGGGTTCTACTTCGCCAACGAGAACAAGCCGGAGAACCTCGCCGGCGCCACCTCGCGCGTCTTCATGGGGGTGAAACTCGAGTGCGCCCAGTGCCACAAGCACCCGTTCGCGAAGTGGACGAAGAACCAGTTCTGGGAGTACGCCGCCTTCTTCTCCGGCGTGCAGCAGATCAATCGCGGCCGCGGCGGTGTCGCCGCCAACCCACAGAGCCGCGAGATCCGCATCCCCAACACGGACAAGACTGCGAAGGCGCGGTTCCTTACCGGCGCCGAGCCGGTGTGGAAGGACGGCGTGCCGACCATGCAGACCCTCGCGGACTGGCTGACGGCGGCGGACAACCCCTACTTCGCCCGGGCCGCCGTCGATCACGTCTGGTCGTACTTCTTCGGCACCAGCCTGATGGAGGCGGTCATGGAGCCGTCGGAGGACCTGCCGACCCACCCGCAGCTCCTCAACCTGTTGGCGAAGGAGTTCGCGGCCCACAACTTCGACCTGAAGTTCCTGATTCGGGCGATCGTGCAGACGCAGGCCTACCAGCGGGCCAGCGGCACGATCAACGCCCACCGCGACGAGGTCCTGCTGTTCGCGCGCATGCCGGTGCGCGGCCTGAGCCCCGAGCAACTCTTCGACAGCCTGGCGGAGGCGACCGATTACACCGACCCGTACGCCAACCAGCAGCAGTTCCAGCAGCAGCAGTTCAACGGTGGGCCGATGGCGCCGCGCACGCAGTTTCTGTCGAAGTTCACCTCGCAGGACCGGCGCACCGAGTGGCAGACGTCCATCCTGCAGGCGCTGTTCATGATGAACGGCAAGTTCCTGGCGGAGCGGACGAAGCTGGACCACAACAAGTCGCTGTTCACGATCGCGACCGCCCCGACGAGCACGGCACGGCGGGTTGAGACGCTCTATCTGCTGGTGCTGTCGCGGCTGCCGCGGCCGGACGAGTCGGCGCGGATGGGGCGCTACATCGAGAGCGGCGGCGCGACGCGCGACCAGCGCCAGGCCATCGCCGACGTCTACTGGGCGTTGCTCAACAGCGGCGAGTTCCTGCTCAACCATTGATGCCCGCTCGCGGCTAAACGGCCTTCCTCTCCCGCCGAAAACAGTTGCCTCCCGCCCTCCCTTCTGCCAAACTCTAAAGGACCCAGGCACCCCCCTCAACTCTCTTGGGCTACGTCATGATCTGTATCTCGATCAATCAAGAATCGCGGCGGCTGGCGCTGGTGGACATGCTGAACGCGGCGAAGCAGTGCGACCTGCTCGAGGTGCGCCTCGACCGCTTCGGGATGGCCCCGGGGTTGAGCGAACTGCTCACGGTCAAGCCGAAGCCCGTCATCATGACTTGCCGCCGTCCCCAGGACGGCGGCGCCTGGGACGGCAACGAGGACGAGCGCCTCGCGCTGCTCCGCCAGTGCATCGTCAGCAAGGCGGACTACGTCGAGATTGAGCTGGACGCCGCCGACCAGATCCGTCCCTTCCCGCCGGCGAAGCGCGTCATTTCCTACACGAACCTGAAGGAGACGCCCGCGGACATCGCCGAGATCTACGCCGAGGCCCAGACCAAGAAGCCGGACGTCATCAAGCTGACCACGCTGGCACGAACGCCGGAGGAGGCCTGGCCGCTCGTGCAGATCCTGGCGAAACCGGCGGTGCCGACGGTGGTGGTTGGCCTCGGCAAGCCGGGCCTCATGCTGGCGCTGCTCGGCCGCAAGATCGGGGCGCCGTGGACGTACGCCGCCCTGGAACGGGGCATGGAGGCCTGGCCGGGACAGCCGACGGTCAGCGACCTGCGCGACGTGTACCACTACGCCGCCTTCGAGCGCGGCACGCGGCTGATCGGCGTGACCGGCTTCGGCGAGCGCGAGGCGGCGACGGTGGCGGTCCACAATGCGGCGCTGGCCCACCTCAACCTGTCGGCTCGCTGCCTGCCGATGGGCGTGGGCAGCATCCGCCTGTTCCGCAAGGTGGTCGAGGCGGTCAAGCTGGCCGGCGTGGTCGTGGACGAGGAGAACCAGGCCTCGATCATGGACATCGTCGAGGAGGCGCAGCCGTCCGCCCAGCAGGCGCAGGCCGCCGACGTGATCCTGCACAAGAACGAGAAGTGGCACGGCTACAACACCGTCTTCCAGGCGTCGCTGGCGGCGCTGGCCGCGGCGATCAAGGCGAAGTCGGGGGCGGACGAGCCGCTCAAGGGTCGGATGGTGGCGATCGTCGGCGTGGACGCGACGGCCCGGGGGCTGGCGACGGAGCTGATGCGGCGCGGGGCGAACGTGATCCTCGCGAGCCACCGCAAGAAGGCGGCCCAGGAACTGGCCCAGGCACTGGGCTGCCGGCACATGCAGTTCGAGGCGCTCTACAGCACGATGCACGACGTGCTGATCGTCTGCGACGAGGAGAAGGGGGAGGTGAAGGGCAAGGCGGTCGGCGTCCACGCGGGCTACCTGAAGCCGGGCATGACGGTGATGGACCTGACGGCGTCGCTGCGCAAGAGCGCGCTGCTGCGCGAGGCGGAGGTGCGCGGCTGCACGGCGGTGGCACCGCGCGAGCTGTT
>JBBRPS010000904.1:0-3446 GCA_038227745.1 Gemmatales bacterium | reverse complement strand
CCGGCGTGGCGCACGCAGGGGCTGCGGCCGGCCCGCGCAGGAAGCGGCAGACTGCCAGGCCCGGAGCGCGTTGGCTTGGCGCGTGGCATGTTGCAAACCCTATGCATATAATGGGTTACACATGACAGTGCCATTCGTGTCAGGCGCAAGATCCCGCGTATACGGTCGATTTTCCCGATTTCCCGGAGATCATCACGAGTGCGGCAACGCTCGCCAAGGCCTTCGACCACGCCTGCGAGGCCCTGGACCTGCACCTGGAGAGCATGCACAAGCTGAAAATGAAGATTCCCAAGCCGCGACATCGTCTGGTGGTCGAGACGGCTTGACACGCTGAGGATCGACATGAGCATCCCCTTCGTCATCGACAACCAACAGCACCGCATGGCGGGGCCGACGGACGACAAGGTGAAAGGACTTGAAAAGCGGCTGGAGGACATCCTGTGACGGTATTCCCGATTCGCCGGGTTGATCGTAGCCTGGCCCAAGCGGTAGAGACGCTCGGCAGCAAGCCGAAGTTTTGGTTCCGCGAGGGGGAGAGCCGGCTGCTATTCAAGGCCGATGACCGCGGCACGGGTGAAGATTGGGCGGAAGTCGTCGCGTGCCATCTATGCCACTTACTCGGGTTGCCGCACGTCGAATACGAACTGGCAGCAGAGTACGACGGCGAGCAGCGCATTCGACCGGGTGTGGTGTGCGCGAACATGGCCCCCGCCTCGGTTGCGCTGGTGCTGGGGAACGAGCTGCTGTTGGCGCTCGACCCCGAATATCCCAGGGTGCAGCGTTTCAGAGTGCGGCAGCACACGGTCGAAGCCGTTATGGATATCGTGGCGGCGCTGGCCCCGCCGCAGGAGGCGTGGCTGTCCGGCACGCCCGTCGGGGTCCAATCGGCCCTGGACGTTTTTGCCGGTTACGTCATGCTGGACGCCTGGATCGCCAACCAGGATCGGCACCATGAAAACTGGGGAGCGCTCCGGGACGGCAGCGCGATGCACCTTGCCCCAACGTTCGACCACGGGGCGGCGTTGGCGCGGAATCTCCTCGACGCGGAGCGTGAGGAACGACTGACGACCAAGGACCGGAACCGAACCGTGGCGGCTTTTGCCCAGCGGGGACGAAGCGCCTTTTACGGTTCGGCCGCCGACCCACGACCGCTGGGACTGCGCGAGGCGTTCCTGGCGTTCGCCGAGCGGGTTCCGGGCGCCGCTGCTGCGTGGCGCGAGCAGCTGCGGGGGGTGAACCGCGAGGCCGTATCTGGTATCCTGGAAAGGGTGCCCGCGGAACGCATGACGGAGATCTGCAAGCGATTCACGATGGAGCTCTTGCTGACCAATCAACAGCGGGTGCTGGAATAGGAAACACGACATGAATTCATTGTTTGTTGCCTGGCGGCCGGCCACTCCCGAGCAGGCCGGATGGCGGCCTGTGGGGCGACTAGAGCACGACGGCCGGTTGTATCGCTTTTCCTACACCCGTGGGGCGCGGCAACCGGGCTTCCACACCTTCGCGCGGATGGAGGAGCTGGAACAGGTTTACGAGTCGGCAGACCTGTTTCCGCTGTTCGCCAATCGGCTGCTCTCCCAGTCGCGGCCGGAGTACGAGGCGTACCTGCGCTGGAGCGGGTTCGATAGCGACAATCCACCCGACCCGATCCTCGTCCTGGGCGTGACGGAGGGCATTCGTCAGACCGATGCGATCGAGGTCTTTCCCTGCCCGATGCCGGACGCCGAAGGCTGCTATCTCAACAAGTTCTTCTTGCACGGGATTCGCTGGCTGCTGTCGGCCGCTGTGTCTCGTGTTGCATGTCTTCAGGCAGGAGAACCTCTCAAACTGATGCTCGATCTCCAGAACAGCCACGATCCACAAGCTGTCGCGGTGCGCACGGAAACGGAACGCTCGCTGATCGGTTACGTGCCGCGCTACCTGGCTCACGACGTGTGGCAGCTCGTGCAAAAGTGCGAAGGGGACTTCATTGCCCTGAGCGTCGATCGGGTCAACCGGGATGCGCCCCTACAAAACCGCGTACTTTGCCGCATGCGCGCCTGTTGGCCCGACGGATTCCGGCCGTGCAGCGGCGATGAATTCTTGCCGATCCCCGCCACCGTGCCGGCTCAGTGCAGCCCCTGACTGTGCCTGGTTCTGCCACTATGATTCCCTTCGTCATCGACAACCAGCAGCACCGCATGGCGGATGCGCTGAACGAACTGCTTGACCAGAGCGTGGGCACGCCGCTCGACATCGCCACGGCGTACTTCGCCATCTCTGGATACCGGCTGGTGAAAGAGGGGCTGCATCAGGTCGGGGCTTTTCGCCTTATCCTGGGAGCGGAGCCGCACGCCGGGATCGATGTCGGTCTCAAACCGAACGCCGAGGCGCTAAAGAAACGGCTGCAAGGCGACCTGGAGGCCGAGCCGTTCACCGAGGCCACGCTGAAGCTGATCGAGGAACTGATCGCCTTCCTTCATGCCGACAAGGTGGAGGTTCGGCTCTACGATCGCGGTTTCCTCCACGCCAAGGCGTACCTTTTCCACCAGGACAAGGTGGGGCCGCACAACCGGGCGGATCGGCTCCGGCCCTTCGCCGCCATCGTCGGCTCCAGCAACTTCACCGGGCCGGGGCTGGTCAGCAACAAGGAACTGAACCTCGTTCACCGGGTCATCCTGCCGACCGAGGACGCCGTGGACCAGGAGGCGGCGGAACGGGCTTCCTACCTGGAGCATGTCCGAGAGCGAGAGACGCTGCTCGATCCGTCCGGCGTAGATGTGCCGGAAGAGGCCCGCCGCTTCATCAAGAGCGAGGTCGGTGCCAGGGCGATCACCGACCTGATGACGTGGTTCGACGCCAGTGGGCCGATTCCGTGGATTTCAAGGACGCCCTCGTCGAGCTTCTCGACGCCAGCAAATTCGGCACGAAGGAATACACGCCCTACGAGGTCTTCACGAAGGCCCTGTACGAATACTTCAAGGAGGAGCTTGGCGAGAACTCCCCGGAGTTGGGCCGCAGCGCCGTGGACCTGGCCGAGTTCCAGGACGATGCCGTCAAGAAGGCCCGCCACATTCTAGCCCGCTACGATGGCGTGCTGATCGCTGATTCCGTGGGCCTGGGGAAGACGTGGATCGGCAAGAAGCTCCTGGAAGACTTCGCCTACCATCGCCGCCAGAAGGCCGTTGTCGTGTGCCCGGCCTCCTTGCGGGATATGTGGCAGCGAGAACTGGCGACCGCCACGATTGCGGCGCAGGTCGTCGGCATGGAAGAGCTTGGCCGGGACACGTTCGATGCTTCTCCGTACAGCGATGCCGATGTAATTCTGTAGCCGTTCACGGGGCATCTTAGTGGTATGGTTGACTCGGCGCGCACCCGTACCCCGGCCAACGTTATTGCGCTGGTTGAGGAATGCTCGGTCTCTCCCCGGGTCCCCACTCGGTGGAGGCTCTCTGGCAGTCTTCTGG
>JBBRPS010000903.1:0-3450 GCA_038227745.1 Gemmatales bacterium | reverse complement strand
TCACGCCGCCTTCTTCACGGTCCCGTGCGCGTGCATCTCCACGGGCGCTTTCACCTGCGCCGGCTTGCAGTGCCCCTTGTGCGCCAGGAAGTTCTGCCGGTACAGGCGCACCAGCTCCGGATTGCCCTTGATGACCAGCAGGTTCTCCGCGTTCTCCGTCTCCGCCTGGTTCGTGAAGTTGTAGCTGCCGGTGATCAGCGTCCGGCCATCGACGATCATCACCTTGTTGTGCGCGATCGCGTGGTGCGCGTCGATCAGCGGCGCCAGCCCCTGGTCGAGGAAGATGTGCAGGTCGGAGTAGCGCTCCACCTCGTTGCTCTTGTCGAGCAGGATGTCCACGTGAACGCCGCGCTTCTTGGCATCGACCAGCGCGTACGTCAGCGGGTCGGCGGAGAACGAATACGCCTGCACGAGGATCTCTCGCCGCGCCTTCTTCAGCTCGCGGACGACCGCCTCCTGGCAGCCGCCCTTCGGCGAGAAGAGCGCCTCGAGCGACGGCATCATGCCCAACCGCCGCATCAGCACGCGCACCAGGAACACCAGCGTCAGGGCGCCCGTGAACCCGGTCCCGATCTCGATCCACAGCATCGTCATGCGTCTCCCTCCCCGGCCGCGCTCGGCCTCTCGAAGGGCGGAAGATACCAGGGCGGGGGAAAACCGCAAGAGGACTCGCCCGCCGCACAAACTTCCGTTGCGAACGCCCGCTCCCTGCGATACAAACAGGCGCCGTAACGAGAGGCGCCCGCCACGGCCTACCGCCCGCTGCCCACTTTCCGCCCGTTACCCGGACTGCCCTACCGGCGGCGAGTTGAGCCTTTGTGGCATTTTCCCTATAGCCCACACCCTGCGGCCACCGATGATTCTTCCGTCTCTTGAACCGTAGTGGCCGCGCTTGCGCGACGGCATCATCCGGAGGCGGGTCGGCATGTTCAACCTCCTCGGGCGTCTCGCCACGTCACGTCCCTGGGCCGTCTGCGCCGCGTGGCTCGCCGCCGGCGCCCTTCTCTCCCTGCTCGCCCCTTCCTGGGACAGCAAGGCCCAGGACGACGACATCCGCTTCCTCCCCGACCGCTGCCCCAGCGTCCGCGGCTACCAGCTCCTCCAGCAGGCCTTCCCCCAGGACGTCTTCGCCAGCAACCTCGTCTTCGCCCTCGAGCGCGAGGACAAGCCCCTCACCGCCGACGACTTCGCCCTCGTCGGCAAGTTTGTCGAGGAGCTGGAGCGCCTGCGCGCTCGCGAGCCGGAGCTGAAGATCGGCAAGATCGTCTCCTGCCGCGACGGCATCGTCGGCGGCCGACTCGTCAGCGACGACCGCCATTGCACGCTCATCCAGATCCCGCTCGGCACGCCCTTCCTCGCCCTGCAGACGCGCGCCGCGGTGGACCGCGCCCACGAAGTCCTGAGGGAGAAGCTGACCGAGGCCGGCCCCGGCGCCCCGCTGCTGTACGCGACCGGCTCGGCCGGCATCGGTCGCGACCTGACGCGCGCCGCCGGCGACAGCCTCGACGGCACCACCCTCGCCACCATCGCCCTGGTGATCGTCGTGCTGCTGCTCGTCTACCGGGCGCCCGTGCTGGCCCTGGTGCCGCTCGTCACCATCGCCGTCTCCGTCTGGGTGTCGCTCAGCTTGCTGGCGCTGATGACCGCGCTGCCCGGCGTCCACCTGGTCAACATCAGCAAGGTGTTCGCCATCGTCATTCTCTACGGCGCCGGCACCGACTACTGCCTCTTCCTCATCAGCCGCTACCGCGAGGAACTGGAGAACGGCCGCGGGGCCGCCGAGGCCATCGCCAACAGCGTCGGCACGGTCGGCGGCGCCCTCGCCGCCAGCGCCGGCACCGTCATGGTCGGCCTGGGGCTGATGGGCCTGGCCGAGTTCGCCAAGGTGCGCTACGCCGGCCCGGCGATCGCCCTGAGCCTGGGCGTGGCGCTGGTCGCCGCGCTGACGCTGACGCCGGCCCTGCTGCGGCTGCTCGGCAAGGTGGTGTTCTGGCCCCAGGGCCCGCCCGTCGCCCGCAAACCGACGCTGCTGCTGCGGCGCTCGGGAATGGAAGAGCAGGGCTTCTGGGCGTGGGTCAGCCACCGGGTCGCCGCCCGGCCGATCCTCGTCTGGGGCGTGGCGGTCGCGACGCTGCTGCCGCTGGCCTGGCTCGGGATGCAGGTGTCGCCGAACTACCGCGCCACCGGCGAACTGGGCCTGAACGCCGACAGCATCCGGGGCCTGGCCGCCATCCAGCGCCACTTCACCGCGGGCGAGACCGGGCCTATAACGGTCCTCCTGAGCGCCCCGACCAGCTGGGACAGTCCCGACGGCCGGGCACAGATCGACCACCTCAGCCGCGGCTTCGCGCAACTCGAGGGCGTGGCGGAGGTCCGCAGCCTGACGCAGCCGCTGGGCAAGCCGCTGCCGAGCTTCCTGTTGAATCGGCCGCTGATGGACAGCCTGGGGAATTTCCTCGGCAAGGGGCAACCGGGGTTGTTCGGCATGGTGGAGCAGGCCCGCAAGACCGCCCGCGACCACTACGTCGCCGACCTGCCCGAACCGAAGCGCTCCGTGGCGCGCCTCGACGTGGTGCTCAAGACGGACCCGTTCGATTCGGCCAGCACCGGCACGATGAAGCTGATTCAGACCTGGCTGAAGGAGGAGCTGCCGCGCTCGGCGCTGGTGGAGGGGATGACCGCCGAGTGTTACGGCGTGACGGTGAACGCCTTCGATCTGGCGGAGATCACCGAGGCCGACCGCGGCCGTGTCAACACCCTCATCCTGACGGGCATTTTCCTCATCCTGCTGGTGCTGGTACGGCGGCCGTGGCTGGCGGCGTACCTGCTGGTAACCGTGCTGTTCAGCTACTACGCGACGCTCGGGGCGACGGTCCTGATGGGCAATGTCTGGTCGGGCCGATCGCTGGAGCAGGTGGATTGGCGCGTGCCGTTCTTCCTGTTCACGATCCTGGTCGCGGTGGGCGAGGACTACAACATCCTGCTGATGACGCGGGCGTTGCAGGAGCGGAAGCGCTACGGGGCGCGCGAGGGCATGCGGCGGGCGCTAGCGCGGACCGGCGGCACGATCACGTCCTGCGGACTGATCATGGCGGGCACGTTCGCGACGCTGATGCTCGCCGGGCTGGGCACGCTCAGGCAGATCGGCTTCGCGCTCGCGTTCGGCGTGCTGATCGACACGTTCATCGTCCGGCCGTTCCTGGTGCCGTCGCTGGCGATGGTGTTCTGGCGCGACGGCCCGACCGACGCGGATCCGGAGGAGGTGTCGCTGCTGCCGTCGTCGCGCCGGGCGGCCTGAGGCATGCAGAATCGCAGGTTCGGTCGTGGGGCAGCACTCCCCCCCCACCCCAACCAACACACGCGCGGCGGCCAGACCCCCGGCCCACAACGCACCGCCCCCCCCCCCCCGCGTGGGGGGGCGGCCCCCCCCACGCCATAACGCCGTGTTAG
>JBBRPS010000902.1:0-3453 GCA_038227745.1 Gemmatales bacterium | reverse complement strand
GCGCTTCTTGTGGGGAGGGCGTCCCTCGCTTGCGCTTCTTGTGGGGAGGGCGTCCCTCGCTTGCGCTTCTTGTGGGGAGGGCGTCCCTCGCTTGCGCTTCGGGCTTGTGGGGAGAGGGATGAGCAACATTCGAGCCAGCGAGGGACCTCCCTGACTCCTGACTCCTGACTGCTCTACGGCCCCGGGGCGTGACCGCCTGTATAATGACCGCGACTTCCCCCCAAGACGAGTCCCTCCAAGGAGTCTCCCCCATGCGTGCGAACCCGGTCAAGAAGGCCCTCAAGGCGGGCCAGCCCTCGGTCGGGACCTGGCTGTCCCTGGGCAGCATCACCGCGTCGCGGTTCCTGGCGCGGGCCGGGTTCGCCTGGCTGACGGTGGACATCGAACACAGCCTGGTGGACTGGGAGACGGCCACGCACATGTTCGCCTCGATCGCCGACGCCGGCTGCACCGCCCTGGCGCGCGTCCCGGCCAACCGCCACGACCACATCAAGCGCGTCCTCGACAACGGCGCCCACGGCGTCGTCGTGCCGATGGTCAACAGCCGCGCCGAGGCCGAGGCCGCCGTCGGGGCCATGCTCTACCCGCCGACCGGCACGCGCAGCGTCGGCGGCAGCGTCCACGCGCTGAACTTCGGCGGCACCGCCAACGACTACTACGCCCGCGCCAACGACGAACTCCTCGTCGTCCTGCAGTGCGAGCACATCCAGGCCGTCGAAGACGCCGACGCCATCTTCTCGGTGCCGGGCATCGACGCCATCTTCGTCGGCCCGAACGACCTGGCGGCGAGCATGCGCGGCAAGGACGGCCGAGGCCCGACCGCCGAGGCGACCAGCCAGGCGATGAAGCACATCCTCGAAACCTGCCGCAAGCACAAGGTCGCGCCAGGAGTGCATTGCGGCAGCGCCGAGGAAGCCATCCACCGTATCGAAGAGGGCTGGCAGTTCCTGGCGATCGGGAGCGAGCTGCGCATGATGCTGGGTGCGGCGGCGGACATCACGAAGAAGCTCGGGGCGGCGCGGCCCGGCGGCGAGATGGCAAAGTATTGACGATCTCGTCGCCCCCGTGGGTCAGGACTCCGATCCTGACAAGTCTCCTGTCAGGATCGGAGTCCTGACCCACAGCCCGGCCAAGCCAGGCGCGCCGGGGAGAAAACGGCGAGCCCCGGCGAGCGCTGCGAACGCGCTCGCCGGGGCTCGCGGTGGGTCAGGGCCGATTCCTCTCGGTGTTACTTCTGCTTGGGTTCGGCGATGATCTCGATGACCACGACCTCCGGCCGGGCCTGAATGCCGGCCTCGTCGTCTTCGATCTTCTTGCCCTTCTGGCCGGCGCCCTTGACCGGCATCGGCATCTTCTTCAGGTACACCCGGACGTACTGCCCCGTCCGGACGGCGTCGTACTCGCCCTTGTAACCGGGCAGGTTGGTGTTGCCCTTGAGGTCCTTCAGCTCTTGCTTCGTGTACCTCTTGATGTTGCCCTTTTCGTCATAGTCCGGCGGCGGGTTGAACCAGCGGACGTGAGCATTCTCGGCGGCCCGGAGCTTGAGGTCCGTGCTGACGTCCTTGAAGCGGATCAGGTCGGCCTGCGTCTTGAGGATCTGGATCTGCGTCTGCTGGTACGCGTTGGCGGCGTTCTGCCGCTCCTGGATGTTCTTGGCCCGCAGGAACTGCTGCTGCTGCTGGAGCAACTGCTGTTGTTGCTGGATCAGCGCCTGCTGGGCGCCGGTGTTCGCCTCGGCGACCTTCTGGGTGACCTGGAGGGTGAAGTCGCGCTGCGAGTTCGCCTCCATGTGGGTCAGCTTGCCGAAGAGCACAAGGCCCCAGACGACCTTTTCCGGTTTCTCCTCCCCGTCCTTGCCCTTGGGGCCGGGGTCGCCCTTGTCCTTCTTGTCCTTCCCCTTCACGTCGGCCTTCTCGGCGGCGTCATCGTCGCCCTTGGGCTTCTTCTTGCCCTTCTTGGCGTCTTGTGCGGCGGAAGGCACGATGAGGGCCAGGCCGAGAACGACCAGGCCGGCCAGACGGATTAGCGATCGCATGAACCACCCCCGAAGAATGCAGGCAGGGATACCGATACAACCCTTTGATGATAATGTACCTGCTCCAGTTCCGCGGTACAAGCAAAAAAAGGCGCGGGGCCGCGCTGCCGCCGTCTGGGAACTGAAGACGGCGGGCGTAAAGGCCGCCGCTCGCCAAGCCCTTTCCCCCTTCCGTAGAGTTAGGCTTGCTCAGGGGGTGGGGGGCTTGGGGGCCGCGGCCTTGGCGTTGAGGTGCAGGGCCAGCTGGGACTTCTTGCGCGCCGCCAGGTTCGGGTGGATCACCCGCTTGGCCGCCGCCTTGTCCAGCCTCTTGGCAGTGGTGTTGTACTCCTCGCGGACCTGCTCCGGCGTCCCGGTCTCGATCGTCTCGAGGAGCGTCTTGATCTGCTTCCTGAGGACCTTCTTGATCGCGCGGTTGTGCAGTCGCTGCTTGATGGTCTGGCGCAGCCGCTTCTTCGCACTCTTCGTATGAGGCATCGGTTCTCCCCGTGGCCAACAGTGAATCGCTGGTCTTCCTGGAACTCCTACTATAGCGGACAGCGGCCGGGGTGGAAAGGGCGCGTCGGGCTGGTGTCGTGCCTCCTGCTCACCGCGTCAGGCACGGCGTGCGCAGCCGGAAATTCTCGCGGTCGCGCTGCAGTCGCTCCGCCAGCAGCAGTGACGAGCCACTCAGCAGCGACGTGAAGCCGAAGCGCCGGCGCACCGCCTCGACCCGGTCCGCGGCAAGTGAGCGCCGGGGCGGGCACGGCCCCCCCGGGTTCCGTAAGCTGACGGGGAACGGCCGCGGCGCGGGACGGACGCGCCGGGCCTTGCCGCACACCTTCCGCAGGGAGCGAATCGCATGAGCCGCACGACCTTCTTCGTTGTTCTACTGGGGGCGCTGGCGGGGACGTCGGCCCCGCCCGCGCGGGCGCAGGAAGAGGAGTACAAGCTGTCCCCCCTCCTGACCGCCAAGCCGCTGCAGGCCGTGGCGGGGGATGACGAGTTGGCCCGCCTCCAGAAGGAGCGCTACAACACGGCGGTCGAGGAGGCGAAGGCGCGCTACAACGAGTTCCTCGCCGGCCGCGGGAACCAGGACAAGCTGCTCGCGGTCTTCCAGCGCCTGGAGGGCTCGGGGATGAAGGTCAACCTCACGGGCGCCGACCGGATCGCGTTCCGCCAGCGATACCTGGAGATGATGCGGGACGTCGAAAAGATCACGAAGGCGAAATACGACGCGGGCAAGGTGCCGATCAGCGAGATGTTGCACGCCCGCTACCTGGTGCAGGACGCCGAGATCCAGCTCCTCCAGACCCGGCGCGGTAACATCTCAAAAACCCTGGGGAAGAGGCGCAGCTGATCGGGGGTCGCTTCCCTATTCTGGAAAGTATGCGGATCGAGATTCCCGTTATTCCCCCTGGCGAACGCACCCCCCTCGT
>JBBRPS010000901.1:0-3460 GCA_038227745.1 Gemmatales bacterium | reverse complement strand
TGCTTTGGAGTGCGGCGCTCGGCGCCGCACTCCAAAGCACGCCCCCGGCTGCCACCTTCTGCAATGCGGGCTGAACGAACGCGCTTTAGCCATGCGGGACCCAGTAATGTCAGGGCCAGCGAGCGGCGGAGTTTGTCCCCGCTGTCCGTGGGCCGAAGACAGCGGGGACAAGCCCCGCCGCTCGCCCTGACATTGACCATCTGAGCGCTGATAAACGATGTCGTCATTCGCCACTCGTCACGCGGTTGCTGCCGACGTACCGCTCCGGGTACGGCGCCGCGCCGCGCGTCGCGTGCCAGAGGATGCGGTTGAGCGTGTCCTCGTCCGCCGCGTCTCCCTCCGCGAAGTTCAGCGCCAGCGACCTCCGCGCCCAGTGCAGCGCCGCCCCCTTCAGCTTCTTGAGCGGCGGGTTCATCTCGTCCAGCGGGACGTTGTTCGGCAGGCAGGCGTACGGCGTCAGGTCGGCCTTCTCCTGGAAGCACGCACGCAGCGCCGTCGCCGACAGGTCCAGCTGGTTCATCGGCGGCAGCCCCAGGATTAGCTCGATCGTCTTCACCATGCCCGTCTGGTTGTAGTTCGTGGAATCGACGTGGCGCCGCCGCGTGTACGGGCTGAGGACCAGCGCGACCGTGCGGTGACCGTCCACGTGATCGAAGCCGTTCTGCGGATCGTCCTCGACGATGAAAATGCAGGTGTGCGGCCAGAACCGGCTCTTGCTGACCGCCTCCACGATCCGCCCGACCGCCAGGTCATTGTCCGCGACCATCGCCCGCGGCGTCGGCGAACCCGGGCTGGTGCCGTTCGTGTGGTCGCACGGCAGGAACAGATACACGAGGTTCGGCAGGTCGCCCTTCTTCTCGTATTCCCGGAACTCGTCGAGGAACAGCTGCGCGCGGTAGACGTCCGGCGTCGTCAGCGGAAAGCCGGGGAAGTGGGGGTGCGTCCACGGCTCCAGCGTCTTCAGGTTCGGCTTGACGTCGATCTTCACCTTGCGCGTGCCGTCCTTGTAGTCGGCGTAGACGTCGGCCCATTTCGCCTTCGCGGGTGTGTAGGTCGTCTTCGCGAACTCGCCGTAGTTGCGGAAGGTCTTCTTGTGCGCCAGGGCGTTGTCCCAGAGGAAGCCCGTCGGGGCGAAGGCGAGGGCATCGCTGCCCTCGTAGGGGTAGCTGCGCGTGAAGCCGCCGAAGGAGCGCTCCAGGTAGTCGGTGACGTACGCCTCGTTCACCCAGGAATGGCCGTCGGCGCTCAGCACGCCGCTGCAGTAAAAGTTGTCGAACAGCGTAAACTGCCGGGCCAGGGCGTGCAGATTCGGGGTCACCTTCTCGCCGAACATCACCAGGTTCGGATCCCCATTCCCCTCCTTCATGTCGCCGAAGACCTGATCGTAGGTGCGGTTCTCCTTGATGACGTAGATCACGTGCTTGAACACCGATGGCTCGCCATGCCGCGCGGGCACCGGGACTGGGCGAGCGTCGGGCCGCGGCTTCTCCAGGCCGGCAAGGCTGTACGCCAGGCGGTTGTTGACGTGTACTTCCGCAGTGTAACGGGCCAGGCCGGCGGCGTCGGGCATGGCGATGATTGACAGTGAGCCGAGGTGGTCGTGCGAGTTCTTGCCCTTGGCGACGGGCCGCGGCTGGCCGAGCGAGCCGTGGCCCTTGACGTTGGCGACGAACAGCGCCTTGCCGTCCGCCGACACCTCGACCGCGCCCGGGTACCATCCGGTCGGGATCAGCCCGGCGACCGTGCTGGTCTTCGGCCTGTCGGCGGCGTCGCCCTCGGAGGAGCCGGCGGCGAGGCGGACCACGGCGAGGCAGTTGTTGGTGCCGTTGGCGACGTACAGGGTGCCGCCGTCGGGGCCGAGGGCCAGGGCGTTGGCGCCGCTGCCGAATGGCAGGCGGTACACGGGCCGGCACGGGATCGTCTCGACGACGGTGTCGCTGCGCGTGTCGATGACGGAGACGGTGTCGCTGCTGGCGTTGGCGACGTAGAGGAAACGGCCGGTGCGGCTGCCGGTCATGCCGCTGGGGTGCAGGCCGACCTGGATGGTGCGGACCTGGCGCCAGTGGCCGTCTTTGGGCTGGAGTACTGAGACGCTGCCGGCGTTGGCGACGCCGGTCCGCGGATCGATGCGCACCGGCGTCTTCGAGGAGGGGGCCTGCGGGTCGTCTTTGCGCGGTGGATCGCCGCCCCAGTTGCTGACGTAGGCCTTGTCCGGGCCGGCGAAGTGGATCGTGAACGGGGCGACGCCGACCGCTACCACCTCCTCGACCTTACCCGTCTTCAGGTCGATTTTCTGGACGTCGTTACCGCGGGTGGACGTCACCCACAGTTCACCGGGGCCGCCCAGGGCCATCCCGGCCGGGTGGGCCGCGCCGCCGACTTTCGGCTTGCGCAGTGCGACACTCTGGCCCCAGCGATAGCTGCCGTCGCCCTGCCGTTCCGCGACGAGGACGTGATCCTTGGCGTCGCTGGTGTAGACGCGCTCGCCGTCCGCCGCCAGGCCCGTGACGCTGAGGCCGACTTTCGACTTCAGCGTCTGCCGAACCTTCGCCGTGGCCACGTCCACGAAGAGCAGGTCGTTCCGGTTCTGGACCGCCAGCGTCTTGCCGCCCTCGATCGGGCGGACGGCGACGGGGCGGCCGGGGAAGAGGACCTGCTTGCCGGCCGGCTTGAGGATCTGGTTGGTCGGCACGACGATGCGCCCATCGGGCTGGACGCCGACTCTCAGGCGCTCTTCCGCCCCGTTGCCCTGCCCGGGCGCCGTGCAGGAGGAGGTGAGACCGAGTAAGCAGACGACCAGGACAAGCAGACTCCGGTCGCGCCAGTGAAGCGGCATGGGATCCCTCTCGAAATGTTCGGGCGTGCCTTGGCTCTCGCCGGACCGCATTATTGCAGCAGACCGCGCGCCGGTTGTCCACTTCTTCTTGCCAGCGCCCGGCGGCAAAACGCTCCCGTCCGTGATGGCCGCAACGCCGATTTGTTGATGTCCATGATAGAGGCGAAACCCGGGCGGTGACGCAGTTGTGCGGACCGTCCGCGGTGGTCCGCCCTTTTTCGGAGGGAAAAGTTGCATTGGCCCGTTCCTGGCCTTAGACTCAAGCCACCCTCTCAGGCCAGGAGCGAACGCCCATGCCATCCCAGGGATCGGTGACCCACTGGCTGCAGCAGCTCACCGGGGGCGACCGCGACGCGGTCCGCGAGCTCTGGCGGCGTTACTACCCGCGCCTCGTCCGGCTGGCCCTGGACAGGCTCCGGGGGGCGCCGGCCTTGCGCGACGGGGCCGAGGACGTGGCCCTGAGCGCGTTCGACAGCTTCTGCCGCGGCGCCGAGCAGGGCCGCTTCCCCGACCTCCTCGACCAGGACAACCTCTGGCAACTCCTCATGGTGATCACCACCCGCAAGGCCGCCAACCTGATTCGGCACGAGCGGCGGGAGAAGCGCGGCGGCGGCCGGGTGCAGA
>JBBRPS010000900.1:0-3488 GCA_038227745.1 Gemmatales bacterium | reverse complement strand
ACCTACACCTACGACGCGGGCAGCCGGCTGACCGCCGAGGTGCTGGGCGGGGTGACGACGAGTTACACGCACGACGACAGCAACGAGGTGACGGCGGACGGGACGGCAACGTTCACGTTCGATGGCGAGGGCAACCGCACCAGCGGCAGCTACAGCACGGGGACGGGCAACCAGCTCACAAGCGACGGGACGTGGACGTACAGCTACGATAACGAGGGCAACCTGACGAAGAAGAGCAAGGGGGCCAGCGCGGAGACGTGGACGTACGGCTACGACAACGTCAACCACCTGACGTACGCCAAGGTGTGGTCGGCGGACCCGGGCAGCGGCGGGACCTTGCAAAAGGAGGCGGACTATGGGTATGATGCGTACGGCAACCGGGTGGAGACGGACATCACCCTGCCGGGGCCGAGCAACACGACGGTGACCCGCTACGCCTACGACAGCTGGAAGGTGCATCAGGACGGCCAGGGGCAGCGGGCGATGCCGGTGGGGCTGGAGAACTGGGACGTCTGGGCGGATCTGGACGGCAGCAACGCGGTGAAGAGTCGCTACCTGCGCGGGGACGTGGTGGACGAGGTGTTCGCGCGGGTGGCGTCGGACGGGACGGCGGCGTGGCTGCTGCCGGACTGGCACGGGTCGGTGCGGCAGGTGGCGGACAACGTGACGGGAGCGGTGAAGGACACGATCGCTTACGACGGCTACGGCAACATCGTCAGCGAGAGCGATGCCACCTGGGGTGGGCGCTACAAGTACACGGGGCGTGAGCTCGATGTCGAGACGGGCTTGCAGTTCAACCGGGCTCGGTACTATGACCCGAAGATAGGGCGATGGACGAGTCAGGATCCGCTGGGGTTTGCGGCGGGGGACAACAATCTCTACCGATATGTGCATAATCAAACCACGGTTGCCCAGGATCCAAGTGGCCTCAAAGATCCGTTGCAATGGCAGCCTTTAAACTTGTTAACCTTGGAGCAAATACTCTTCAAGACGGGCCACCTGGAGGCGCGTCCGGTGCCTCCTGGCAAGAACGCGAATTATTTTAATGCCCTCGATAACTATAAAAGTGCTATGGATACCTTCACTAAGCATCGGGGGCACCTTTTTGAGGGACTGGTTGCGAAAGCTCTTCGCCCTCGCGTCGAGCCTAACCACGATCATTTCCCTACCGGAACAGGATTTAAAGATGCCACACCTGACTTCGCAATGCCCCTCCAAGTGACTGGATACAACCCCGATGGCACAGTGAGTGAAAAGAAGACTTTTGATGGTGGCGTGTGGTTGGACGCAAAAGCGCAGGAAGAGAATATCGGTCTGAGGAACAAAGATCTCCAGGACATGATCAAGTCTATGTCGCGGCGATACGATCGCTTAGGCCCACCGCCAGCAACCGACAGTTGTCTCCATGGGGTTCTGATCGTAATTACGACAAGCGATATCTCGGTAACAGAAGGGCTTAAAAGATACGCCACATATTATAGAGTCCATCTGATGCAGATGAAGGCACGATATGCCGTGAAGACCGTGAAGGGGGAGGAGCGATACTACTTTGGGCTCGGTCCCGCGGAGGGACAGAATACCGCGGAACTGCAACAGCGGCTTGGCCCGACTGCACGTCCGCTGACAAATGGCTTCCCGCGTGCAGTCGGCAAGGTCTTGATAGAACCAATTCAAAGATAAAGTTAAAGGATCAACCCCGGGGCGTTTTGATCCGAAGGAGGTGGGCCATCGTGCGAGTCTTGCTCTTCCTCATTGCTTTCGTATGCCTCTGGTGTGTCAATGAGGTTTCCGTGTCAAAGGAACAAGAACCATTTCCCTATGCTCGTCGGGGCGGGGAGAGGAATTCTATGATTGCCAAGCGAATTCGCGAAGAAGATTATGAGAGGCTTCGGGGTGGGATGACTCTGGTTGAGGTGGAAGCAATCTTCGGTTGGCCGGGAGAACGTAAGTGTCCTGTCATCTCCCCCAGCCGGCCATGTCCCTCTGAGGTTGATGAACGGTTTTGGTATGACGGCGATGTGATAATCAACGTGGTATTCAGCGTGCAGAACGGACGAGCGCAAGCTTGGGGATGGCAAAAGAATGCTCCGCCGCTACCTCCAGGAACTCCGGTACCACCTCCGAAAGTCGAATGGTGAGAAGAGTCACTGAGTGGAGAGGAACAACAATGGGGCAGTAAAGCGCCAAAGAATGGTAATGCAGGCCTCTCATGGCTCTTTCTCCTGCCCTCTCGGTAGTCTCTCGCGCCCCGGTCGCACTGGCGCCTCCCGTCCATCTAATGATTCCTACCTGAGCATATTTTCAGGATCCCTGTTCGGAAGCGCACCATGAGCCAGACCCAACTACGCCAAGACATTGTCTCCCCACCCTTGCACTCCTCGCCTGAGGCTATCCTCGCCCGCGCCCAAGCCAGCCGTGAGATTATTCAGGACTTTGTCCCCCTCGCTGAAAGCCTGGAGTGGCACCTTGGGCAGCAGTATCTTAGCCAGCGGGGGCATAAGGCATTTCTGTCCGATGCCAATCCAGTTCCCTTCCTCGTCAACAACGACGGCACTCTCTCCTGTAATGCTGCTGCTGTCTTCTTCGCCTCACTGCAGCATGCTGAGCAACAGGGGGAACTGGAACGCGACCTCTTCGTCCTGGAACTGGGCATCGGCCTCGGCTTGTTCGCACGGTACTTTTTGAATGCGCTCCGCGATTTGTGCGACCGGCACCATAAGGACTACTACTCTCGCCTAACCTATATCTTGGCCGACCACTCCGAGCAGATGCTCCGGGATCTGTGCCGCAACGGTATCCTGGGGGACCACCCCGGTCGCTACTGCGTTCGTCAGGTGGACGCCTTGCACCCTGCCGAGCGCCTTCTCGCCGACGTCATGTTTGTAGGCCACGCCGGTAAGCCCTTTCGAGCCGTCTTCCTCAACTATGTCCTCGACTGCCTCCCCGCGGCCTCGCTTCAGATCAGCGGTGAGAAGGTCCGGCAACTTTGTGTGCGCATTTGCGTGGCCCGGAACATCTGCTTGAAGGACTTCACCGACCTGACTGCCAGACAACTGGCCGACCGCGCCTGCTCTGCGGATACGGCTGCGCGGCAGGATCTGCTCGAAGTGTACGGTCTGTTTGCCTCCGAGTACGCCTACCGCCCCGTCGATATGAAGAGCCTGCCCTACGGAGACTTCGCCTTGGAGCACGCCCGCCGCTCATCCCGCCGTCTCCTGCACAGCTACGGGGCCATCCAGTCCCTGGAGCGCCTGATGGAATTAGTTCACAATCAAGGCTTTATCCTCGTGAACGATTATGGGCAGACACAGACCACCCGCGAGGACGAGTTTGAGCACCAGCGTTTTAGCCTAGTGTCCCTGGCACGAAAACCTGCACTGAATTCAGGAGAGCCGCGACAGCCCGTGTTGTCGCGCTTTCCGCATGAATTCTGCGGTTTCCGAAGAGTGACACCACACTGTCATCGCTACCGACTTGGATGCAAGTTT
>JBBRPS010000899.1:0-3489 GCA_038227745.1 Gemmatales bacterium | reverse complement strand
TATATTCTAATATTTAGGGCGGCCGCAAGCGGCTGCCGGAATAGGGCTTGCGCGTAACAGCGACATTCGTTCCTGGCACCTTGTCCTGACCTTGTCCTGACGGGTGAAAGAGCAGTTACCCATCGGGCGAAGAAGGGGCGCGAAAGGGGTCAAAACAGCGGATTGACCGACTGGACGAGAGACCAGTAGCCCTTCGGGACCTCGTCGCAAAGCTTCCGGTGAACCTCCTCGGCCATCGCCATCGTCGGGAAGCGGAGATCAACCTTGTCTCCATCAAGGGCCATGCCGCCATACTTCAGCATCGCCGCCTTCAGGGCTGCGGGGTCCACCTCTCCCCGGCGCGTCAGCGGCTGCACCGCGTAGGGAAGCACATGCTGCGCGATGGCTTCCTGGTAGGTGACGCCAAGCGCCTGGGAGATTTTGCCCTTCACGTCCTTGTACGCTTCCAGGATGATGTCGCTCCGAATCTCCGAAGGAACGTCTTTCCATGCCTCCCACACGACCAGAACATCCATCTTGTCGGTTGGCTCCAGCGGAATTTCAAAGATGACCGGGCCCTTGGCGGTCGGTTCGCCCGCGCGCTCCCTCGCCAGTTGCTCGATCAACTCTTGCCGCTGCTCGTTCTTGAACACCTTCGCAGTAGCCGTGAGTCGGATGATCGGCATGTGCCACCCTCCTAAAGCTGCTCTTGGTTCTCGACGAGCCATCTGACCGCCTGCCGAACTTCTTGCAGCTGCCTGTCTGTGATTTCGGTTATCTTGTACCGCAGTTCCGGTCGCCAATAGCTGTATATCAGTGCCGCCTTGTTGATTGCTTCCCTGAGCCGCTGTTCGGCCTGTTGCGACAGCCCTCCGGCGAGAAGCCGTTGCCGCTCCAGAAAACGAGCCCACCCGACGAGGGGGTGCGGGTCGCTATTCATGAGCGGCTCGTCTCTCTCGGTGCGCAACTGCCTCGCCTGCGCCAGCCGCCGTTGGCGGGTGTCCCGGTCAATGGTGGCATGCCGGGGGAACCCCGCGCTGCGATAGTACGCCGCGGACAGGCATATCTCCGCGCTGTACCCGTACATGTAGAGAGCCGCCAGCCGCCGCCTGTTGATTCGCAGGATTTCTGCCGTTTCAAACCTGTGCTCGGCTGCCCGCTCCAACCTCGCGATGGTATCGGGGCTCAGGCGCTCTCCCAAAGTGACGATGTCCTTCATGTGGCCGACCTCCGGGCCGCCCTCCTCGCTTCAACGGGGGATTGTCCAACCCTTCGATCCTCGCAGTATATCCTGCTTGAAGGAGGCGGTCCGGTCCGCGCGGCAGGATTCCTCCTCCTCACATCCCCACCTGCCGTGCGAGATCGACGCAGTACGGCACCGCCCCCGCGACGCCGTGAACCAGCCCGGCCAGCCTCCCCACGTCGCGCATCACGAGGGCGGCGTTCTCGCCCGCGTCGTCGCCGCCGTGCGCGCGCCGCACCGTGTGAACGGCAAAATAGTGGGCCGTCAGGGCGAGCCGCCGCGGCGTGAACTCCGGCCCGGTCGCCTCGACCAGCGACGCCGCCCGCGCCAGCCCCTCCCCAACCCGTTGGATCGTCACCTCGCCGGCGACGCCGCCGGCGACGTAGTCCTCGAGCAACTCGAAGACCTCGCCCGCCAGGCTGTTCGCGGGGTGGCAGTAGTCGGGGACGCGCCGCAGGCTCCAGAGGGCGACGGCGACGAGCTGCCGCGGCCTCAGCTTCGGCGCCTTGCTGCGCGGCGCCACCTCGGTGAACAGGGACACGGCGAGGGTCCGGGCGTCGTCGACGTGGCGGACGGTCGAGAAGGCGCCCTGGACCGCGGCGCAGAGGACCGGGGGGAAGCCGAGGGCGCTGCCCGGATCGTCGCGGGTCGTCAGGCCGGCCTTCCGCAGCGCCTGCACCGCGAGCAGGAGCGGCCCGGGCTTCCAGTAGTCGCCGATCTTGTCGGCCACCATCAGCTCGTCGAGGATGGCCTCCTGGAACTCGTTCATGGCTAGCTCGTTCATGGCTGCGGTCCCACCAGATGCGAGTCCGAGAAGTCTCCGTGCATTGTAGCCGAGGGCGGCCCTCCAGGGGAAATGATCGTCCGAGGCGAGCGGAGGGTCAGTCCACGAGCTCGACGCCCGGCTCCCCTTCGCGCACCTCGCCGATCTGGAAAGTCGGCACGCGGTCCTCCTCCAGTCGGCGCTGGATGCTCTCGGCGTAGTAGGGGCTGACGATCACCACGAAGCCGATGCCCATGTTGAACACCGTCTCCATCTCCGCCCGCTCGATGCCGCCCAGGCGCTGCAGCCAGGCGAACACCGGCGGCACCGGCCAGCTGCCGCGCTTCAGGAACACGCGGCACCCCGGCGGCAGCACGCGCGGCACGTTGCCCGGCAGCCCCTCGCCGGTGATGTGCGCCAGGCCGCGCACCACGCGCTTCTTCACCGGGTAGTGCTGCAGGATGTTCTTGACCGGCCGGACGTAGATGCGTGTCGGCTCCAGCAGCGCCTCGCCGACCGTGCGCCCCAACTCCGGGACGAAGTCCGTCACCTTCAGCCCGGCGTGCTCGAACACCACCTTGCGCACCAGGCTGTAGCCGTTCGAGTGCAGGCCGGTGCTCGCCAGGCCCAGCACCACGTCGCCGGGGCGGATCGTCTTGCCGTTGATGATGTGCTCGCGCTCGACGACGCCGACGCAGAAGCCGGCCATGTCGTAGTCGCCCGGCGCGTAGAAGTCGGGCAGGATCGCCGTCTCGCCGCCGACCAGCGCGCAGTCCGCCTCCATGCAGCCGTCGCTGATCCCCTTGATCAGGTCGCGCGTCAGCGCCGGGTCGTCCTTCGGCATCGCCAGGTAGTCGAGGAACATCAGCGGCTCGCCGCCGGTGCAGAGGGCGTCGTTGACCGACATGGCGACGAGGTCGATGCCGACCGTGTCGTGCTTGTTCATCAGGCCGGCGACCTTCAGCTTGCTGCCGACGCCGTCGGTGCAGGCGATGAGCACGGGGTGGCGGTAGTTCTTGGCGAACAGGCGGCAGTTGTAGTCGAGGCTGAACAGGCTGGCGAAGCCGCCGAAGCCGTCGAGGACGCGCGGCGTGTGCGTGCGCTTGAGGAACGGGACCATGCCGGCGAGGCTTTTTTCGTACACCTCGAGGTCCACGCCGGCCTCCCGGTAGGTCAGCTTCCGTTTCGGTTCGTCGTTCATCCTCGTGATTATAAGGGACGTGCCGCGGTGAAGCGACTTCACCTCCTGGGGAAGAGAGCGTCGCGGCTTGCCGTTTCGCGCTCACCCCGAGCGCGAAACGGCAAGCCGGGTCTCGGGCCGCTGGTCACTTCCCCTTGCCCTTGGACAGGTTGAGGTCGCGCCGGGTAACATCTCAATAACCCCGGGCGTGTTCCGAGGAAGTTTGCCGGCGCGCACGGCGACCCAGAGGCGTGTGGACGATTCTTTCCTGGTAAGCCGTTGGCCGTGCCGCCCTTGCCTGCCCTCAGACCGGCACGGCTGCAC
>JBBRPS010000898.1:0-3509 GCA_038227745.1 Gemmatales bacterium | reverse complement strand
ATGCGGCACTGACGAGTCAGCAATATGCAACGAAAATCAAAATCTCGGATGAGCAAATGGCGGGAATCAATTTGGCCAGTCACAGGGTGTTTCCCCAGTGGAACTATACGATTAAACCAGCGATTGCCTGAGAATTGTCTCTATGGAGAGACTGCTAAGTAATACTTGCACAGATCCTAAGGGCACGCGCCTGAGCCGCAAGTACTGTCAGTTGCGGTCGGATGGTGTCGAAGTACTTCTGCATGGCGCCGACTGGGTCGAGCGAGGTGTACTGGTTGAGGATGTCGTTGAGGCTGTGGCCGGTAAGGTAGCGCATCTCCAGATGCGGCAGGTCGGCCCGGTGCATCCCCGTCGTCACCGAACTGCGCAGTGTGTATAGCGTGGCGCCGTTATCCGCTCCGACCGCCGTCAGCAGCTTCTTGAACTCCTTGTTCAGCACGTCCTCGGACACGCCGCCCAAGTCGCGCAGCAGACGCCGGAACACGAGCTTGCGGTCGTGTTCGTTCTGGACGTTGTCGCACCGCTCCCGCAGCAGCCGGGCGTCATACAACGACTTCAAATCCCCGACGGCGCCGCTTGCCGCGTCCTTGCCCGCGAAGGCCCTCCGGCTGCGCAGTAGCGGTCCTGCGGCGCGCCTGCCGATACAGGCCCTCAGGATCGGTTTCAGTTCCTCCGGGAACGGCAGCTTGAAGGACTGCCGCGTCTTCGTAAAGTTGTCGGGTGCCGGACCGGCGCCGATCTCCAGCCAGCCCTTCTCAAAATTGACGTCGGTGACGAGCAGCCCAGCGGCTTCATCCGGCCGCAGCGGCAAGATCATCGACAAGGACAGCTGACAGAGCTGCCACAGATCCATGATACCGACCACCCGGACGCGAAGCTCCGGCGGTAACTTGTCCTCGCGCAGCGGGTCCTTCGAGGGCGGTTCACCGATCAGCTCCTGGGTCAGGGGTGAGGTCCAGCCCGCCGGAAGCCTCGGCTTGTCAGCCTTCCGCGCCCACGCAAGCGACGTCCGCAGGCATTCGAGTATGTTGATTACCTGCCTGGTGGACAGGGTCTTGAGCTTCCCCCCCGGCCTGCCGTTGCGCGTGGTTTCGTACTGAAACAGGTTCACTCGCAGGGCCAGGACGAACTCCCGGTCGATGTCTGAGGCGGGCGGCCACCGCCGTCGATTCTCGGGCCGTTCGGCGAACTCCAGGACCGGCCGCAGGCGGGCCAGGTAGTCGCTGGCGGTCTGCCTGCCGCGCTGCTTGCGCTTCTCGGCCAGGAATTCGCTCACGAGCTGACGGAAGGTCAGCCTGGGCACCCGACCGTTCGACACCGTCCGGCTGCGGGCCTCGCTGGGCCGCACGTAGCTGCCGGCCTCGATCTCGGTGAGCAGCTGCCGTAGGCGTGCGGTCGCTGCGGGCACGTCGCCGCCCAGAGTCTCCCCGAAGGGTTGGCCCAGGTAGCGGCCACGGGCAATGAACTTTCCGCAGCGCTTCCAGACGTGGACCTGCACCCCGCAGAGGGTGACATGCGTGTGGCTCCCCATCAGTTCCGCCCGCACCATCTCCCGTCCATCGCCCCCTCGGCAGGGCTTGCCGCCCGTATCGCTGAGTACGCCCTTGACCATGCGACTCCCATCCTTAGCAATGTCACCTGAGGTCCTTCGGCCAGCAATCGGCTGGCCGAACGGTGTGACCATCATCGCGGAGAGGGGGGGGCACTACCCAGGGAGGAACTGGTTTCGGATACTACCTGTCTCACCGGGTCGCCGTGTCGGCAAGAGGGGCCGAGAGCTTCTCTGCACCCTTGAGGGAATTGATCGTGGGCCGTCAACGCGATACGCTGCCTCTCGATCCGGCCTGGGCCGCCTTCGCGCAGCGCCATGCCGGTCACCCCTTTTTGCAGGAGGATCCGCTCTACGCCCTGAGCGACAGGGTCATCGATGCGATCAAGAACGAGTTTGCCGAAAGTGCAGTCCCGGGCTTCTTCACTCGTGACCAGGAGGCATTCGAGCGGGATCTGACTCAAACCACCCGGCACGGGTTCTTCCTGGGGCGTCCCATCGACTCCGGCTGCGTCTGGCTTGGCGAGGGCGAAGGAGGGCAGGCAGGAACGACGAGACCAAGCGCGCACCCGGACTCTCTGACGGTCGGCGAATTCCTTGAGCATCTGCGGTCACTACCCAGGCCGAGGCAGCAGGCGGCGCTGGACCAGCTTGGTCATTTTCTGCTGGGGCAAGAGCCCCAAATGACGACAAATGAGGCGATGCGAACCATCGAGGAGTTTCTGCGCACCGTGGAAAACTCCGGTCCCCGACAGACAGCCCAGAGACGGCGCGGGGAACGACCGGATGCAGAGGACCTGCTACGGCGCCGTCAGGAAGCGTATGCCGGATGGCTGGTCCTCAACCCGACCTACCGCACCGAAGTGAACGTCCTCCGGCAACACTGCGAGGGCTGGGTGGTCGATGAAACCCGATTCCCCTGCCTGGGCGAGTACGGCGCCTACCCAGCGACTCTGCCTGGCGGCGAGAGCCGGGAGGGGCAGGCGTCACCTGGCAGTGTGGAGGGGCGTGATGCCCGACCTGCGCCACCGGGGGAGAGCCGGCAGGGTCACCCCGGGAGATTTCTTGACTTCTACCAGCGGTGGGGTCTGGACAGGTTTCTGACATGGGAGTTACCGCAGCCCATGGGCATCGTTCGCTGTGAGGTCTCGGAACTCGCAGGACAGGCGCCACCCCTCGACGGTGTCGCCTTGCTCATCCCCTGGCCGTTGCTACGAGGTGAGCAGGTGGACTTCCAGGAGAGCCTCGGCCGTCTGCGGGAGGAGCGAGGGCCAGCGCACCTGGTGGAGTGGCTGACTTCCGAACAAAAGGGTGAAGGAGGGAGAGCACAGATCACGTATCAGGGGCTCTTCTTCCTCTACCGAGTCTACGAATTGGTGCTGTTCCGCCGGTACAAGCAGGCATGCAAAGGGCGTCTCGCGTTCCTGGACGCGTCGATTGCGTCTGTTCTCGGCTACACGGAGGAGATAGTGCGGAAACAACGCCAACGTCTTCAGGCGGCGCTACGCTGTGCCCCATAAGGCGCACTCGGCCTCGCTCATCCTTTCGCCCAATTCCTCCGGGCCGGGTCTGCTGGAGGCGTTTGTCGGCGGGGGTAGACGGACACGGCTCGGGTTCCCAGGGTAGCGGGTAGCAACACCAACGCTGTCCCAGGAGCCAAACCGTGTCTGCCCCCGATTCTACCGCCGCCGACCGCCCCGCGGCCACCCCGCGCCGCTCCCGCGCCCAGGCCGCCGCCCTTCTCGATGCCTTCGACCACGGCCCCGACCGCCCCTCTCAGCGCCGCTTCGCCCGCCAGCAGGCCGTCCCCCGCTCCACCCAGTGTTTCTGGCACGAAAACTTGCATCCAAGTCGGTAGCGATGACAGTGTGGTGTCACTCTTCGGAAACCGCAGAATTCATGCGGAAAGCGCGACAACACGGGCTGTCGCGGCTCTCCTGAATTCAGTGCAGGTTTTCGT
>JBBRPS010000897.1:0-3529 GCA_038227745.1 Gemmatales bacterium | reverse complement strand
CGTGGCGCTGGCGTAGCCCCTGGCGTAGGGGTCGATCCGGTAGCCGCCGAAGTTCGGGTAGTCGGGAGCGAGCGTCACGTAGCCGCGCTCGGCCAGTTCCAGGGCGTAGTGCAGGTTCGCGAGGCCGCCGACGCCGGCCGGCTCCCCACTGCCGATCTTCGTCGTCTGGTGCAGGCAGAGCACGGCCGGAGCCTTGCCCTTCTGGCCGCGCGGGATAAGGAGGTAGGCCGGCACGCGGTCGCCCGTCTCGACCGCGAACGTGATCCGCCTGCGGACAACCTGGGGCAGCGTCTCCTCGGCCTCGACTTTCAGGTCGAGCGGGACCTTGCGTGCGTTCGGCGGCAAAGGCCCCATCACGAGCTGCATGTTCGCCAGGACGTGGTCGCGCCGCTTCCGCCAGTCGGCCGTCGTCCGCACCGGGACCGGCTTGCCGTCGCCGTCCAGGTAAACGAGCAGGTTGGCCCTGTCGGCGTAGAA
Organism: Gemmatales bacterium; assembly: GCA_038227745.1. Taxonomy (GTDB): domain Bacteria; phylum Planctomycetota; class Planctomycetia; order Gemmatales; family Gemmataceae; genus DASPXY01. The sequence goes on along the minus strand of JBBRPS010000897.1, from coordinate 3,052 downwards.
GGGCGGCCCGTTCGCGTCAGTTCCCGCAGGGGCAGGCTGCCCCGGGGTCGCGAGCACTTGCCGACGATCCGTTCCTCCGGCCGCATAGTTCGGGTTGGGCCGCGGCAGCTTCGCACCCACCGCCTTCAGGTGGGCCTTCAGCCTCTCGTGCAGCTCCTTGACCTTCTCGGGAACCTTCGCGGCCAGGTCGTTCTTCTCGCCCAGGTCGTCCCGGAGGTTGTACAGCTCTAGCTTCGGCCCCTCGTAGAACTTCGTCAGCTTCCAGTCGCCGGCGCGGATGATGCTGTACGGGCCGGGCGGGTGGCGGTAGTGCGGGAAGTGCCAGAACAGCGCCGCGCGTTTCAGCTTCTCCCTGCCGCCGGATTTGAGATGGCCGATGAGCGAAATGCCGTCGATGGCCCGGTCGCGCGGCAGTTTCCCCCCGGCCGCCTCCACGACCGTGGGGAAGAGGTCGATACTGCTGATCGCCTCGTGCGACACCGTTCCGGGGTGTACGACGCCCGGCCAGCGGACGATCCAAGGAACGCGGATGCCGCCCTCGTAGGCGTGGCCCTTGCCCAGGCGCAGCGGCCCGTTGTGCGTCGAGCCGAGCAGGCCGCCGTTGTCGGACGTGAAGACGACGACCGTGTGGTCCGCAACGCCCGCGTCGTCGAGCGCTTTAAGGACGGCGCCCACCGCGTCGTCCACGCTTTCCACCAGCGCCGCGTAGACGGCGTTGTTCTGTCCGTCGGCCCCCTTGCCCTTGTACTTCGCGACGACCTCGGGCTTGGCCATGAGCGGCGTGTGGACGGCGTAGTGGGCGAGGTGGAGGAAGAACGGCCGGTCCTTGTGGGCGTGGATGAACTTGACCGCCTCGCTCGCCTCGCGGTCGGTCAGGAGCTCACCCTTGCGGCGCGGCGGCAGGTGCGGGATGCCCGTCAGCTTCTTGTTCGCGTACGGGTCGAAGTAGCTCGGCGGCTGACCGTAGTCGCAGCCGCCGAAGTTGAAGTCGAAGCCCTGATGCTGCGGAAACCAGGCCTCGTCGCCGAGGTGCCACTTGCCGATGTGACAGGTGACGTAACCCAGTGCCCGCAGCACCTCCGCGATGGTGACCTCGTCCAGCTCCATCCAGAAGGGGTTCGGCGGACAGAGGAGCTTCTGGTCGGGGCCGCCGACGTACTCCGTGGGGTTGCGGCGTGGCGTGCCGGCCTTGCCGCGCTGGAAGCGGGCGCGGATCCAGTCGGTCAGGCCGAGGCGGGCCGGGTAGCGCCCCGTCATCACCGCGGCGCGCGTCGGCGAGCAGATGGCCGCCGCCGCGTAGCCGTCCGTGAAGCGCAGGCCCTGCCGCGCCAGCCGGTCGATGTTCGGCGTCTTGTAGAACTTGCTGCCCTGGCAGGACAGGTCCATCCAGCCCAGGTCGTCCACCAGGACGACGACGAAGTTGAGGCGCTTCGGCGCCTTGCCGGGGGCCTGCGCCGAGGCGACAGGCGTTGCGGTGAACAGCATGGCGCCGGCGAGGAGGACACCGAGAAGCCAGGGTTTGCCGCGTCTCATGAGACCTCCGGGAAGGAAGACCGGGCGGGCGAGCGGGCCGCCCTGACATCGTAGCGGTACGCGGCGCCGCCGTCTCCCCGGTCGGCCTACGGCTCGCACCCCGGCACTCGCTGCTCCTCTTGGGCATCCCGGAAGGTTGGTGAACGAGGCCGGCCATGAGCGCCTGTTTCCGCGAAGACGGCCCGCTGGTCCTCGCCCGGATGTTATCTTCGCGCGCTGTTACTTCCGGTTGTAGAATGGCAGCATGAGCACGATCAGCATCCAGGAGATCCAGCGCGACCCCCTTGCCTTCCTCAACCGCGTCGAGGCAGGAGAAGCCTTCCTTGTCGTGCGCGATGACCGCCCTGTAGCGGAGGTCAAGCCTGTCCCCGCTCCCGGGTTTCAGCCCAGGCCGTTTGGGCTGTGCGCCGGCCAGTTCAGGGTCCCCGCGGACTTCGATCAGCCCCTGCCGGAAAGCATCCTTGAGGAGTTTGAGGGGCAATGAGGCTACTGATAGACACTCACGTTTTTCTCTGGTACATCAGCGGCGACCCGAAGCTGCCGCCCGCCTTTCGAGACGCGATCCGGGATCCGGCGAACGAGGCCTATCTGAGCGTGGCCTCCGTGTGGGAGGCGGTTATCAAGTATGCCCTGGGCAAGTTACCGCTGCCGGCTCCCCCGGCGGAGTACCTGCCGCGGCAGCGCGATGCCCATAAGATCGCGAGCCTACCCATCGACGAGGCGACGGTGGTGCATCTCGCCAGCCTTCCGGCGTTGCACCACGACCCTTTCGACCGGATCTCGATCGCGCAGGTGATGCAACAAGGCCTGATGCTCGCCCCTGTGGACGACGCGGTTCGGGCGTGCCCTGTCCCGCTGTTGCCAGGTTAGCCGGAGATCCTCAACAGCCGCTGACCAACTCCACCGGCAGCCGACCGCGGCGCCGGCTTCAGCGCAGCGGCGCGACCGCGATGGGGGAAGCACAGACTGCCCTTGTTGCGCCCGGCTGGGCAAAGTCCAAAGTCGGCTCCGGCGTGGATTTTGCTTGACGGGGAGGCGGGAGGGAGGTGAAGTGTGGGTATTTGGGCGCGCCGGCGCGCCCTAATCCCTTTGCCAGGGCGCATCGGCGCGCTCGAAGAACAAGTTCGGCGGCGGAGTATCTTGATGTGCATGATGATCTATCTGGCATCCGATGGCGTCTTGCCCATCATTCCATGGGATGAGAATCGACCGGCATTCAATGTCCGCACGCTTGCCGAATGGGGATGGGGAGCTGAGGTCATCGTACAATTCAAAAAACCATACGTATACTACCTCGGCTCGTACCAGGGCTGCGGTTGTGGCTTCGGAGATTCGTCCGATCAAGGCGGAGCTTGTCTCCGTGAACTCAGAAACTATCTTTTCTCGGCAGTTGCTAGTTCTACTGTGTCCGTCATTCCCGTTGGTTAATCCGTTGGGGCGCCAGGAGTTCGTGCGACTTGTAGTGGTAGAAGCGGGCCTCCTCGTTGCGTTGGAGTCGTCGCGTCATGTTCCGACAAAT
>JBBRPS010000896.1:0-3531 GCA_038227745.1 Gemmatales bacterium | reverse complement strand
TAAAGCCGGGACTCCAACCCCATACCCTCACCGGGTTCGTGTATTAGAGCCGCCGGCGCAGGCGGACACGGACTCCTCCGCTCACGCCTCCGGGGCGACGAACCGGGGGCGGAGCGGGAGGAGGGGCGAAGGGCGCGCGAACCGGTGAGCCCGTTCCCACGCGACGCGGCCCCCGTCACGCCTCGGCCGGCTCGTCGGGCAGGTGACGGAGAACGTGGACCGCCGTCGGCGAGACCGGGTGATGCGTCAGGAAGTCCTCGGGGCGCAGCCAGAGGGTGTGCCAGCCGAGGGCGTGGCGTGGCGCCGGGTCGGCGACGCGCAGGCGGAAGGTGTGGTAGGTGTAACGCTTGGTCTGCTGGTCGCGGCCGCTGCGCAGGTAGGCGTGGGCGGGCAGGCTCGGGCCGAGCGGGCGCGGGAACTCGATGGTCGGCAGCGGCCGGCCGAGGGCGCGGGTGGCGGCGCGGACGGCGGCCTCCAGCGGCTTCTCGCGGGCCGCGTCGCCGGGGATCGGCCGGCGCCGCAGCCGCGCCAGGGGCAGCGTGAACATGGACCATTTGGGGTTGTACTCGGCGAGGAACAACCCCGCTCGCTCCAGAAGGACGATGGCGACTTCGACCTGGGGAAACTCGGTGGCGACCGACACGAGGCACCCCCTTGACGGACTCGGACGGAACTCGGGCCGGCACCTGCACCGCCCCGACACTCCATGCTACGGGGGCAGGGGATAATAGTCAAATGGATAACTACAGACGATTATGGATAAAATAGAATTGTTCGGATCAGCGCCTTGCCAGGAGGTCCACGACGGCCGCGAAGTCGTCGGCGACGATCTCCTCGAAGCTCAGCGGATGCAGGACATCCGCAAGGTGCGCGAGCATGTCGGAGACGTCCAAAGCCCAGCGGCTCATCTTGATCAGGAGCTGTGCGTCGTTCTCCCCCAGCAAATTCTCGTTCCGGCACTGCTCCAGCTCCTTGACCTCGTCCTTCCAGTAGCGGACGTGGGCGGCGCGCTCGCGCATGCTGCCGAACCGGGCATCGGTCAGGGTCAGCGGCACGATGCGGCGCAAGAAGTCCTCCTTTTCGCTCCGGCTGGAGAGGAAGATGCCGTGCAGCTCGGTCATGCAAAAGACGGAGCGCAGGTATTTCTCGCTCAGGATCGCGAACACCCGGTCGCCGTGGCGGAGCATCCTCATGAAGCCCGAGATAAGGTCGCCGCGGCGCATGTGGTCCCGGTCGCGCACCACTTCATAGCCCCACCCCCGCAGCCGTTCGCACAGCCGCCCGACGACTTCCTCGCGCTGTCTCCCCAGCGGGGTGTTGTCCCCCCAGGCGTAAGAGATGAAGACCTGTTTTGTCCCCTGGGCGGGCAGATCCGCGCGGGGCGCGATCACCAGGTTCTCGACGCCGCGGGCAGACCGCTCCCCGTCCAGGGCCGGCCTCTCCCGCTGGACGGAGGTCCGCGTCACCTCCGGCGGTCGACCGACGGGGATGCGCTGCAAGGTTTCAAGGACGTGGTCCACGAGCATCTCGGCGCCGTCGCCCCAGGCGGAGAGCGCGATCTCCCCTGCGCCGCTCTGGTCGCCCCTTGTGCCTCTTCGGTCCTCAATGAGGATCCCGCTGCGCGTCGTCTCCTCCCAGAACCAGCAGCCGTACTTCCAGTACACGGCGGCATCCCGCGCCTTCTCGCCGATCCGCGACAGGAAGTTGCGCAGGATGCCCTCGTGCAGGAAGGCATAGTACACCGTCGCCCGCGCCGCGGGTTCCGTCTGCTGCAGCCGCCCGAATAGCTGGTCCTGCACTCCCGACCATTCCGGGAGCAGGTCCGGGGCGATGTACTCCCATTCGGGTTGCGAATGGCCACGGAAAAGGTTTCGCGCGCGAAAACAGATACCGCAACTCTGCATCATCCCGAGAAAGGTTTCCTGCTCCGCGGTGGAATAGTCCTGCCAGGCGAGGTGCGCCAGCGTCTGCCGCGTGAAGCGCCCGTCCCGGCACAGGTACGGCAAGGTGCGCTGGCGATGGAAGAGGGTGTAAATGGCGTCCAGGGCCCAGGCCTGGTCCAGGATGATGCGATCCTCGAACAATCCGCGCCGGTAGAACACGACGCCGCACTGGTGCAGGTAGTCGAGCAGGGCGGCCGGGTCCGTGACTTTTCCCGTTTTCTCGCAGAGGGTGCGGTACGCATCCCAGGTGAGCGTGCGGTGCCGCCGTTCGGCCGGCGCGCGGGCCTGATCCTCCTCGAGAAGGCCGCGCAGCCGGTCGCGCACCTCCAGCCGTCCCACGCCGACCTGTCGCAGCGGCCGAGCCGCCAGCAGGTTGCGCACCCCCTCCTTGACGTGGGCCGTTAGCACGTCGAGGCCGAGGTCGGTACGCGCGCTGAACTCCAGGGACTTCAGGAAGCGAAAGTCCTCGGTGGGGACGCGCGGATGCCGGCGGCGCTGGGTCGCGTCGTCGCATTGACTCTGGACTACGAGTACGGGGCTTTCGGTGCCGGCCAGGCCGCGGATGTAGTCGAGCCAGTAGGCCAGCGGGCGATGCCGGATGGGTACGCCGTTTTCCTCCGCCTCGCCTTCCTCGCGGTCCGGCGTCCAGAGGATCACGAAGACCGCGTGCCCCTGGAGGAAGAGGGCGTGCGTGCCGTGGTAGACGTCCTGGCCGCCGAAGTCCCAGAAGCGGACTTGTACCGGGGTGGACTGCCCTTCGAGGGGCAGCGGGAACTGGCCAAGCTGAACGCCGTGGGTCGTGGGGATGGACTCATCGAAAGGCAGTTTGCACAGCCTGCGGCACAGCTGGGTCTTGCCGACGTCGCCGTTGCCCAGCACGAAGAGCTTCAGTTCCGCATCCTCGGCGTGACCGCATTCCAGGTCGGCGAAATGCGCCCGGACCTTGTGCAGGACGTTTTCACCCTGGAATTCGCCGTAAACCTCTTCGGGTAAGTCGTCGAAATGGCAGCCGTGGAGGCGAAGCTCCTCAAGGGTGGGCAGGAGTTCGCGGAGCCTGGCGAAGGTGCGGAGGCCACTACAGGAGGTCAGATCCAGTTTTCGCAGGGCGGTCAGCCCCGCCAGCGGGCCGACGTCCGTCAGGCCCGCGCAAGCACTGAGGTTGAGGGACTGCAGGGCGGTCAGCCCCGCCAGCGGGCCGACGTCCGTCAGGCCCGCGCAAGCACTGAGGTCGAGGGACTGCAGGGCGGTCAGCCCCGCCAGCGGGCCGACGTCCGTCAGGCCCGCGCAAGCACTGAGGTTGAGGGACTGCAGGGCGGTTAGCCCCGCCAGCGGGCCGACGTCCGTCAGGCCCGCGCACCCGCTGAGGTTGAGGGACTGCAGGGCGGTCAGCCCCGCCAGCGGGCCGACATCCGTCAGGCCCTTGCACCTCCCGAGGTCGAGGGACTGCAGGGCGGTCAGCCCCGCCAGTGGGCCGACGTCCGTCAGGCCTGCGCAATCACTGAGGTCGAGGGACTGCAGGGCGGTCAGCCCCGCCAGCGGGCCGACGTCCGTCAGGCCCGCGCAATCACTGAGGTCGAGGGACTGCAGG
>JBBRPS010000895.1:0-3534 GCA_038227745.1 Gemmatales bacterium | reverse complement strand
CACGCCGGCCGTTCGCCTGGGTTGAGTTCCGGGGTTGGCGATCACCCCCCCTTCGGTAGGTTGACGGGGTCGGATGAGCCGTCCCCGTAATCTCACGGAGCCCTCTCCATGAAGACCGCCACCGGCACCACGCTGATCCGCAACGGCCGGCTGATCGACGGCACCGGCGCCGCGGCCGTCGCCGACGCCGCCCTCCTCATCCGCGACGGCCGCATCGCCTACGCCGGGCCCGCCGCCGGCCTCCCCGAACTGCCGCCGGGCCGGGCCGAGATCGACGCCCGCGGCGGCACCATCATGCCCGGCCTGGTCGAGGCCCACTTCCACCCCACCTACTTCAACGTCACCGCTCTCGAAGACCTCGACATCAAGTACCCCGTCGAGTACGTGACGCTCCTCGCCGCGGTCAACGCCCACCTGGCGCTGGAGTGCGGCTACACGGCGGCGCGCAGCGGCGGCAGCCTGTTCAACATCGACGTGTGGCTTAAGAAGGCGATCGACAACGATCTGGTCCCCGGGCCGCGCCTCGCGTCCAGCGGCCGCGAGATCTGCGGTGTCGGCGGCCTGATGGACTGGAACCCCGACTTCCGCAAGATCGGCATGGAGGGCCTGGTGCTGCTCGTCAACGGCGCCGAGGAGGCCCGCGCCGCCGTGCGCAAACTCGTCAAGGACGGCGTCGAATGGGTCAAGACCTACCCGACCGGCGACGCCGCCGCCCCCGACGCCAACGACCACCACACGCTGTGCATGACGTTCGAGGAGATGCACGCCGTCGTCGCCACGGCCCACAACCACAAGCTCAAGGTCACGGGCCACTGCCGCGCCACCGCGGGCATCAAGAACGCCCTGCGCGCCGGCTACGATACGCTGGAGCACGGCACGTTCATGGACGACGAGGCACTGGAGCTGCTGCTGCAGCGCGATGTGCCGGTGGTGCCGGCGCTGTACTTCGAGCTGGCGAGCATCGAGCGCGGGCCAGAGTTCCGGCTGCCGCGCAAGGTGATCGACGGCCACAAGGAGACGCTGGAGGGCGGGGCGGAGAGTGCGCGGCGCATTCTGAAGGCGGGCGGCCGGGTGGGGATGGGTGGGGACTACGGTTTCGCCTGGAATCCGCACGGCGACTACGCCAGGGAGCTGGCGTTTTTCGTCGAGTACGTCGGCTTCAGCCCGCTGGAGACGGTGACGTGCGCGACGAAGACGGGGGCGGAGATCATGGGCCGCGGCGACGAGCTCGGTACGCTGGAGGCGGGCAAGCTGGCCGACGTGCTGGTGGTGGACGGCGACGTGCTGGCGGACATGAGGGTGCTGCAGGACCGGGCGCGCTTCCTGGCGGTGCTGCAGGGCGGCGTGGTCAAGGCGGGGCAGCTCGCCCAGCCACCGGTGCCGCACTACGCCGAGTGAGGCCGAGCCAACCCGGCTGCGCCCTCCGCCGGCCATGCCGGCGGAGACGCGGGCCGGGGGTGTCTCAACCATCCGGTAGACCGAACCGCCAGGGTCGTCGTCGTTCGGGTGCAGCGGTTCGTGGCCGACTCGCTCCGCGAGTCGGGGTCAGCGGTTCGTGGCCGACTCGCTCCGCGAGTCGGGGTCAGCGTCAGGCCCCGCTGACTCCGACTATCCGGCTTTCCTTCGTGACCGGAAATCCTGGGGAACGCCACAGCAGCGCAGGCCCGCGCCCGAGGGTGGTCAGCCGCCGAAGACGGCGTCGAGGGCCGCCACGCGGCGCGTGCCCGTGGCGAGGAACTCGCCCATCAGGCCGTCCGCCACGTCGTCCCGGCCCGCGACGTGCCCCAGCTCGTGCAGCACCACCGTCAGCAGGTCCATGCGGCCGTCCGCCGGGCTGCCGGCCATCGCCGCCCCGCCCGCGAACTCCTCGTCCTGTAAGGGGCGTCGCGTCCACGAACCAGCCGTGGCGCGCCGCGTCGGCGTCGATCTGCACGAGGCGGGCGCCCGCGTACGCCGCCCCCAGCATCCCCGCCGGCAGGTCGGCGACCGTGAACCGTGTCGCCACCGCCCGGGTCAGGAGGTCAGCCGCCACCCGGTTCCCGGGGTTGTTCGCGGGGTTGGCGAGGATGGGCGTGAGGTCGAAGGCCAGGCTGTTATCCAGCACCGGCGCGTTGTTGACCAGGGTGATCTGGACGGTGCTGGTGGCCGTGTCGCCGTTCACCGTGCCGGCGCTCACCCGGAAGGTGATGGTGCGCGCGGTGGTATCCGGGACGATCCGGGTATTGTTGTAGGTGACGGTGCGCAGCACGCGCTGGTAGTTGGCGACGGTGTCGGTGCCGGTCAAGTCCAGGACGCCCGTGGCGGCGTTGTAGCTGGCGGTGATGGCCGTCCCGGCGGTGTTCGCCGCCAGTACCTCGGCCGCGCCGTCCTGCCGGTTGGTGATGGCGACCCGCGCCGCGTTGAGGTTGGGGCCTGCGGTGTAGGTCACGGTCAGCTGCGGCGACACGATCGTGACCGGGCCGCCTTTCGCGGTGAACCGCGGCCTCCCATTGCACGCACGACTTCTGGGCGGCCCGGCGGGGCGAGCCGCAGGGCACCGGCGACACGGACGTCCTGGCCCGCCTCAAAGACCTGGAAGACCCGAACAGTGAGCTGGCCGAGGCCTGGGACCGCGAGCACGACCAGTTCGTGCTGAACCGCCTCCTCGACGAAGTGGCGGTCGAGTTCGAGCCGCCAACCATGCAGGCGTTTCGCCGGCAGGCGCTGGACGGCCTGGCCGCGGAGGCCGTGGCCGGGGAGCTGAACATATCGGTCGGGGCCGTGTACACCGCCAAGTCGCGGGTCTTGCAGCGCCTGCGCCAGCTGTCCGAGGGCCTGCTGGACTGGGGCGGAGAGATCTCGGAATGAGGGCGGCGGGATTCCTGCCCTCGTCAACTCGTGTAAGGTTTTCGCGCGGAAGGCGCTCTTTCGTATGGCGGCGTTCACGAACCGGATCCCCGTTTACGGAGTCCAGCCCGGACAAGGTCTCCCTTCGTTTAGCCGCGGTTCGGAGAACCGCGTTCGGCGAGCGCGGTTCTCCGAACCGCGGCTAAACGAGATGCCTTTATGGCGGCAGGTCTCCACCCCCGAGTCGCAGGCCATGAGCAACCCGTCCCCCCATCCTTCCGAAGCTCAGTTGATCGCCTTCAACCAGGGGCGACTGGAAGAAGCGGAGCTGCGCGCCACCAGCGCCCACCTGGACGAATGCCCGGACTGCATAAGCTCTTGACAGCGGGGCCGGCCGCGACCACTGGCCGCAGGTCAGCTGCGCCCTCCTCGCCGGCGGCGGCATGCGCACCGGCCAGGTCATCGGCGCCACCGACCGCAACGCCGGGCACGCGACGCAGCGGCCGGTGAAGTTCCAGGAGGTGTTCGCGACGCTGTATCACAACATCGGCCTGAACCTGAGCCAGACGCGCATCTTCGACCCGAACGGCCGGCCGCAGTACCTCGTCGATTCGGGCATCGAGCCGCTCCGCGAGGTCATCTAGAGCGATCGCAATTCGGGGCGAACGGCCGGCGTAAGCCGGCTGGTACGTCACCCCACATTGGGTG
>JBBRPS010000894.1:0-3535 GCA_038227745.1 Gemmatales bacterium | reverse complement strand
GTACGTCACCCCACGTGGGATGACGTACCAACCGGCTCACGCCGGCCGTTCGCCCCCTGACACCAGCTCGCCGAGTGCTTCGCGGGCTGCCGCGAGCGTCTGCCCGACGTGCTCCTCGGTGTGCGCCGCCGACAGGAACGCCGCCTCGAACTGGCTGCACGGCAGGTACACGCCGCGGTCCATCATCGCCCAGAAGAAGCGGCCGAAGCGGGCCGTGTCGCTCTTGCGCGCCGTGTCGTAGTCCGTCACCGCCGCGGCGGCGAAGAAGAGCGTCCACATGCTGCCGACGCGCTGCACCTGGTGCGGGACGCCGGCAGCGGTCGCGGCCTGGTCGAGGCCCTCGGTCAGCGCCTGGCCTAGCCGCTCCAGCTTCTCGTAGGGCGGATGGTCGCGCAGCTCCTGGATCGTGGCGAGCCCCGCGGCCATCGCCAGCGGGTTGCCCGAGAGCGTGCCCGCCTGGAACACCGGGCCGGCCGGCATCACCTTGCTCATGATGTCCGCCCGCCCGCCGTAGGCGCCCACCGGCAGGCCGCCGCCCACGATCTTGCCCAGCACGGTCAGGTCGGGCTGCTGCTTCAACAGCTCCTGCGCACCGCCCAGCGCCAGGCGGAAGCCCGTCATCACCTCGTCGTAGATCAGCAGGACGCCGTAGTGCAGCGTCAGCCGGCGCAGCTCGGCGAGGAACTCGGCGCCCGGCACCACCAGGCCCATGTTGCCGACGACCGGCTCGAGGATGACGCCCGCGATGCGGTGGCCGTGTACCTCGAAGGCCTCGGCCAGGGCCGCAGTGTCGTTGTAGCGCAGCAGCAGCGTGTCCGCGGTGCAGCCGGCCGGGACGCCGGGGCTATTGGGCACGCCGAGCGTGGTGGCGCTGGAGCCGGCCGCCACCAGCAGGCTATCGACGTGGCCGTGGTAGCAGCCGGCGAACTTGACGATGACGTCGCGGCCGGTGAAGCCGCGGGCCAGGCGGATGGCGCTCATCGACGCCTCGGTGCCGGAGCTGACCATGCGCACCATCTCGATGGACGGCACGACCGCGACGATCAGCTCGGCGAGCTGCGTCTCCAGCTCGGTCGGGGCGCCGAAGCTGGCCCCCTTGTGCAGCGCCTCCTCGACGGCCTTGACGACGCGCGGGTGGGCGTGGCCGAGGACCAGTGGCCCCCAGGAGCCGACATAATCGAGGTAGCGGTTGCCGTCGAGGTCGAAGAGGTACGGCCCCTCGCCGCGGGCGATGAAGATGGGGTGGCCGCCGACGGCGCCGAAGGCGCGGGCCGGGCTGTTGACGCCGCCGGGGATGAGTTCACAGGCGCGACGGAACGCTTCCTCGCTGCGGGGGCGCTTGACGGGCTGCTTCACGGGTGCGGTCTCCGAGGAAGGAGAGGGGCGAAGGTCAGCGGGTAACAAGCAGTTCCATTACCTCCGTAGCACAGGCGTCTCGCCTGTGTTTGGCGGGGACAGCACAGGCGAGACGCCTGTGCCACGGAGGCTGTGAGGGTCAGGGTTGGGCGCCTTTGCGTTTCTCCGCTTCCGGCGCCGGGTTCGGGGGGGCGGGCAGCCGCTGGTTCAACTCCCGCACATGCTTCGCGGCGAGCAGCAAGAAGGGGCGTTTGGCGAGGTCGTCGCGCGCCTCGTCCAGATCGTCCTTCAACTTTTTCCAACTCTTCCATGCTTCGGGGGCCTTGGCGGCCCCGCCGAAGATCTCCAGCTGCAGGGCCTCGATCGCCTCCTTCTCCAGGTCGTTCGCCGCCTTGAAATCCGCGGAGATTCCCTTACTGCCGGTGTACTTCAACAGCTGCTTCTCCACGGCGTCCACCTCGGCCAGCCGCTTCAGGCGTTCCTGCGCCACCAGGCCATAGGCCCGCTTCTCCGGATCCTTCTGGCTCTCGTTCGGCTTGAGCATCTTCCAGATTTTTCGGGCCTCGGCCAGTTTGCCCTCGTCCTCCGCCTTGATCGCCTTTTGGCCCTGTATCTCCTCTCCATCCGGATTAAAGTCTTTGCCGGTCCGGAAACGGTATACGAGATCCGTTTCACACTTCTCCCGATCGACCTCATCCGCCCAGGCCCGCACTTTTGGGGCCTTCTCGTGGGTCGGATGGTACTTCAAGAATTCGGCGAGCGCGCCGTCCTTGCGCGCGGCGATCTTGTCGTCCAGCGAGCCGTTCTTCATGGTCTTCTCGGCGTGCTGGTAGAGCGCCTCCGCGCTCGGCTTCTTGATGAAGGCGAGCCAGAAGACGAGCACGATCCCCACCAGCATGGCCGAGTAGACGACGCCCTTGAACCAGCGCTTCTGGTAGAACGGCCGGGCCTTCTTCTTTTTCTTCTTCTTGCCCAGCAGCGTGCGGGCGGCGTCCCTGTCCTCCTCGTCGAGCTTCGGCCCTTCGCCGGCGCGGGCCTTGGCCGCGTCGAGCCCGGCACTCTGCTGTGCCTCGACCTTCTCCTTGATCCGGTTCAGCGCTTCGGCGACGATCGAGGCGTCGCGCGGGCGCTGCTCCGGCTTCTTCTCCAGGAGCTGGCAGACGAGGTTGTCCAGCCACACCGGGATGTCGAGCACAAGGCGCCGGGGCCGCTCGAATGTGCCCTGGACGTGCTGCAGAAACATGTCCATCGGACTCTCAGCCTTGAACGGCTTGTCGCCCGTCAGCAGCTCGTAGAACATGATGCCGAGCGAGTACAGGTCGGACTTGAACGTCAGGTTGCGCTCGCCCTTGCACTGCTCCGGCGACATGTACGACGCCGTGCCGACGGTGCAGTTCGCGGAGGTCAACGCCGTAACGTCGAGGTCCTTGGCGATGCCGAAGTCGGTGAGCTTCACGGTGCCGTCGGGCAGGACCATGATGTTGGACGGCTTGAGGTCGCGGTGGACGATGCCCTTGTCGTGGGCGTGCTTGAGGGCGTCGCAGAGCTGGTTGCCGAGGGTGACGATCTCCTCCCAGCTCAGGCGGTCGCGGCGGGCCATGACGCGGTCGAGCGACTCGCCCTCGACGTACTCCATGGCGTAGAAGGGCGTGCCGCTGAACTTGCCGGTGGCGACGAGGCGGACGATGTTGGGGTGGCGGAGTTGCTTGAGGATGGCCGCCTCGCGCTGGAAGCGCTTCATGACGGTCTCGTTGCCGCCCAGGCCGGGGGCGATGATCTTGATGGCCACGCGCTGTCCGGTCTCGGCGTGGCGCGCCCGGTAGACGGCGCCCATGGCGCCGGCCCCGAGTTCTTTGTCAACGGTGAACGGCCCGATTTTCTGGCCGACCAGCATGGGTCTTTCCGTCCTCTGTTCGGGTAGCGGGACGAACAGGCCAGGGGCCGTCGTGCGGGCCCGCGGGAGGTGGATCGACCAATGTCCGCGGAGCGCCCCGTTCCAGCAGGGCTCGGCGCCCGTGGCTTTTATATCACCGTAGCAGCGTCGGGGCACATGCGGAAGGGAGGAAAACCGCAACCGTGGTTCAGGGCGGGAGGTCTTGGCGTCTGGCGACAAGATCCGTTTAGCCGCGAGCGGTGAGCCAGATCCCGCTGCGCGGGGGGCGAGCGCGGGGTCGCGACC
>JBBRPS010000893.1:0-3546 GCA_038227745.1 Gemmatales bacterium | reverse complement strand
TCGCTCGTGGAGCGAGAGCCGCGACTCGCTCGTGGAGCGAGAGCCGCGACTCGCTCGTGGAGCGAGAGCCGCGACTCGCGGAGCGAGTCGCCCACGAACCAAGTCAGCGCCCGATGACGTAGCGGTGTGGGTCCACCTCCTCGCGCAGGATGGTCAGCTCGGTGTCGGTGGGCGGCCGCGTCACGCCGAGCGGTACGTGAACAGTTAGCTCGAAGCCGGTCGCGGCGCACACCTGCTCCATCTCGACGCCGGGGTGCAGGCTCAACACCTCCATGCGCTTCGTCTGCTCGTGGTAGCCCAGGACGGCCAGGTCGGTGATGACGCGGTACGGGCCGGTGCCGGGGGGCAGGCCCGCCGCCTCGCGCGCGCCCGGGCCGGTGAGGAAGCCCGGCGTCGTGAGGAAGTCGAGCTTCTTGACGAAACGGCGGCGGTCGTGGCTGGTGACGACGAGGATGCGCCAGCACAGCGACGCCAGGTCGTTGGCGCCGCCGCTGCCGGGAAAGCGCACCTTCGGGCGGGCGTAATCGTCGCCGATCATCGTCGAGTTGAGGTTGCCGTGGGCGTCGATCTGGGCGCCGCCGAGGAAGGTGTAATCCATCAGGCCGCGCTGGCACGTCTCCATGATGTCGCACATGCTGGTCGCCATCAGGCCGCGGTAGAAGGTGCGCGAGTCGCCGACGCTGATCGGCATGGTCGGCAGCTGCGGCGCGACGCCGCCAGCCTCGAAGAAGATGACGAGGTTCGGGGCCGCGGTGCGCTGGGCGAGCATGGCGGCGGCGCACGGCACGCCCGTGCCGACGGCGACGGTGCGGCCGTCTTCGAGGAGGCGCGCGGCACAGCAGATCATCAGCTCCATCGCGTTGTAGTTCATGGCATCATCCACTGAAGCCCACGGGTTGCAACCCGTGGGCTTTACCGCCCGCGGTGCAGCAGGAACTCTTGCTGCCGCAACTCCTGCAGCCGCAATAGGCCCCCACACAGGTGCAGATACTCCGCGAAGTCGCGCGGCCCGTAGACGTACTTCTCCAGGAACGCCCGGTAGGTGTCGAGGTCGCGCTCGGCGGTCAGCCAGTGGCGCAGGTGCTCCTCGTCGGAGAAATACTCATACGGCATGTTGCCGGGGTAGCTGCCGTAGGGCACCTCGCACACCGCGTCCACGCAGTAGAACGGGATGACCGTCCGCGTCGGGTCGGCGCGGATCTCGTCGTTCGGTACCAGCCGCTCACAGGTGATGATGAGGCGCTTCGCCGCGCGTGCCAGATCGATGTCGGCGACGCTAGTGCCGCGCAGCCGGCAGTTGCCGTAGCGGTCGGCCTCGTGGACGTGAATCGCGGCAACGTCGGGATACAGCGCCGGCAGGGCGACGACGTGCTCGCCGGTGAACGGACAGGCGATGACCTTTGCGGCGCTGTGACGGAACGTGTCGGTGCCGAGCATCGACCGCGACGGCAGGAACGGCACGCCCATCGCCGCCGCCTTGAAGCGCGTCGCCAGCGCGAAGTTGGTCCATTCCGTGAACTCGACGTCGCCCGACTCCATCACGCGCCGGCCGTGCGCCGACAGGCCGCGCGCCTCCAGGCCGATGACGTAAGCGATGTCCACCTTCGCCAGCGTCCTGCCGCGGCCCATCAGGTTGCCGGCGCACAGGATCTGGAAGTCGTGCGTGGCGGTGTGGCCGGCGAAGCCGAGGTTCTGCTTGCCCTGGCGGAGGATCTCGTGGGGGACCGCGGTTGGCAGGCGGGCGCTGCCGAAGCCGCCGAGCGCCAGGTAATCGCCGTCGTGGATCAGTCGGCCGACCGCCTCGGCCACCGTGGTGAGCTTGTCGGTCAGGGCTCGCGGCTTGCTCGCAAACCACGCGCGCGCACGGTCGGCCGATGGGTCGGTGTAGAGCGGCCCTTCGCCCTGGAGAGGAGACTGCATCGGCTGCCCTCAATGTTCGTGGGCGACTCGCTCCGCGAGTCGCTTTGTGGAGACGGCTGATTGCCCCCCGAGCGACTCGCGG
Organism: Gemmatales bacterium; assembly: GCA_038227745.1. Classification (GTDB taxonomy): domain Bacteria; phylum Planctomycetota; class Planctomycetia; order Gemmatales; family Gemmataceae; genus DASPXY01. The sequence continues at coordinate 1,544 of JBBRPS010000893.1, read as the reverse complement.
AGCGAGTCGCCCACGAACCCGGAAGGCCGATCGCGGCAAACGGCACCTGCCCGTCCCGACCGCCATCCTATCCCGAAACCGCGGGCCGCGGCAACACGCACGTTGCAAGCCTGCCCCCGTCCCTTAGAATAACTGCCCACGAGGTGACGCGACCAACCAGGGATCCGTTCATGCTGCCGACCATCCACGCCGCGGCCGACGACATCCGCCACGGCCGACTGTCCCCCCTCGAACTCCTCGACGCCTGCCTCGCGAACATCGACCGCTACGAGCCGCGCGTCCGGGCGTGGGTGTTCGTCGAGCGCGACAGTGCCCGCGCCGCCGCCGAGCGCCTGACCGACGAGCAGCGGCGCGGCCGCTGGCGCGGGCCGCTGCACGGCATCCCCATCGCCATCAAGGATATCATCGACGTCTTCGACTGGCCCACGGCGGCAGGCTCCGCCCTGTGGGCCAACAGCATCGCCCGCGCCGACGCCACCGTGGTGCGGCGTCTGCGCGAAGCGGGCGCCGTCCTGCTCGGCAAGACGGTCACGACCCAGTACGCCAGCTTCGACCCGCCGGTGACGCGCAACCCCTGGAACCCCGGGCGCACGCCGGGCGGCTCCAGCAGCGGCTCGGCGGCGGCGATGGCGTGCGGCATGTGCCTCGGCGCCCTCGGCTCGCAGACCGGCGGCTCGATCACGCGGCCGGCGTCGTACTGCGGCGTCGCCGGCTGCAAGCCGACCTACGGCCGCGTCAGCGTCCACGGCATCGTCCCGCTCGCCCCGTCGATGGACCACCCCGGCCCCATCGCCCGCACCGCCCACGACCTCGCCGTCCTCTTGCAGGCGCTCGCCGGCCCCGACCCCTACGACTCCTCTTGCAGCGACCGGGCGGTGCCCGATTACACGGCGCTCCTCAACGCTCCACTGCGGCCGCCGCGGCTCGGCCTGGTGCGCGGCCTTTTTCAGGACATGCTGGAGCCGGAAGGGCTCGAATTCATGGACGACATCGAGGCGACGCTGCGGCGGGCGGACGCGCCCATGAAGGAGGTGGCGCTGCCGGCCGCCTTCGCGGAGGTGCTGCCGCGGCACCGGGTCGTGATGGCGGTCGAAGGCGCCCAGTTCCACGAGGCGCGGCTGCGCCGCCACCCCGAGGACTACGGTCCGAACATCCGCAAGCTGCTGGAAGAGGGCCTGGCGTGTCCGGCGCCGGAGTACGCGAACTGCAAGGAGCACCAGCGGCGCTTGTCGCGCGAGGTATTGAGCTGCTTCGAGGGTGTGGACGCGCTGCTGACGCCGGCCACGCGCGGCCCGGCGCCCGATGCGGCGACGACTGGCGATCCGGCGTTCACCTCGCCGTGGAGCTACACGGGGCTGCCGACGGTGTCGCTGCCGGCGGGGTGGAGTGCGGACGGCCTGCCGCTGGCGATCCAGCTCGTGGGGCCGCCGTGGAAGGAAGCGGAGCTGCTGTCGGCGGCGGCGTGGTGCGAGCAGATCCTCGGCTTCGAGTGGCGAACTCCGCCCACGGCGGACGAGTAGGCGCGGACGTTTAGCCGCGAGCGG
>JBBRPS010000892.1:0-3549 GCA_038227745.1 Gemmatales bacterium | reverse complement strand
GGGGCGGCTGCAGGGGGTGATGCGGCGGAAGCTGGAGCGTCGGGCGGAGGACTTGTTGGATGAAGCAGAAAATGGGTAAGATTCCCGTAAAGGAGACTGCCATGCTCGAGCTCAGCCAAGATCAAGCGAAGGCCCTGGACGCCGCCCAGCAGCCGGCAGCCCTCGTCGATCCCCGCACGGGGCAGGAATACCTCCTGATCCGCAGGGAGATTTACGACAAGCTGCGACTGATGCTGAAACCCTTCGGGCGGAACTGGGACAACCCGGCCGACGACGATCTCATTCGGAAGGACGCATGAATCGCGGCGAAGTCGTCGAAGTGGACTGGCAGTACACCGACATGAGCGGGAGCAAGAAACGCCCGGCCGTGGTGGTGCAGGCCGACTTCCTGAATCATTTGATCGACGACACGATCCTTGTCCAGATCACCACCACCCGGCACGGCATACCCGGAACGGAGGTGCTGCTGGACCCAGCGGTGGAAACCGGGTCGGGACTGAGCAAGGTCTGCGTGGCCTCCTGCATCAACGTCACGACCTTCGATCAAGCGCTCGTGCTGCGGACCATCGGGTTTCTTTCAGATGCCGCGATGCGGGAGATTGAGGCGTGTCTGAAGGTGGTGCTGCAGCTGCCGTAGGCCCGGCTCCCGGAACACGACAGGGACAGGCCGATCAGGAGTCGCTTGACGTGTATGAGCGGTCTCCTCGTTCAAGGCAGCAGATCGCGATTGGCGATGACGGGGTTCCACGGCCGCAACTGCCACCTCACGAAGATGCCGGCCTGGTGGAACGGGTCGCCCTGGAGGATCATCTCGGCCTCCTCGCGCGACGGCGCTTCGTAGATAATGAGGGCGCCGCTGTCGTCGGTGAACGGCCCGGAGGCGACCAGCCGGCCGCTGTCGCGCAGGCTCGCGAGGTACTGGCGGTGGACCGGCCGCACCTCGGCGATCTTCGCCTTGTCCTGCAGGTACTCAATGATCGCGGCGAACTTCATGTGGAAACTCCCGTGAATTACAACCCGTGGGCTTCCCTCAACCAGACTCAAAGCCCACGGGTTGCCACCCGTGGGCTTGACCGACTACTCCGCCGCCCGCAGCTTCACGAAGCGCTGGTAGGCCTCAGCGACGTGCCCTTCGGTCGCGTTGCCGGCGTGCAGCAGGATGCCGTAGCGCAGCCGCAGGTGCTGGCCGTGTACCAGCCGCACCAGTTCGCTCTTGCCCTTCAGCGCGGGGAATGACCTGTCGCGCCCGAACGGATTCGCCGCCATCAGGCCGTAACCGCGCACGTGCCAGCACGCCGGGTACGGGTTCTTCGGATCGTCGAAGACCGTGATGCCGACCTCCTTGCCGCCGACCTGGCCGGAGTAGTCGCACCAGGCCGACAACTGGCCCCAGCACACCGGCCCCTTCTTGTCGCGCTCGCCGACCTTGCCCTCGGCGTTCTCGATGCGGCCGGAGCCGTCCACGCGCTTCTTGTTCTGCACCGTCTCGGCCCGGATCACATCGTTAACGCGCACGCCCATCGCGCCCTCCTTGGTATCGCCGAACGTGACCGGCGCGACGCTGGCGAGCAGGTCGATGTCGAACACCAGCAGCCGCGCCTTGCCCAGGTCGTAAAGGCGCAGCACGCGCGTCTCGTCGAGGATCTTCTTGCCGCCCGCGGTCCGCCACTCGTTCTTCGTCACGACGCTCGCGTGGCCCTTGCCGGCCATCGGCGTGCCGACCGAGGTGCAGACGATACGGCCGTGGCCCTTCGCCTCCGACCAGAAGTCCACGCCCTTGACGCCGCGAACCTTCTCCGTCAGCTCGATCCCTTCGGGAATGACGTCGCCGTGGCAGAACCAGGCCGACTTCTGGTGCGGGTGGTCGGTCGAGCCGCCGGGGCCGGCCTTCTCCATCGGCCAGGCGCGCGTCACGGGGATGCCGCCGGGCGCGTTCAGAGGCCAAAAGTACGGCTTGGGCACGGTGGGGCCGATGTGGTACCGGCCGACCAGTTCGCCGTTGTCGAGGAAGTCGAGGTAGTCTGAGGTCGCCTTGATGGCGACCTTGCCGGCTTCGCCCGCCGGCAGCGGGCGCAGGGCCGCGCAGGCGATGGTCAGAATGCCGGCGACGAGGTAGGCTCTTGTCTTCATCCGGATGGCTCTCCTTGAGGCGACGTGGGATTACTGGATCGCGGCCGCGGCGGACGGACTCCTCCGGCGGCTGGGAGTGGGCTGGCCGTTTCGCGTTCACAGCCGAGCGCGAAACGGCCAGCCCACTCCCCGCGCGATCAGGGCGGGCCGATCCTGCCGCCGCGCCTCGGGCGGCGCCCCACCCGGCCGCCGGCCCCGGCCCTTGCCGAAGTCCTCGGGCGCTTCCATCCGCCAGCCCCCGCCGATCTTCCGGAATTCAAGCTCCTTGCGCTCCTCCTTGTCGCCCTTCTTCACAACCGCCGTCCCCTTGGCCTTGTCGCCCTCGATCTTCACGTCCTGCAACTCGGCCCCCTGGACATCGAACGGCCCGCCGCTCTTGCCGGACTTCTTCATCAGCGCCACGATCCCGCCGATGAACCCGCCGCGGTCCTTTACCATGCCACCCAGTTTCAGGAGCAGCTTCTTGCCCTCCTCGGGGTTGTCCTTCAACTCCTTCAACTTCTCGAGATCTGCTTTCTTGAGGGACTCCTCGGTCAAGCCGTGCTTCTCGAGGAGACTATCCACCGCTTTCAGGGTCTCCTTGACCTTGCCCGTCTCGTCCTTATCGGCGAACGCCGTCATGAAGCCCTTCATGAACAGCACGCCAACCACCATGCCGCCGGCCAGCTTCTTCTCGGAGTCGGGCGTGAGGCACCTGGCTGCCGTCTTCCAGTCGTCCCGCTTGAGGGCGGAGAAGAAGGCGTTGAAGACCTCCTTGGGCGATTTGTAGGTCTTCGCCTCGCCGGCGGCCGCCGGCGCCGCGCACAGGACGGCGGCGAGCAGAGTCCCCACGGCCACGCTCAGTCGTTTCATCGGATCCTCCTCTTGGTGAGAGCCTCCCCGCCCGCCGCACGGCGAGCGGGACACGGACGTGACACCCCGACGAGCTGCCGGGGTATTGTAAGGCCGCCCGCCGCCCCCGTCTTCCCCGCGGCCGCGGGCCGCAGGAGGCGGTCAACCTCGGCACCGCGCACGGGGCGCTGCTGTAGACGACGCGCGGCGACACCTCGCAGATCACGCTGAAGGAGTTGGAGCACCTCGCGGCCGGCGGCGGCGCCCGCATCGCCCGGTAGCGCCCCGACCGCGGTTGCCCGGCCGGACCGCCGCGGCGACAATGGATCCCAGGAGATCAATGCCGGCTCATCCCAGGGTCCATCCAGGAACAAGGTCTGACGTTTAGCCGCGGTTCGCAGAACCGCGTTTCTCCGAAACGCGGCTAAACGACGAAGGTCTTCCTGACGTTTAGCCGCAATACCGTTTGGCGAGTGTCTAAGTCACAGCCACCTGATACCTTACGTTTATCGAGAACCCAGGCATCAGGGAGGCTGTGACGAAGATGCGTTTGCTCCAAAGTACGTTGCCGGCGGATGAGGCGGGGCG
>JBBRPS010000891.1:0-3551 GCA_038227745.1 Gemmatales bacterium | reverse complement strand
GTAAGCCGGCTGGTACGACACCCCACGTGGGGTGCCGTACCAGCCGGCTTACGCCGGCCGTTCGCCGGTGCGCCCCGCGGGTTGCGGGACCAGCCGGCTTACGCCGTCTCTCAGAAGCGCCAGCGGAACTCGGTCCGGTAGAGCTGCTCCGGACCGTGGCTGCCAATGCCGAACGCCGTGCCCAGGCCGAAGTCGATCTTCTTGCACACGTCCATGCGAACGCCAGGCCCGAAGCTCAGCCAGCTGTCGCCGCTCGACTTCTGGAACGCCCCGAGCACCGGGTCGGTGAACGCCCCGTCCTGAAACGAATAGCCGTTGAACTCCATCGTGCCGATGATCGGCACGTCCGGCAGGATCCGGTACAGCACCTGGTTCAGGCTGACGTGGTAGTGCAGGATGCTGCCCATGTAGTTGGTGTCGCCGCCGAGCGGGATCCACTCCGAGAGCTGCCCCTGCAAGTAGGTCGAGGCCGTCAACTTCAACGTGGCCAGAATCGACGGCTCCAGGGACACGTGGCCGTTGCCGACGCCCTTGGTGAAGTTCCCGGTCGGGACATAGGTGCGGAACTGGAAGGCGACCTGCAGCAGCTCGCAATCGAGCAGTAGCGTCTTGGTGCCGAAGTCCATGTCCCCAAAGCCGGCTGCATGGTTATTGACCTGCGGGTCCACGTTTCGGTAGGGCAGGTTGACGAAGAGGCTGAGCTTCTTGCCGATCGCCGTCTCCGTGTACACATTCAGGTCATTGTAGCTCAGGCTCACCTCCCTGCCCTTGGGGCCCTTACCCGTGCCATCCGCGCGCGCCCAGAAGTATTCGGACCGGTCCGGCGTGGTGAAATTCAGGCCGGAGTCCCAGCGGATGCGCATCTGGCTCACGGGGCGCGCGGAGTCCACGAAGAACGAGGCGTTGGCCGCCGGGATGAAGCACGGCTCGTAGCACGGGTCGGGACAGCAGATGCAGCAGTACACGCCGCACAGCAGCCGGCCCAGGGCCGTCCGGCCCTCGCAATCGCTGCAGCAGTTGAGGCGCCCGGGGACGCAGTTGCCGCCGCAGCAACCGCTGCCGCACCCCCCGCCGCCGCCCTCGCCGTGCCCCATGGCCGCCCCGAGAAGGCCGCCGCTGCACGTGCTGCAGCCGGCCTGGACGACGTTGCTGTCGTGGATGGGCGTCCCGCCTTCGGGGGAGGCGGGGGCGGCCGTGGGGCCGGCGCCCGGCGCTTCGGGCAGGATGCCGAGCCTGGCCGGCGGCACGTCGGTCTGCGCGCCGACCCAGCCCGTCCAGCACAGCGCCAGGACAGTCGCGGCGGCCGTCCGACACGCGAACGTAGTCTTCCGATTGACAGATGGCTTGGCGTTCACAGCCCGGCTCCTTTGGATACGGGAGGGATAATTCGGGGCCATTCGGGTGAGAGCAACCGCTACGGCGGGGTTCAGGCGTGGGGGGCGGCTCGCGGGTCCTTTGCCGCTGTTCCGAGTCCGCCGCTCGATCGCTGAGGGTTTTCACCGTCGGATGTCCTTCTCCGTTTCGGTTCCCGCCTCGACAACTCTTGAGACTTCAAACGATTTCTCCCGGGAAAGGGCTTTTCGCGGTTCTGCCGGGGAAGACGAGGACAGGGGTGGCAACGGGCGTAAGGATTGCGGCCGGCCCGGCGCGGCCGCGCACCGCCCCCTACTGGGAATCCCTCAAGTTGGCGGCGGAGCCTGGCCCGTCGTCCGGGGCCTGGGGGGCACCGGGCGGAGAACTGAAAGGAATCTCGGGAAAGGTGCCGGCGCGGCAGAGTCGTCGCCGAGAACAACCGGCGCCGCCGATTCTCCGCGACGATTCGTCAAGACCGCCAAGGTCATTTGCCGAATCTGTGGGTGAAGCAACTTCGTGGCAAAGAGTCGCCCGCCGAAACGTGGCCGCGCTCGCGGCCCCGCCTCCTGCCCGACGAACCTTCCCTCTTGAAACAACAGCTTTACGACCGCCCCGCCCCGTGGCCGACCGGCCGCGGCGCGGGCGGCCCGCCACCGCCTCGCCAGACCGCAGTCCCCGCCGGCAACCGCTCCGGTCGCAACGGAACCGTCCCTCCCGCGTGGAAGAAAGAGGAACCGGAACCATGAAGAAGTGGAACAAATACTGGATGGCCCTGGTGACCGCCGCCGGCCTGACGTCCGCACTGCGGGCCCAGCTGGCGCCCACCCCCGTTGTGCCGGGCCCGGCGGTCGCCGGGGGCGCACTCCCTGGGGCGACGGCCATGCCCGCCGCGGCGCCGACGAGCAACCTGTGGAGCTTCCTCTTCCCGACGCCGGAGCAGAAGATGGCCTGCAAGCTGCACTTCTGCAGCTCGCCGTTCGGCAAGATCTTCACCGGCCTGACGGCGCCGGTCTCGATGTTCTCCGGCGGCCTGTTCGGGAATTGTTGCCCGCAGGTGCAGAACGCCGCCGACCTCGCCCAGCCCGCCGACAGCCCCACGGGCGCCGCGGCCCGCATCAAGGCCGACGAGGCCGCCGCCGCCGCCCGCCGCGCCGATATCCGCTACCTCGGCACGGTGGACTGCCGCCGCTGGCCCGAGGCGGAACTGGCGCTGATCAACGCGCTGCGCGCCGACCGCAACGAGTGCGTGCGCCTGGAGGCAGCGTGGGCGCTGAACCGCGGCTGCTGCTGCACGCGCAAGACCCTTGAGGCCCTGGCCCTGACCGTCTCGGGCAGCGAGCGCGACGGCAACCCGGCGGAGCGCTCGGAGCGGGTACGCGCCGCCGCCGGCGAGTCGCTCAGCCACTGCCTGAGCGGCCTGAGCGAGGCCGCCCTGGAAGCGCCGCCCGCTGAGGAGCCGATCCCGCCGCCGTCGAAGGAGGGGCCGAAGGAAGGCATGAAGCTGCCGCCCGTGCCCGATGCCTACTACAAGACCATTGACCGGCAGCCGATGAAGAAGGTCGCCGAAAACGCCCGCCGCGCCCTCGCCCAGGTCCGCGGGCCGGCGCCATCGGCCCCGGCGCAGGGGCGGAGCAACGGCGTCATCGACCTCGTGGCGCGGGCCTTTACGCCGAGCCGGCGGGAACCCCTGGCGACGCAGGTCGCCGCGGTCGAGCAGGCTGACGGCCGGCTGGTCCCCGCGCCGCAGTCCGACGTGGGCCTGCAGACTGCGGGCCACTTCGAGGCCCAGGGGATGGTTTCCTTGCCCGCGGTAACGCCGGCCGGCGGCGCCTCCGCCGGCAGCCCGTACGCGGTCTCGCTCCCGATCCAGGCGGCCGCGGCGCCAGCGAGCCCGGTGAGCGGCAGCGCGGCGCCGCAGGGGCAGGGCCAGTTGCCGGCCGAGATGGAGCGCTTGCTGGCGGTCCTGCAGTACGGGGCGACGCCGGAAGACCGGCAGACGGCGGCGGAGGCGCTGACGGCATCGACGTGGAGCGGCGACGCCCGGGTACTGGGCGCCCTGGGCGCCTGTGGCCGCGACGACGCCTCTCCCGCGGTCCGCGCCACCTGCCTGCGCTGCGTCGCCCGCATCAACTTCAACAACATGCCGCAATAAGGCGAGCGGCAGGGCATCCCTCCCCTCGCCCCTGTACGCGGGGGAG
>JBBRPS010000890.1:0-3566 GCA_038227745.1 Gemmatales bacterium | reverse complement strand
ACGTTCGCCGCAGCAAGAGCGCCCCCGCCGCCGACATCTTCCTCCAGGTCAAGCCGCGCAAGGACTTCGAGGCGCTCTGGATCCTGCGCGCTCTCGTCAAGGGCGTGCAGCTCGACGACGCCGTCGCGCAGGAGACCGGCATTCCCCTGGAGCAGTTGCAGGACCTCGTGCAACGCATGAAAACCTGCAAGTTCGGCATCCTGTTCTTCGGCATGGGCCTGTCGATGACGCGCGGCAAGCACCTGAACGTCGAGGCGGCGCTGGGCCTGGCGCGCGACCTGAACGAATTTACGCGCTTTTATGCGAAGCCGATGCGGGGGCACGGCAACGTGACGGGAGCGGACAACGTGGTGAGCTGGCAGACGGGCTACCCGTTCGGCGTGAGCCTGGGGCGCGGCTACCCGCGCTTCAACCCGGGCGAGTTCACGACGGCGGACACGCTGGCGCGCGGTGAGGCGGACGCGGCGCTGATCGTGGCGTCGGACCCGATGGGGAATTTCTCGCAGCCGGCGCGCGAGCACCTGGCGCGGATCCCGTACGTGGCGCTGGACCCGAAGGAGACGGCGACGGTGCGCGGGGCGGCGGTGGCGTTCACGACGGCGACGTACGGCATCAACACGCCGGGGACGGTGTACCGCATGGACGACGTGCCGATCCCGCTGCGGCCGGCGTTTGACTCGCCGTACCCCAGCGACGAAGAGGTGCTGCGGCGGATCGAGCGGCGCATCCGGGAATTGCAGCAGGAGGGCGCATAAGATAACTTGAAGTCGTGGCGGGACCCGGCTCCGGCTCCGGCCGGCCAGGAAGAGCGAGGGGATGGCATGAGCACACAGATTACGCTGACGCTGCCGGAAGCCGTGTTGGAGCGGGCCGCCCTCTGGGCGAGTCGGGTCGGCCGCCCGGTGACCGAACTCCTCGCCGAGGCCATCGAATTGTCCTTGATGCCCCTGGGAGCCACCTCGGAGGAAGGCGCGCCCATCACAGGTTGGACCGACGAGGAAGTCCTGGCCGCCGCGGAACAGGAACTATCCCCGGGAGACGACCGCCGCCTCAGCGAACTGCTCGGCCAACAGCAGGCGGGGACGCTAACCGGGTCGGAGCCGCCAGAACTGCAAGCGCTGATGCAGGCCTATCAGGTGGGGCTGTTGCGGAAGGCACAAGCCCTGCGGGAAGCAGTGCGCCGGGGCCTGCGGGGGTCGTTGCAGCCGTGAGTGACCGCCACATCCCTGAGGAACTCAAGGAGCGGGTGCGCGCCGAAGCCGGCGAGTGCTGTGGTTACTGCCTCAGTCCGCAGCGGCTCGTCCTCGGCTGGCTGGAGATCGAACACATCGTCCCGTCGGCCCGTGGCGGTTCCGACGAGGAGGACAACCTGTGGCTGGCCTGTCGGCTGTGTAACAACTACAAGGGAACTCAAACGGAGACACTGGATCCGGTCACCAACAAGCGGGTCGCCCTGTTCAACCCTCGACGGCAGCGCTGGTCGGATCACTTTGCCTGGAGTGAAGACGGGACGCGGGTTCTCGGCCGGACGGTGTGCGGCCGCGCCACGGTCCTTGCCCTGCAATTGAACAACTGGATCGCCGTGATGGTCCGCACGCAGTGGGTCGCCGCAGGCTGGCATCCGCCCGCAGTCCCACCGTGACGGGTTCCCTGACCAGCCTGAACGACGTGCCGATCCCGCTGCGGCCGGCGTTCGACTCGCCGTACCCCAGCGACGAGGAAGTGCTGCGGCGGCTCGAGCGGCGCATCCGGGAATTGCAGGGGGCGGTGCCGGCGCACGGGCATGGAAGTACGTGAGGGCCGCGACATGGCCGAGGACGATCAATTCGCGGACGACCTCATTCCCGGGAGCCTGAAGCGTTCGCGGTCCTACCACGCCGATTACGGGCGGAAGACCTACGGTGAGATCAAGCGACTGGCGGGCGGCAAGCCACCCGACGGCAAAGCCCGGCAGATGAAGAAGCTGATCGAACAGGCGCAGCGCCTGCAGAACAAGGAGCGTAAGCGGTCCTCATGAAACCGACCAGCTCATTCAAGCGCGGTGTGGCCCAGGTCCGGCGCGAGTGGCGGGCGGGCCGGTACGACCGCGCCCTCGCGGAAGTGAATCGCTTGCTGGAGGGCTGGCCGGACAACCCGCAGTTGCTGGTCCTGTGGGCGGACCTGGTGCAGCTGCAGGAAACGGCTGAGGGGCCGACTCTCGAGGAGGCCCGCGCCGCCTACGAACGTGCCGCCGAACTCGATGAGCAGTCCCCGGCGGCGCTGAACGGGTTAGGCCATTTCCTCATGGCCGTCGAGGACGATCCCGAGGGGGCCAGCAAGTGCTTCGACCGGGCGATCGCCCTGAGCCGGCGTCTGCTGCGCGAAGCCCTGATGGACCAGGCGAAGGCCCTCGCCGAACTGGAGCGCAAGCCGGAGGCGCTGGCATGTCTGGCGCAGGCCTACTGGCTGCAAGCCCAGAATGGCAAGACGCCCTCCGGGCCGGAACACGCGGAAATCCTGGAGCGGCTGAAGGATCTCGCGACGGCAGAATGATATGCCCCATGAGCGAAGGAGGGGTCCGTGAAAGTCGTGATCCGGCTGTCCGCTCGGGAAGAGGCCAGGGCACTGCCCATTTTGCTGCGCCACTCCGCCGGCATGGGGCTGCCGAACCGGACTTACGTCGTCACCGCCGAAGCGGTACAGCGACTGCGCGAGGCGGGTGTCAAGTTCACCGAACTCGGTAGCGAAGCGGATGCCCCCGAGGTGCCAGGAGGCGTCGCGGGTGAAAGAATTTGACCTGTTCCTGCCTCTGTATTACAACGACGGCTCCCCGGTCGAGCCGAAGAAGTTCCAGGATCTCCAGAAGCGGCTCCTGGGGCACTTCGAGGGCTTCACGTTCTTCCCCCAGGCCCACAAGGAGGTGTGGAAGGTGGAGGACATGATCTACCGCGATGAGATCGTCATCTATCGTGTGGTGAGCCGCAAGGCCGCCGCCGCACGGCGGTTTTTGAAGAAACTCAAGGAGAAGCTGCGGAGATCCTTCCGCCAGGAAGAGATCTTCATCATCGAACGCACCGTCCGGGTTTGGTAACGGGAAGTTGACAATCTCCTTTGAAGGAGGTCCGACATGGACGTGCCCATTGTGCTCCAGGGCGTCATTCGGGGTAACACGATCACGCTCGACGAGAGGACGTTCTTGCCTGACGGCTATCGGGTCACGCTCCACCTGATCCTGGAGCCCGAGGAGGCCATTGAGCTTTCCTGCGGTGCCTGGGCGGACATGACCCCCGAGGAGGTGGCGGACTTCGAGGCGACCATCTCCGAGATCGAAGGCAGCCCGTTCAAGATGCCCGACCCGGATCCCTCATGAGTTGGCTGTTACACCGGGATACCTGTGCCGGCTTGATCCGCGGGAGCGCGCGGGTGGGCGCCCGCCTTACGCAGCACCTCGGACAGGTCCACGTCTCTGCGGTGACCATCGCCGTCCTCGAACTCTGGCTGCTGCGCAGCAGGATCCCCGCCCGATACCTCCAGGGGTATCAGGCACTCTTCCAGCAGGTCACCGTCGTGCCCGTGGATGATCCTGT
>JBBRPS010000889.1:0-3585 GCA_038227745.1 Gemmatales bacterium | reverse complement strand
GGCGAAGAGACCCTCGAACAGGTGCGCACCCGGCAGCCGGACCTGATCCTCGTCGACATCATGATGCCGAAGATCAGCGGCTTCGAGGTGTGCAAGCGCCTGCGCGCCGACCCCGCCACCAGGGACATCGCCGTCATCATGGTCACCGCCCTCGACCAGCCCAGCGACATCGACCGCGCCGTCGATGCCGGCACGAACGACTTCCTGACCAAGCCCATCAACAAGGCCGATTTGCTGCTGCGCGTGCGCGCCGCCTTGAGGAGCCGCCGCTACAAGGAGCAGCTCGACCAGACCCTGGCCTACATCGAAGGGGTGGAACGGCCGAACCCATGACCTCTCCCCGTGTCGTCCTCCAGCTCCGCCGCGCCCGCCCCTTCTACGGCCGCCACCCCTGGGTCTTCGCCGGCGCCATCTCCCGCGTCGAGGGCGACCCCGCCGACGGCGACGCCATCGACCTGTACGCGCACGCCGGCACTTTCGTCGCCCGCGGCCTTTACAACAGCCGCAGCAAGATCCGCGTGCGCCTCTACTCCTGGGCGCCCGACGTGCCGCTCGATGACGCCTTCTTCCGCGGCCGCCTCGACGCCGCCGCACGGCTGCGCGGCCCGGTCCTCGGCCTGGACGTCCCCGGCGGCGCCTGCCGCCTGGTCTTCAGCGAGGGCGACGGCCTGTCCGGTTGCACGATCGACAAATACGCCGACTGGTTGGTGGTGCAGTTCACCGCGCTCGGCATGGCGCGGCGGCGCGACACGATCGCCGACTGGCTGCAGGAGCGCTACCGGCCGAAGGGGATTTACCTGCGCACGGAGCGCGGCATCGGCAAGCTGGAGGGGCTGGAGCTGCAGGACGGCCCGCTGCGCGGCGAGGTTCCGTCGGGGCCGATCACGATCGAGGAGGACGGCCTACGCTTCCTGGTGCAGCTGGCGGAGGGCCAGAAGACGGGGTTCTACCTGGACCAGCGCGACAACCGCCGGGCGGTGGCGCGGCTGGCGGGCGGGCGGCGCGTGCTGGACGCCTTCTGTTACACGGGCGGCTTCGGCCTGTACGCCGCCCGGGCCGGCGCCCGCGAGGTGCTGGGCGTGGACGTGTCCGAGCCGGCGCTGGAGCTGGCGCGGGCCAACGCCGACCGCAACGGTTTGTCGAACCTGACGTTCGTGCGCGACGACGTCTTCGACCGGCTGGACGCGCTGGTGGCGGCGGGGGAGCGGTTCGGCATGGTGGTGCTGGACCCGCCGAAGTTCGCCCGCGCCCGCCACGCCGTCGAGGAGGCGCTGCGCGGCTACCGCCGGCTGCAGACGCGGGCGCTGCGGCTGCTGGAGTTGGACGGCATCCTGGTGGTGTGCTGCTGCTCCGGCCTGATCGACATGGCGATGCTGGAGGAGCTGCTGGCGCAGCTGGCGGCGGAGGGCAACCGCGAGATCCAGATTTTGCAGCGGCTGGGTCAGGCGCCCGACCACCCCGTCGCCGTCACCTGCCCCGAGTCAAATTACCTGAAGTGCCTCGTCTGCCGCGTCTGCTCTTGACCGCGGCCCCCCCTCTGTAGGACAGTTGAGCGAGCGGACGGCCTGTCGCGGCTGTGCGGGCTGGATGTGCCCGGCACGTCGCGCGGGTTCTCATGCCCGTGGTCCGCCACGCCCCTGCCCATGAGCGGTATCCGCTCTCGGCTCGCGCGGCATCATTGGGTAGAGTAATAGCAGTTCAATCGGAAAGACTGATTGAGTCGGGTCTGCGGGGCAGGATCAGTACGGCATTCGCCCTCAAGGTTGTTGTTCAAAGGAGGAACGATCCGGACGACAAGTTGCTAATCTTGAAGAGGAAACCGAAGCGACCGCCAGCTGGAACTGGCGGCCGCTCCTGATCCTGATGAGGAAGAGGCCCCTCATCGGGTTCGGGGGTTTGGCCCCCTCACGAACGGGGACATTATCCCTCAAACCTCCGGCGGTGTCTAGGTCTCGCAGGAGGTGACTATGAAGTCGCAGCGTCGAAAGTCCGCGCCTGTGTTGAAGAGAGCAGCTCGGCGTGCTGCCGCTTTGGCAGTTCAGGCCTTGCGGTATGCGTGGCTCGTGCTGCGGGAAATCCGCAGGTTGCTGGACCGATCGTAATGGATCGGGCCCTGGGCCGGCGCGCCGGCCCGGGGCCTTCTCCCTATCGAGGACGTGAACCGACCCAGGGCTTTTTCAATCTTACGGCCAGTGCTACGAGGGGAGCTGTTGGAGGGGGGGGAGGCAGACCGGTCACGGGGGAGAAGGGGTAGTCCGCCACATCTTTCTGCCACTGTGGCAGAATACTCGTCGGCGCAAGTTCAGAAGGGTTTCTGGCAAGCCCAAATCAGCGAATGACATAGCCTGTGGCAGAATACTCGTCGGCGCAAATTCAGAAGGGGCAAGGCGCTGCGGGTGGCACCGACCTTTCTGCCATTCTGCCACCAACGTGCGTCCCCTCTCGAGCAAGCACGCAGCAAACCGTCCCCGCCTCTCTTTCTGTTCCTCCACCTCGGAGAAAGTCCTGCCGATTGCCCCCATGAGACGGGGCACGCTGTCTGTAAGACCTTCGGCTGGCGTCGAAGTAGATCGGCCTAGCGGCCAACCGCCACACATGAGAAAATCATCGGGTAGAGTATATCCGGTCGGCCGTGTTACGGCCGACCGAGGGTATCAACTGCGTAGGAGAATCTCTCATGGGACTGCTGCCCGACTGGCAGATCGAGCGCGACATCAAGATCGAACCCTTCGCCGAAGGCGCGGTCCGGCCGGGGGTCATCTCCTACGGCTTGACCAGCTACGGCTACGACGTGCGCGTGGGCCGGCATTTCAAGGTCTTCACGAACGTATACGGCGCCGTCATCGACCCGAAGAACTTCAGCACCAGCGCCTTCGTGGACATTGAGGGTGACTCCTGCATCATCCCGCCGAACAGCTTCGCGCTGGCGGAAACCGTGGAATACTTTGAGATTCCTAGAGATATTCTATGTATTTGTCTCGGAAAAAGCACTTTTGCGCGTTGCGGCATAATCGTGAACGTAACGCCTTTGGAGCCCGAGTGGCGCGGCAGGATCACGATCGAGATCAGCAACACGACGCCCCTGCCGGCGAAAATTTACGCGAACGAGGGGATCGCGCAGATCCTCTTCTTCCGCGGCGACGCCGTCTGCCGCACCAGTTACGCCGACAAGAAAGGCAAGTATCAGGACCAAAAGGGCTTGACATTGCCCTTTGTCGTCGGGGCGAATCACAAGAAGTAGGACAGAGGTAGGGGCGAACGCGGTTGCAGAGGGTCGGTCCTATTCGTGGATCGGCTTCTGTGGAAATTGCGGACTATCGGTATTTTTTCGCCCGGAAATCTACAATACAGGCCTCTTTAGACCCTTTTCTCGCGTCCCTCGTTTTGCAATTCGCAATCGGGCTGCGGCAACTCGCCGCACGCTTAACCTTCCAGTAGAATAACGGCCTTGGTCATCGTTTCGGCCACCGGCGGGCGCCGAAAGTTGGGCGCCGACTTTTCGGCGCTTGTCAACTGACGACGCAAGCGGAAGGCGGGACGCTGGTTGTGGCAAGGAACCGCGACGGCTTGCACGCCTGCCGGTTT
>JBBRPS010000888.1:0-3593 GCA_038227745.1 Gemmatales bacterium | reverse complement strand
TCCACTACGGCCTTGCCACCGTCTGCTTCCTGCTCAATGACCTCACCAGCTCGGCGTACCACTTCAAGGAAGTCACGCGCCTCGACCCGCTCCGCGCCGGCGCCTACATCAACCTCGGCGCCGTGTACAACCGCCTCGGCCAGCTCGACGACGCCATCCCCGTGCTGCGGCGCGGCATCCAGCTCGACAGCAACCGCGGCGAGGGCTACTACAACCTTGGCCTCGCCTATCGCCGCAAGGGCCAGCTCGACCTGGCCATCCAGGCTTACCGCGAGGCGACCCGCATCAACCCGCGCATGGCCGACGCCCACTTCAATCTCGCCAACCTCTACCGCGAAAAGGAACAATACGGACTTTCTATCTCCCATTATCGCCACGCCCTGGAACTGCGGCCGAACTGGGAGAAGGCCGAGCGTGCCCTCGAACAGGCCGAGGCCTCGCAGGAGGCCGCCGAGGGCGCGTCCCGCAAGGACCAGCCCGCCGCCGAGGCCGCCGCCCCCGCCCCCGCCACCGCCACGGCGCACCTCGACCCCGAGCGCCACGTGGACCCGGCCGTCCACGGCCCGCTCCTCTCGACGCTCCACAAGGCGACCGTCGATTCGGAGAACCTCGGCCGCACTTTTTTGAAAATCATCGAGAAGGAGATCGAACCCGCCATCAAGGAGCTGTCGAGCTGCCTCCTGTACCCGGACAGCACCTCCTCGGAACTCGACGAGTGCGTACAGAAGTTCGAGACCGCCATCGCCAGCATGCGCAGTGCCCAGCGCAACCTGCAGAGCAGCATGGAGCGCGTGCGGACGATCGGCGACCAACTCCTCCGCAGTTGAGCGACGCCCCTTCTCTCGCCTCTCTCGGCCCTCCGTGAGCTATAGTTGCGCGGAAGGCCTGCCCGCCCCGTGCGGTCGCCGGCCGCGGCACGGAACCGAGAGAGGCCCCCATGTCCGAGCGCAAGAAGATCGGCGCGATCCTCGTGGATCTCCAGGTGCTGACCGCGGCGGAGGTCGAGGAGATCCTCCACGCCCTGCGCCGCCGCCGCGACCAGGCGAAGTTCGGCCGCGTCGGTCGGGAGATGGGACTGCTGCGCGAGGAGCACATCCTGGCGGCCCTGGCGGTGCAGATGGAGATGTTCCCCCGCATCGGCGACATGAGCCTCAACCGCCTCCTCGACCTTCTCCAGGAACCCGCCCCCGTCCTCCCCGGACAGCGGAGCCTCACCGCCAACCTGAAGCCCCGGAAACGCCCCTGACGCTGGACGGCAACACCCCCAGCCCGCAACCGCTGGCGTGCCGTTTGGCGGTCATGGCAGCTCGTGTACCTGCAGGAGCTGCAGCGTAGCCGTGCAGACGCCCGCTGTCACGCGCTCCAGGAACGGGTAATCCAGCTTGTCCGGCGTGTCACTACCCTGATGATAGTGCGGGTTGCGGAAGAACGACGTGTCCGTAATCATCAGTGCCGGGTAGCCCTCGTCCCAGAACGAGCTGTGGTCGCTCAGGCGCACCTGCGGCACCAGCTCGCCGGTGCCCGGCACCGCGATGGACTCGACCGGCAGGCCCGCCACGCCCTTCAGCCCCGCCACCACCACGCGCATGAGGCCCGCGCTCGCCTCGTTCGCACAGACGCCGATGAAGTCCGCCACGTCGGGGTACAGGCCCTTCAGGTGCGGCGGCAGCTGCTGACTGCCCGGCCGGTGGTCCGTGTAGCCCAGCATCTCCAGCGAGATCATGCCGCGCACCGCCACCGACCCGCGCCGCAGCGCCCGCGCTTGCTCCAGGCTGCCGATCAGGCCGTACTCCTCCAGGTCGTAGGCGACGAGTACCAGGCGGGCGTGCCACGGCCCGGCGCCGTCGAGCCGCGGGCCAGCCCCTGCGGCCCGATTCACGACTGGCCCGAGCAGCCTCGCCATCTCGAGCAGGCTCGCGACGGCGCTGGCGTTGTCGTCCGCCCCGGGGGAACCGACCACCGTGTCGTAGTGAGCGCCGAGGATGACCAGCGGCAGGTCGGGTCGGTCGGGCACCGGCCGCGTGACCAGGTTGATCCCGGCCCCGCCCGCGTGTACCTCATCGACCGAGAACCCCGCCTCCTCCAGCAGCCCGTGGATGTACGCCCTGGCTTGCTGGTGCGCCTCGGTCCCCGGCACCCTCGGCGTCGCGGCGAGGCGTTCCACGTGTACCCGCAGGTTCTCGGCCAGCCGCTCGATCGTCATGGCATCCTCCGGGGTGAAGTGCGCAGCGTTGGAATCTCGGTGCCCATTCTACGGGGCCTCCGCGACTCCGGCTTTTCCCGCGTTCAGGCCTGGGGTTCGCGCGGCGCCGCGGTACAGATTCGGTCAACCCACCCGGTCACCCATCGTACCCTGGATTGGTGCCTACAATAGACCCATTCGCGCCACCCTGGCGCCGAGGACGTGCCCGATGTCGTCCGAAGGCTCTGTCACCCACTGGCTTCGCGGACTCCAGACCGGCGACCACAGCGCCGCCCAGCCCCTCTGGGAGCGTTGCTTCCAACTCCGCGTCAGCCGGGCCCGGGCGTCGCTCGGCGGGGCGCCGCGCCGCCGACGAGGAGGACGTGGCCGCGGGCGCTCTTTGCGAAGGGGGGCTGAACCTGGAGAACCTGTCCGATGAGGAGCAGCTCGAGGCCGACGACAACTTCCGTATCTGCGCCCGCCAGGGAAGTACGCAAGAGGCCAAGCCGAAGCGGCAGCGCCGGACGAAGCAGAATGAGAACGAAGAGGAGGAAGGCAACCGGGGCCCTGAAACGTGGGAGGCGTCATGCCGTGGTATGATATCATTTGGAACGATGAACCAGGGGGCAACGTGGAACACATCGCGGAGCACGGGCTCACGCCCGAGGACGTGGAAGCCGTGATCTGCAACCCTCTCGAAAAGAAGACCAGCCGCAGTTCGGGTCGTCCCGTGGTGACGGGTTACACCGCGGACGGGCGACTGATCCTGGTCGTGTATGAAGAGGTCGATGACGTCACCATCTATCCGGTGACGGCGTACGAAGTCGAAGGGTAAGGCCAAACAGTATCCAAACCCAGAGGAAGACCGCCATGAGTCATGAGATTCGCAAGCGCATCCTTCGGGCGGCAACGCCGGAAGAAAAGGAACGGCATCAACGGCTTCGACAGGAAATCGAACAGGAACTGCCAGAACTGAAACAATGGGCCCGAGCAGCGGCGGCCCGGCATCAGGAGCGGGTGGGTGTCGGCACGGTATTCAGCGCCGAGGAAGCTCAGGTTCTCAAGGCGATTGACGACTACGCGGCCAAGCACTCCTTGCAGAGTCGCGGCGCGGTCGTTCGGGAAGCCCTGGCGAGTCTCCTGGGTATTGAGATCGCACGCCACTGATCGAACCCTGGGTGATCGGCCGACTGAACCCGCTCGCGGGCGCTCTTTGGCGGAGAAAAGGGTGGGGACTCATTGTGCCATTGCAGATCGGGATAAATTGGGGAGAAATTGGGCCGGGTCGGGGTGGGAGTCACCTCCCACCCCTCCCACAGATCCGGACTTGCCCAATTAAGGCATCCGGCTCGTCTCGCCGCGGTCTCGCGTGCGCTCTGCTACCCGTGGCCGTTTCGTGGACAGCGGTGCG
>JBBRPS010000887.1:0-3603 GCA_038227745.1 Gemmatales bacterium | reverse complement strand
GCGGCGCTCGACCTGCGCGAACTGTGGCGCTACCGCGACCTGCTGCTGACTCTGGCGGCGCGCGACGTCAAGCTCCGCTACCGGCAGACGCTGCTCGGCGCCGCCTGGGTGGTTTTGCAGCCGCTCCTCGGCGCCGGCATCTTCGCCTTCGTCTTCGGCCTGGTCGCCAAGTTGCCGAGCGAGGGGTTGCCGTACTTCGTCTTCGCCTACGCCGGCCTGACCGCCTGGACCGCGTTCCAGACGACGTTCGCCAAGGCGAGCGGCTGCCTTCTGCAGAACGCCAACCTGGTGTCGAAGGTCTACTTCCCGCGCCTCGTGCTGCCGCTGTCGACGGCGTTCGGCGCCGCCCTCGATTTCGTCATCGCCCTGGCCGTGCTCGCGGGGATGCTGGCGGCCTTCCGCGTGCCGCTCACGCCCGCC
This sequence comes from Gemmatales bacterium, assembly GCA_038227745.1. Lineage (GTDB taxonomy): Bacteria > Planctomycetota > Planctomycetia > Gemmatales > Gemmataceae > DASPXY01. The sequence continues at coordinate 3,183 of JBBRPS010000887.1, read as the reverse complement.
GTGCTGCTGCTGCCGGTCTGGTTCGTGCTGCTGATGCTCGCGGCGCTCGGGCTGGGGCTCGCCGCCGCCGCCCTGTCGGCCCGCTACCGTGACGTGCAGTACATCCTCCCCGTGCTGCTCCAACTCGCCATGTACGCCAGCCCGGTGGCGTACGGGGTGGAAGTGGTGCCGGAGGCGTGGCGGACCCTTTACCAGCTCAACCCGCTGGCCGGGTTGCTGGAGGCGTGCCGCTGGTCGCTCCTGGGGACGTCGGCGCCCCCGGCCTTCGCGGTGGCCTACAGCGCGGCGGTCGCGGGAATCACTTTCGTCGGCGGGGCGCTGGTCTTCCGTCGCGCGGAGCGGAGGTTCGCGGATGTCCTCTAGCGAGATCGCCCTGTCCGTGCGCGGCCTGGCGAAGTCCTACCGGATCGCCGAGGGGCGCCGGCGCACGACGACGCTGGGCGAGGCCCTGGTCGGGCGCCTCCGCCGGCCGTTCGCCCGAGCCCGCGGCGAGACCTTCTGGGCCCTGGACGACGTGTCGTTCGACGTGCGCCGCGGCGACGTGGTCGGCATCATCGGCCGCAACGGGGCCGGCAAGAGCACGCTTCTGAAGATCATCAGCCGCATCACCGAGCCGACGCGCGGCGAGGTCGCCCTGTACGGCCGCGTCGGCAGCCTGCTGGAGGTCGGCACGGGCTTTCACGCGGAATTGACGGGGCGCGAGAACATCTACCTCAACGGGTCGATCCTGGGGATGAGGCGGGCGGAGATTGTCCGCCGCTTCGACGAGATCGTCGCCTTCGCCGGGGTCGAGAGGTTCCTCGACACGCCCGTGAAGCATTACTCCAGCGGGATGTACGTGCGGCTGGCGTTCGCCGTGGCAGCGCACCTGGAGCCGGAAATATTAATAATTGATGAAGTGCTTGCCGTCGGGGATACCGGGTTCCAGAAGAGATGTTTGGCCAAAATGGGCGAGGTGGCCCAACAGGGGCGGACGATCCTGTTCGTGAGTCATCAACTCTCGGCAGTGGCCGGCCTGTGCAACAAGAGTATCTTTCTTGAGGCCGGGAAACTCCGGTCCACGGGGCCGGTTCATGAAGTGATCCACGATTATGTGGAAAGCTTGTCGCGCCAGGAGGGGGAGAGCCCACACAAAGTAAGGCGCGCGGGGTCAGGGGAACTTCGGTTCGCGGCGGCGGCCACGGACAAGCAAGCCTACAAGCCGGGAGAGTTGATCCACCTAGACTTTGAAGTGACCCGGGCGCGGTCATTTCACGGCAAAGTTGCCGCCTCTTTCCTTGTCGTCAGCGAGAGAGAGGAAACGGTTCTTCATCTCGACGGGCGGCTCGTCGGGCACTGGGTGGACGCCGACAGGTTACGGCCGGCCCGTATGACGATACGCGGCCCTTGGCTTAAACCGGGCCGCTACCGAGTAGACGCCTACCTCACGACGCACGCCATCATCGACAAGTACGAGGCGGCGGCATTTTTCACCGTCCTACCCATCCTCCCCTACCCCTACCCGACGAACGACGAGGCGGGCATGTACGGGACCGTGCTGGCGGATTTCGAGGTCAACGAAGGGGCTCCTTGCAATGGAACGTCTCAAACGAGTCGTGAAGCGATTGCTCCCTGAGGACTGGCTCAATTCCTACAGAGAGCAGCGTAATCTGGTTTGGCGGATCAAGACCTTGGAGGGCGAGGTCCGCTGGCTGAAAGCAAACCAACAATATCTTCTAAGGGAAGTAAAAGCACACATAGGCCCCGAATCCTCGGGACGTGCGACCATGCTCGCGCACGAATTCCGGGCACATTCGCAGTCCGGGGAGGACGGCCTGCTCCACTACGTTTTCGGCGCGATCGGGACCACGGACAAGAAGTGTGTCGAGATCGGGGTCGAGGACGGGAGGATGTGCAACACGGCGAATTTAATCATCAATCACGGCTGGAAAGGACTCCTGATTGATTGCAACCGCGAGGACGTGTTCGAGGGCCGCCGGTATTACGGGTCGCTGCCCGGCGTCGGCGCCGACCAGGTGTCATTCGCCGAATCGTTTGTGACGGCCGAAGATGTCAATAAACTGATTGGCACTCACGGATTCTCCGGCCCGATCGACCTTCTTTCGATCGACATCGACGGGAACGATTATTGGGTCTGGAAGGCCGTAAGCGTCGTCGATCCCAGGGTCGTGATCGTGGAATACAACGCCGTCCTGGGCACCGAACTCTCTGTGGCCGTCCGCTACCGACCCGACGCCCTGAACGATAAGTATCCGACGAGGCATAATTGGGGTGCGTCGCTCCGCGCCTACGCCCGCTTGGCGGAATCCAAGGGTTATCGCCTTGTGGCTTGCACGAGTAGCGGCGTGAATGCGTTGTTCGTTAAATCGGACCTCGCCGGCCCCTCCCTGCCAGCGATAGCTGTTGAGGAAGCGTACTATCCCTGCGAATACTACCCGCAGACCGAGGAAGGATTGCCTCCTTTTGATCTCGATCAGTTTGAAGTGGTGTAGTGCGGACAACAGTGAGCTACCCCCGCCGCGCCAAGTCTATGACGGCGACTTCGCCGCACATCCGCATTCAGGGGCGTGAGCCGCTATGGGCGCAACTCTACAGACTTTTTATGGCATTCCTGCCCGCGAACAGGGTAAAGAACGTGTTATTGAGAATTTTGCGGCGGATCGCCGTCAGGCGTCCGACCCATTTTTTATGCGTCATGAAGAATGGTTTTCGCCTGGTGATCTCGTCGATTGAATGCGCCGAGCCTCGGAGCGTAAGTTGGACCTGCTTCGAGGAGCGACGGTGGGAGCCTCACGTCGAGCATTGGCTGCGGAAGCTAATCTGCCGCGGACAGACCGCTATCGATATAGGGGCCAATATAGGTTATTTTTCCACCGTCATGGCTCATTGTGTAGGGCCTGCCGGCGCGGCTTACGCATTTGAGCCCCACCCGGCGGCTTATCGAATGCTCGAGGTTGCAAGGTCGGCCAACAAATTAGCCTGGCTAACTTTGTTTCCTCTCGCATTAGGCGAGTCGGACGGGACCGCCGCACTGGAATGGGATCCCCGTGTGCTCGGGAATTCGTCCTTGTTCGAGCGCGGCTTCTCGGGCTGGTCGGAGAAAATTGATGTTCCCGTTCGCGCACTGGATGGAGTCATGCGGGAGAGCGGACTGCGCCCCCCCTCCTTTCTCAAAATGGACGT
>JBBRPS010000886.1:0-3604 GCA_038227745.1 Gemmatales bacterium | reverse complement strand
GATCGGGGGACGGAGCCCCCGATTACAGAGCGCCAGGCCGCGGGCGGTCGAATCCGTCTTGCCGTGCGCGGCGGTTCTCAGAGACAATGACCGTGCAGGGACGTTGGACCTAACGCCGGCCGCGCCATGCGCCGCGGCCGGCTCCTTTTCCGCAACGCGAGGTGGCCCGTGCAAGAAACCATTCTGCAATCCATCGGCCGCACTCCCCTGGTGCGGCTGCGGCGGCTGACCGAAGGCCTCAAGGCCAGTGTCTACGTCAAGCTCGAATCCCTCAACCCCGGCGGCAGCGTCAAGGACCGCGTCGGCCTGGCCATGATCGCCGAGGCCGAGCGCCGCGGCTGGCTGCGGCCCGGCGGCACCATCATCGAGGCCACCGCCGGCAATACCGGCGTCGGCCTCGCCATAGCCGCCGCCGTCAAGGGCTACCGCTGCATCTTCGTCATGCCCGACAAGATGAGCGGCGAGAAGGTGCGCCTCCTCAGGGCGTACGGCGCCGAGGTCATCATCACCCCCACGAACGTACCGCCCGACGCCCCGGAGAGCTACAACGGCGTCGCCGACCGCCTCTCGCGCGAGATCCCCGGCGCCTGGCGGCCCAACCAGTTCACCAACCTCGCCAACCCCGACGTCCACTACCGCACCACCGGCTTCGAGATCTGGGAGCAGACCGAGGGTCGTATCAGCGCCTTCATCGCGGGCGTCGGCACCGGCGGCACCATTTCCGGCGTGGCCCGCTACCTCAAGGAGCAGAACCCCGAGGTGCGCGTCATCGGCGCCGACCCGGAAGGCTCGGTGCTCTCGGGCGACTCGCCGCGGCCGTGGAAGGTCGAGGGCATCGGCGAGGACTTCGTGCCCAAGACGTTCAACAGTCAGCTCGTGGACGAGTGGATCCGCGTCAGCGACGCCGAGTCGTTCACGACCGCCCGCAATCTGGCCCGCCGCGAGGGCATCCTGGTCGGCGGCTCGAGCGGCACCGCGGTGGCCGCCGCCCTGCGCTACGCCCGGCGCCTGTCCGGCGAGCAGATGGTCGTCGCCCTCTGTGCCGACACCGGCCGGAATTACCTGAGCAAGCTCTTCGACGATGACTGGTTGATCGCCAACAAGCTCCTGGTGAACATCCTGCCGGCGCACTCGGTCGCCGACCTCCTCAAGCTGCGCGGGCCGCGGTCGCTGGTGACCATCACGCCGCACGCCACGGCCGCCGAGGCGATCGAGTTGCTGCAGCGCACCGGCATCTCGCAGCTGCCGGTCCTGCAGGACGGCAAGCCGGTCGGCAGCATCCAGGAGGTGACGCTGGCCCGCCTGCTGCACGACAACAGCGACCCGGCCGAGGTGGCGATCAGCGAGATCATGGCCCGGCCGCTGCCGCAGGTCGAGACCACGGTCCACCTGGACGAGGCGTTCCGGCTGCTGCTGGCCGGCAACACCGGCGTGCTGGCGGTGGAGGACGGCAAGGTGGTCGATATTGTCACGCGCATCGACTTGATCCACTACTGGAATCAGGAGCGGCAAAGGTGAGGCCGCTGTGGCGTTCGTGCGGTTTCGCCTTTACCTGGAACGCAGTTTCTCCTGGAAGCTCACGTGCTGCCATGACCGATGCCGAGATCGAGAAGTTGGCCGGGCTGATGAAGGTGCGGATCGTCGCCGAGTTACCAGACGTGGGCCATGGTGCCACCGGGGCCGCATTCATGGGGCGGTTTTTTCAACTCCGTCAAGGCGAGTTGTTAGATCTCCGTACGGGAATCGGCAAGCTCCAGTCCGAACCTACACGGCGAGAGCAGTGAGGCGCGTCAGTACGACATGCGGTCTTGCTGCAGCCGCTCCTGCTGTTCGGCGAGCCAGCTCTCCAGACCGAAGCGGGTAGGGAAGCGGAGCAGCACGAGCACCAGCATGAACGCGGCGGCCGCCAGCGTCGCCACCTCTCCTTCCGTGAGGTAGGCGATCAGCGAGAAGAAGGCCGCCCCTTCCGCCATGGCCGCGCCGACGATGAGCCGTACCTGGTAGAGGGCGCAGAGCTTCCCGGCATCATCGACCGGCGCCGGACCGTGGCCCGCAGCAGGCCACTTCCCCCGGGCGATCTGGCGGCGCCCGCTGGTCACCATGAGGCCGGGGATGACAGCCTGCAGGACCGTCATGAGGGCAGCGAACCCGAGAGCCATGTACGTCAGCAGCGGAGGGTCCGGGGCGGGCTGGGCGCCGCTCTGCTGGCGCACGACAATGACGATCACCAGGAACGTCGCCACGCCCAGGGCCAGCGCCAGGACGACGATGCGCATGACGCGGAGCCGGGCGGAGAGAAGGGCGTCTTGATCGGGTCCGGACATGACAGACTCCACGGGCCGAGGCTGCTGTGCTCAGAGCACGGTTCAGCCGTTAGTGTACCGCGGAGGTGACAGGAGGGAAACCTTGATGGCAGAGGACGCAAACGGCCACGGCTTCTCAACGCTGGCGATCCACGCGGGGCAGGCGGCCGACCCCGCGACGGGCGCCACGGTGGTGCCCATCTACGCCACCTCGACGTACACGCAGGAGGCGCCCGGCGTTCACAAGGGCTACGAGTATTCGCGCAGCGGCAACCCAACGCGGGCCGCCCTGGAGACGTGCCTGGCGGCGCTGGAGGGCGGCGAGCATGGCCTGGCGTTCGCCTCGGGATCGGCCGCGACGACTGCCGTGCTCGCGACGCTCAAGCCCGGCGACGAAGTGGCGGCGGCGGCGGATCTCTACGGCGGGACCTTTCGCTTGCTCGAGCGCGTCTTCAAGCCCTGGGGACTGGTCGCCCGCTACACCGAGGATCCCAGCCCGGCCGGTTTCCGCCAGATCATCACGCCGGGCACGAAACTGGTCTGGGTCGAGACGCCCACAAATCCGCTCCTGCAAATCATCGACATCGCCGCCATCGCCGAGCTGGCGCACAAGGCCGGCGCCCCGCTGGCGGTGGACAACACGTTCGCCTCGCCGTACCTGCAGCAGCCGCTGCGCCTGGGGGCCGACCTGGTGGTCCACAGCACGACGAAGTACCTGGGCGGTCATTCCGACGTGGTCGGCGGCGCGGTGATCGGGCGGCGCGAGCTGCTGCAGCCGATCGCCTTCTACCAGAACGCGGCGGGCGGAGTGCCGGGGCCGTTCGATGCCTGGCTGACGCTGCGCGGTGTCAAGACCCTCGCGGTGCGCATGGACCGGCACTGCGCCAACGCGCGGCGCCTGGCGGAGTGGCTGGCCGGCCGGCCGGAGGTGCGGCGCGTGTACTACCCTGGCCTGCCGAGCCACCCCGGCCACGACGTGGCCAAGCGGCAGATGCGCGACTTCGGCGGCATGATCAGCGTCAGCCTCAAGGGCGGCAAGGAGGCGGCGCTGCGGCTGCTGACGCGGACGAAGCTGTTCAGTCTGGCCGAGAGTTTGGGAGGAGTCGAGTCGCTGATCGGCCACCCGGCGACGATGACCCATGCCAGCATTCCCGCGGAGATCCGCCAGGCGCGCGGCATCGACGACGGCCTGGTGCGGCTGAGCGTGGGCATCGAGGACGCCGACGATCTGCAGGAGGACCTGCGCCAGGCGCTGGCGTGAGGGAGTTTAGCCGCGAGCCTCCGGCGAGCGCGCGCTTCAT
>JBBRPS010000885.1:0-3612 GCA_038227745.1 Gemmatales bacterium | reverse complement strand
TTGGTGGACCCGCGTTTCCTGCTCTGCGTTAAGAACGACGCCTATCCGGCCTCGCTCGAAGTGCGGAAGGTGTATCAAGCGTTGCCGGACCCCGCCGGTGTGGCCAAGGGGTTCGTGCGCGTGGTCGATGAGTCGGGAGAGGATTACCTTTACCCGGCGGATTACTTCGTGGCGCTCGAGTTGCCGCAAGCCGCCATCGATGCGTTGCTGGCGGCTTCGTGAGGGGCCGACCCGGGCGCTGCCGTAGACCGGCCCCGCGCACACGGCTGTCGGAGGTCCAGGGTTGGGACGGCGTAAGCCGGCTGCTGAGCGAGTCGCCCGCGCAGGCACTCCCCGTCGCGCGTTGAGGCGCACCAGCACTCCCTGGTTCCCTTGAGTGCGCCCCGCCCCCGGCGCCCCGGTGTCCGTCACTTCTTCGGCGCCTCCGGCAGCGGCACCTGCTGCCGCGCCATCAAGTACGCGAACAGGTCGCGCACCTGATCGTCGCTCAGCGGCGCCAGCAGGCCATCGGGCATCAGCGACAGCGGCGTCGGCCGCACCGACTCCACGTCCGACCGCTCCAGCACCACGCGCTCCGTCTGCGTCTGCACCGCCAGCGTCCGCTCCGTCGGCGAGCCGACCACGCCCGTCAGCACGCGGCCGTCCTTCAGCGTCACCACGGACATGCGGTAGTCCACCGCCACCACCGCGCTGGGGTCGATGATGTTCTCCAGCAGGTAGTCGAGGTTGTCTCGCCCCGCGCCGGTCAGGTCCGGCCCGATCAACTTCCCCTGGCCGTACAGGAGGTGACAGGACGCGCACGCCTGGTTGTACAGCAGGCGGCCATGCGGTAGGCTGGCCGACTTCAGCCGCGCCGGCGTCAGCAGCCCCTTGAACCGCGCGATCAGCTTGCGCTTCTCCGCCGGCGTGCCGCGCACCTCGCCCCAGACCTGCGAGAGCTGCTTGTCCAGCGCCGCGTCGCCGAGGCTGCGGATCTGGCGGGCGTGGTAGGCGGTCACGTCGCCGCGCGGCAGCTTGCCGTCGGCGACCGCCCGCAGCAGCGCCCGCGCGTACCCCGGCCGCGACGCCAGCGTGCCCACCGCCTCGGTCCGGTCCTTCGGGGCCAGCAGGTGGTAATGGCTCAGCACCAGGCGCGGCGTGTCGGCGTCGTCGTAGGCCGCCAGGCCGCGCACCGCCTCGGCCACCGTCACCCGGTCGGACACCAGCTTGCGCAGCAGCGGCAGCAGGTTCGGCGGCCGATTCTCGATCAACACCTTGAGGGCGGCGCGGCGGGCGTCACCGTCGGCCTGGCCGTTGGCGGCGATGCGGCGCAGCTCGTCCAGCGCCCGGCCGTCGCCGAACACCACGCCCAGGTCGCGCACCTGGTCGCGCACGCTCTGGTTCGGACTGTTCGCCAGCTTCGTCTGCAGTGCGGCCCACGCCTGCGGCGCCCGCGCCTTGCGCCAGCCGCGCAGCGCGTCGGCCATGCCGCGCAGCACGTCGAGCTGGAACTCAGCCCCCTGCCCTGTCGTCACCTTCAGCAGCGCCTCCACCGGCGCGGGAACCTTCTCGAGGCCTTCCGTCAGCCGGCGGGCGATGAAGCGGCGCACCAGTGGAATGCGGCTCGACGCGGCCAGTTCGACCGCCCGCAACGGCTCCGCCGGCACCAGCGGCTCGATGCCGTACCAGATCATCAGCGGCAGGTTGTGGTCGGCTGCGTCCTTCTCGTGACTCAGAAGCGCCGCGGCCAGATCCCCGCGCTCGCCCGCGGGCAAACGCTGCAAGGCCGACGTCAGGAACAGCCGTACCAGGCCCGACGGGTCGTCCTTCCCCATGCGCACGAACCGCTCCAGCGCCGCGCGGCTGGGCACCCCCTGGTCCACCAGCAGCTTGACCGCCCAGACGCGGACATGCTCGCTGTCGTGGCCCAGCAACTCGCGCAGCCACGCCTCGTCGGCGCCGCCGGTGACGTACAGCCCCCACAGCGCCCGCAGCTTCCGGGGCACCTCGCGCTGCCCGTCGAACAGCTTGCGCAGCTCGGCGTGAACCGCCTTCATGTCGCGCCCCGCGGCGGCGCGCTCCTGCAAGTTGCGCCGCGCCGCCCGCACGTACCAGTCGTTGCGGTGCAGCTGCAACTCGACCAGTTCCGCATCGCCGAGTTTGGAGACATCGGCGATCTGCGGCGGGCGCGGCTTCCCATAGCTGACCTTGTAGATGCGGCCGGAGGTGCGGTGAACGCCGTCGTGGTCGTGACACTCGCCGAGATCGGTCCAGTCGCTGATGTAGACGCCGCCGTCGGGACCGGAGCGGATGTCGATGCCGCGGAACCACGGGTCGTTCGCGAACAGGAAATCCTCCCCGTGCTGGCCGACGTAGCCCGAGCCGGAGCGGACCAGACGGTCGTTATTGACGCGGCGCCCGTGCGTGTTGCAGGTGAACAGCGTGTTGCGGTAATGCTCGGGCCAGTTGTCGCCGAGGTAGATCATGGCACCGACGTGCGAGTGGCCGCCGCCGCGCTTGCCGTGCTCGCCCTTCGCGTCGCGCGAGTCGCTCCACGCCTTCGAGGCGTCCCAGTGCTGGTGGTCGGCGTGCTGGTCGAGCAGGCCGTAGACGTGCGGGTCGAGATCCTCGCCGTACATGCGCTTGTAGTGGGCGCCGGGGATGACGTGCCAGAGATGGCCGTTGACGTTGTTCGTGAAGAACATCTGGCCGTGGTCGTCGTAGTCGAGGCCCCACGGGTTGGTGGTGCCGTGGGCGACCGCCTCGAAGACCTTGCGCGTCGGGTGGTAGCGCCAGATGCCGGTGTTGATGCGGACGCGCTGATTGTCCGGGGTGCCGGGCGGGCCGACGTGGGAGGTGGCGAGGATGCCGTGGCGGCCGTAGAGCCAGCCGTCGGGGCCCCAGGTCAGGCCGTTGACGATGTTGTGGCCGATGCCCTTGAGCGCCCAGCCGTCGAGGACGACCTGCGGCGCGCCCGCCTTGCCGCCGTTGTCGGGGATGAACAGCAGCTGCGGGGCGCACAACACCCAGGCGCCACCGAAGCCGACGGTGACGCCGGAGAGGTTGCGGCCCCTGTCCCAGAAGACGGTGCGTTTGTCGAAACGGCCGTCGTTGTCGGTGTCCTCGAAGATCAGGACGCGGTCGCGGTGCTGGGCGTCCCAGGTCTGGGCGTAGTTGCCGCTGCCGCTGCCGCCGTAGGTGTAGCACTCGGCGACCCAGAGGCGGCCGCGGTCGTCGAACGCCATCGCGATCGGCTGGCGCACGTCGGGCTCGCCGGCGAAGAGCGTGACGTGGAAGCCGCGCGGGACGGTGATCTTCGCCAGCGACTGCTGCGGCGTCGGCGGCACGTCCTTCGGGTTCTGCGTGTTGACGATGGGGGGGAACTTGCCGTCCTGGGGGGAGCCGCTGCCGGCCCACGCGAACAGGGCCAGGAGGGGGAGGACGAGCAAACGGCGGCGGGTGGGTTGTCGGGTCATCCTGTCATCATAGACGCTGCCGATCCCGTCCGGAAAGAGTCCCCTTCGCCCCCGCTGCGGGGGAGAGAGGGCGGGGCGTCAACCAGGTTGGCGCGAGCGCGAAACGGCAAGCCAGGCGCGCTCCGCCGGCGGAGCGCGCCTGGCTTGCCGTTTCGCG
>JBBRPS010000884.1:0-3616 GCA_038227745.1 Gemmatales bacterium | reverse complement strand
GGCGAAGCAGGTATCCACTTCAGGTTGATGCTTGTCCTGCCAACTGCCGTCGGGTTTTTGCTGTTCCAGGAGGATGCGGTAGCCCCAATCATACCAGTCCTTGCCTTCGATCACGGGCAGCCCGTAGATCATGCCGAGGCGTTCGATCGTCCACAGGTAATAGAGATCGCCCCAGGCGTCGGCCTGGAAGATCGTGCCCGCATAGCCATGTGTCGCGCCGCCGGGGTCGCCCTTCTTGCGGCCGATCGAGCGCGCGACATAGGCAAACGCCTTGGCCACGTCCGCGCGTTTCCCCGGGCCCTTGACTGCCTTGCCGAGCGGGTTGAACTCGCGATCCTCGCGCAGGGCCTTGTCCATCGCGAGGGCCATCAGGCCGGCGGCCGTCGCCGTCGTCCAGAGGACGCCTGGGTTATACGTGTCATCATAATTCCAATGGCCGTCCTGCGGGAGTTGCGCGCGGTGGAAGTGCTCGGCCGCGCGGAGCAGGGTCTCGCGGACGGGGATGCCGTGTTTGCGGGCGCCCCAGAGCGCGAGCATGGCGAACTGCGAGTTGGAGATTGAGTAGAAGCCGCCGGGCGCACCGGCCGGAGGCGCCCCTGCCTCCAATTTGGCGAGCAGCTCTTGCTCCTGCTTCGCCGAGAGGACCGGGCAATCGTAGCGCCAGATGCCCAGCCCAATCTGGCCAGCGCACAAACGCAGGCCGAGCGAGCGTGCCAGCGTAACGTCGGCATTGCTTAAACGCCGCACCTCACTCCAGCGATTGAAAAAAAAGAGGGTGGCGGAGATGGCGTAGGTCTTGCGCAGTGCCGGCCCTGCCTTGCGCAACTCCTCTGCGATGGCGAGGATGTCCGGATCCTCCGGCCCGCAGCCGCATTCCAAAAGGGTCAGGCCGATGAGGCCGTCCATGCCATAGCGCACCTCGCCAGCCCACTGATGGGTCACCACGTTCCAGCCCGCCTTCTTTTTGAGGGTGGCGCGCAGGAAGCTAACCCCCTTATCCACAGCGGGCCGTACAATCTCGATCCGGGGATCGGGCGGGGCGGGGCGGGGGCGCATTCCGATCGGACCGTTCGCGTCGCCCTCCTCCGTCTGCTGGTGTGCTGGGGAGCTATCCTGGCGAAACAGGACCACCGCCGTGACCAGGCCGGTGACAACAATCACACCGAACCCCGCCACCAGCAGAATGGCTGCCAGACGCCCACGGGGCGGCGACAGCGTCGAGGCGACCCGGGATGGTGCTTGTTCGAGAGGCGCAACCGCAGCGGTGGCAGGCGGTGCCGCGTTCGCGGCCCTGGGGACCGTCCCGTCGCCGGCGGCCCGGAGCAGGAACTGGAAGCGCGCCTGCCCGGCCTGGAGGGAAGCGCCGTGCTCGATCGGTTCGGGCTTTGCCACGGGCCGGCCGTTGAGGTAGGTCGGGTTCAGGGAGTTGAGCGACTCGACGTAGTGGCGGCCGTCGCGCCGGGCAATGCGGAAGTGGTGGCGCGAGCAGGTCGGGTCGAGGACGCAGACGTCGGCGGTTTCGTTCCGCCCCACGAGGAATGATTCGGAGCTGCCAAGGGAGTGAAGCTCTTGCGTTGCCAGGTCAAGCAGGGCGGGATAGCTAAGCATGGCAACCCTCGTGTTGGCTCCCGGAGTTTCGGTAATAAACTCGGGCATACTTGAGGAGTCCGGACCGGAACCTATGCCGCAAGGCGGCCGGTCCACTACGGCGCCAGCGTGGCAACTTTCAGCCTGTACAGCCTGCCATGAGCTTGATGGCGCGCGAAACCGTAATGCGGCCCCGGTCAGGTGCAGCACGTGGTTCGGCGGTATTGCTCAAACCTCGACCTCCACGCAGACAGCCATTCAGGACCAGTTATTACCCCGGCAGGAAAGCTCCTTACGGTAGTCCGCCGCTCCGCGGCGGATCTACCGTGAGGAGCTTTCCTGCCGGAGTAATAGCCCGCCCAAAAGACGCGCCACGAATTCGCCAAGTGGGACAGAGTACACGGCTGAGGTAATCATGGTGGGGCACCATGGGCTTCACTATTCGGGTGGGGGTGGTTCCTCTCGAAATGAGATCTTTTTTATTTTCTCCAAATCAGCGTTAGGCACGGTTTGGGTAATGCGAAAGGCATCGCCTTCCTTGCCGCTCACTTCGCCTTCGATCTTTCCAGGCGGTTGCTTAATGAAGGCCACGCCACCTTCGTCAAAAAAGTAACACTTAAGCAGCATATCCCTCGCGCCAAGCAGGTTCATTCTTGCTTTCTTCCCGGCGAATAACTTTCGCACGTGTTCCACGGTCGAAGGGGATTTCCTCCGGTCCTCGTTTGGCAAGTCTTTCGTGAATTCCAGGGCCATCGTGAGTAGCGTGTCGCCTTTGGTTTTCCCCTGTTCAAGCTTGGTTGCCTTGAGCTTGATGCCAAAGACTTTTTCGAGGTGATTCATGTCATAGGTGATTTCGGGCCGCGGCTGCTCTTTCGGCCGCCCCGGCGGCTCGTTGCCTTGCGCCACCTTGCTGTCGCCTTTCGGCTCCGGCGGCTCGTTGCCTTGCGCCACCTTGCTGTCGCCTTTCGGCAAGACGAGCAGCAACAGGATCAACAGGCCCACGACGGCACCGCCCGCCGCCAGAAAAAGCAACAACCGCTTCCGGCCTCCCGGGGCCGGCTGTCCCGCGGCCTGGGGTGCCTGGTGTTGCTCCGGGAGCAGCAGCGTGGGTTGTGCGAGCGGCGCGGGCAGCCGTGTCTGGGGCGCCGGCGGCGAAGGGTGCATGCTGGGATCCATGTTCAGGGTCCAGCCGGCCTCGTGGCCGGCGGACTGGTTCACCAGGGAGGACGGCATCTGGGGGCCCGAGATGGTGGATTGCTGCGCCCCTGACACCGGCACCCCGCCGGCCACAACCGGTGACGCCCCGGTCATCGCGCAGAAGGGCGCCAGGGCGTCGGCAACGGCGGCGGGGGTCAAATACCGATCCTCGGGCCGCTTGGCCATCATCCGCCGCAGCACGGTCGCCACGCCCGCGGGCACGTCGGGCCGCAGCGCCTCGACGGCGTCCGGCTCGACATACTGGTGACAGTACAGCTTCTGCACCAGCGCCGCCTCGGCGAACGGCGGCCGGCCCGCCAGCATGAAATACAACGTGCAGCCCAGGCTGTAAATGTCGGCGCGGATGTCTACGCGGCGCGCGTCGGCGATCTGTTCCGGGGCAATATAGTCCGGCGTGCCCATGATCGTGCGCGCCTGCGTCAACTCGGGCCGTCCGGCTTCGCTGCCGTCGGGCGCCTGCGACCGGGCCAGACCCATGTCGAGAATCTTGACTACCGTCCCCTGGGCCGTCACCTGTAGGTTGGACGGTTTGATGTCCCGGTGGACCAGGCCGCGCTCCGCGGCGTGCTGCAACCCCAGGGCCGCCTGGCGGACGTAGGAACACGCCTGCCCCGCCGGCAGCGGGCCGGACTTCTCGATGAGGCGCTGGAGGTCGGGGCCCTCGGCATATTCCATGACCAGGAAGTGAGTGTCACCCACCTGGGCGGCGTCGTGCGCCCGCACGAGGTGAGGGTGGTCCAGCTGGGCGGCCAGGCGGATCTCCCGGTGGAAGCGCTGGACGGAGTTGGGGTTGGCCAGCAGTTCCTTGCGG
>JBBRPS010000883.1:0-3622 GCA_038227745.1 Gemmatales bacterium | reverse complement strand
CGGGATGTGCAGTAGCGAGTCCTTGCCCATGAAGGCGGTTCGGACGGTCCAGGTGCTGTTGCCGGGGAACGGTTGTTTGCCGCGCGCCACCTCCGTCCTGGGCGCCCCGAAGTGGAGCGGGTTCGCCAGGATGTAGTCGTTCACGCCGATCAGCAGGGCGCGGCGGGGGAACGGCTCGTCCTGGGGGAGCTTCTTGACGACGGGCGGGTTCTTCGGCCCCTTGTCGGGACCCTTCTTCGTCACGTCGGGGTTCGCCGGCCCTTTCTTCGGCAACTCCTTCTTCGGGGAGTCCTTCGGCCTAATCTCGATCTCGGGTGGCCGCTCATCCCTCGGTTCGGAGTTTTTCTTCAACCTGTCGGTGCCGACCTTCGGCGGAGCGGGGGGAATCACCGTTTTCTCAATCTTCTGAACGTCGGCAACGTTCGTGTTCGGATCCGGGGAAGGATCTGACGAGATGTCTCCGCCCAGCCTCGGGAGGAAGAAGCCCACCACAAACAGCAACGGGAGGGCGATAGCGCCGCACACGAACCATATCCGAACCGGGCTTTGCTTGCCCGCCTTGTGAGGGGGCACGAGCAACGGCGGCCTGGGCTCCGCCACCCCTCTCGCGCCTCTGTCTCGCCTTGCTTGCCGATTCCGGGCCCCACGCGGTGCGTCCGGCGGCTGACCGTAAGGGGATGCCACAGGCTCTGCGACGGGGGCCGTGGAGAGAGTTCGCTGCATGGCAGGGGGAGGCGACTGTGGCCGGGCAGGCTTCGCGCGCCGTGGCGGCCCCGCCGGAACCCCGGGGTTTCGCAGCCAATCCGCCAGGGCCGCCGCCATCTCGGCCATGCTGCCAAAACGGCCGGCGGAGTCCTTGGCCAGCGCTTTGAGGCAGATGGCATCTAGCTGTGGATCAATGTCGGGGCGGTGGGCCGAGGGGAGTTCCGGCGGCTGTGTGAGGATCCGGGCCAGCATCACCAGCGGTGATCCCTCGAAGGGTAGCCGGCCGGTGAGCGCTTCGTAGAGGATCACCCCCAAACTGTAGACATCGCCGGTCGGCCCCATGGTGGCCGCCTCGCCGTTGACTTGCTCGGGCGCCATGTAGGCCCGGTGTCCCGAGCACTGCCCCGGTCCGGGTCAGGCGGGGGTCGTGAGTGCTAGAACGGCGGGCCAAGCCGAAATCCATGACGACAGGCTCACGCCCTTCCTTCATGATCACGTTCGACGGCTTGAGGTCGCGGTGGATGACCCCTTTGCGGTGCGCCACTTCGAGGGCCAGCGCCAGCTTCCGGACGACCACGACAACGTCGCGTGCAGATAAGACCTTGTCCTCCCCGAGGAGCGCGGCGAACGTCTGCCCTTCGACGTAGGCCATCGTCAGATAGTGGACACCGTCGATCGCGCCCACGTCGTAGACGGTACAGAGATTGGGGTGGTCGAAGGTGGCGGCGGCTCGGGCCTCGCGGTAGAACCGCTTGAGGACTTCACCACCGTCGGGGGCGAAGTGGGGGACCTTCAGCGCCACCTGTCGGTCGAGTTGGGTGTCGTGGGCCAGATAGACCGCGCCCATGCCTCCCTCTCCAAGGCGTTTCAGGATGTGGTAGCGGCCAAACGAGGACGGCAAGGACCGCAGGGGGCGCCCCGCTCCCTCGGCCGGCGCCCCTGCCGGCGACCTGCCCAGCCCCCCCGTGCGGGACTCGGTCTGCATCGTCGTCTGCCTCTGATAGGCCAGTCGCTCTAACTCTGCGAACTGGCGCGGGAAGCGCATGGCAAAGTGAGGCAGATCCTGCGTCAGGCCGAGCTTTGCCCGTTGCTGGTACTCCTCCAGGACAAGGTCGGTCGTCACCGTCTCGGGCGTGCCGAGTTCGGGGTAGGTCTTGAGGTACGATTCCACGGTCTGCCGCCGCCCGCGCTCCCACTGCTTGCGCAGGTCAAGCCGCACCAATCCCGCGAGGGCGGGAGCGCGCAGAGGGTGACCCGGGGGCGGTAACTCCGCCGCCCGCGCGGTGAGTCGCCCCTCACCCCATGAGCGCTCGAATTCCTCAAACCAGGATTCCAGCTGCCGGCACGCTTCCGGGGAAAGCAGGGGCGAATCAACCTTCAGCGGGGCCATCGACTCCTCCGCGACGTAGGCCGTGCTTCACGGAACTTCTTCCCACCTTATCTCCCTGTCCTTGTCCGAACAAGCGAATTCCGCAGACGCTGAGATGGGCCACCTCGCCATGCGGGGAAGCATCGGCCCGGCGCATCGCGCTGACGTATCGCAGCGGTAGGAGTCAAGGACTTCGGGGAGAACGCGGCATTCGTGAGGAGGCTGGAAAGTCCGGGTGAAAGAACTGGCTGGATCGCTTATTGCCTTCTTCTCACCTGCGGGAGTTGGCAGGAGGCTCGGGACGCGGTGATTGTTTGGCCGCCACCTGTCCGACGATATTCTTTCACGCTAACGCCTGCGACGAGGCATGCGTCGCGGGTGTCGCCGATCTCGACCTATCACCCTTACTCCTTGGTGGCGCGCCACTCCAGACCGAGGACGGTCATGCGCTCGCGCTGGGCGATGATGGCCCAGGGCGTCTCGGGGTACTCGTTGACAATCTTGTCCCAGGTCCGCTTCATCTCCTTGACCCAGTCCTTGGCGAAGCTCTCCGTCACGCTCACCTTGGCCCGCGAGCCGAGGCGGTAGCCCGTCTTCTTGCCGTCGGGCGGCTCGGGCAGGTTGTCGGTGCGGATCTGGGCCAGCGCGAAGTTGTACTCCGTTACGTACACCAGCCGCGCCAGCAGCCGGGCGAGGACGTAATCGTAGTTCGCCTGCCAGCGCTTCGATGTCTCCTGGTCGCGCTTCTCGCCGGCCTTTTTCAACTCCTCCAGGGCCTCCTTGAGGAAGAGTTCCGCCTTGCCGGGCTGCTCCTGCTCCTTCTTGATCTGGGTCTTGACCTGGGCGTTTGAGGCCCCGGCGAAGGTCTCGCGCATCGAGAACTTCTCGGCGTTCTCCTGCATGACCTTGGCGGCGTCGAGGACGGCAACGCGGAGCGGGTGCTTGCCGGCGTCCTTCTTCAACTCCTCCAGGGAGGCGTAGTCCGCCTTGAACGCCTCCAGCGCCTTGGCGGAGAAGGCGGGCAGTTTCGACTCGTCCAGCTTCGAGTCCTTGGCGCCGCTGCGCGACACGCGGGTCAGCGGCACCTGGTTCAGCTCGTCGAGGATGCCCTTGATCAGTTCCATCGGGGCGGCGCCGCCGTCCACGGGCGGCGGTAAAATCGTCACGACCTGGGTCGGCTCTTCGGGGTTCGGCGGCGCCCCGTTCTCCTTCTCCTTGCCGGAGAGGCGCGACGTCTGTTTCCACTTGAGGGGGGCGAGCAGCCGGTCCAGTTCGATGTTGACGAGCTTCGCCATCAGCCCGATCGGGATGGGACTGCTCGGCTCCTGGCTGCCGGCCTGGCGCAGGTCGGCCATGACGGCGCACAGCGATTGCAGGAAGACGCCGCCGCTGATCGACTCGTAGGATTGCTGCCCCTCGATGCACGATGACCAGACCTGAACCCCGTCGGGGGGCGCCTGGAGCCTGGCGTCGAGGACCTTGCCCATGGCGTCGCCGCCGGGGCGCTCCTGGCCGCGGGCCGGGTCGATCCGGCAGACGTCGAGGATG
>JBBRPS010000882.1:0-3637 GCA_038227745.1 Gemmatales bacterium | reverse complement strand
GGCGGGCTGCGAGCGCGAAACGGCAAGCCAGGCGGCGCCGCCGGCGGCGCGCGCCTGGCTTGCCGTTTCGCGCTCGCGCCACCCCTCCCGACGCTGCCCCCCAACCCCTCTCCCCCGCGTACAGGGGCGAGGGGAGGGACAGGATTCCCTGCCGCGCCGCCTTCTTCCGTATAACAACAAGGAGGGTAGAATGATGCGGATCGTGCCCCGGGTTCCCATCCCGCCGCACCAGGTTCGATCCGTGGATGGCAGGGGAAAGGAAACCCATGAAAGCACTCGTCTTCGATTTCGGCAACGTCATCGGCCACTTCGACCATTACCTCACCCTGAACAAGCTGGCCCGTTACACCGACATGCCGCCGCAGGCGATGTACGCCGCCGTCTACAACGGCGACCTGGAGGACGCCTTCGAGTCGGGCCGCATGAACGCCGCCGAGTTCCTGCGGCGCTTCCGCACCCTGTGCCGCCTCACCTGCGCGGAGGAGTTCCTGTCCGCCGCCTGCGCCGACATCTTCCGCCCCAACGCCGACGTCTGCGCCCTGCTGCCGGCCCTCGCGCCGCGCTACCGCCTGCTCCTGGGCAGCAACACGAACGAACTGCACGCCCGCCAGTTCCGCCGCCAATTCGCCGATGTCCTCCGCCACTTCGACGCCCTGGTCCTGTCCCACGAGGTCGGCGTACGCAAGCCGCGCGCCGGCTTCTTCGAGCACTGCCGCCGCCTGGCCGACTGCACCCCGCAGGAGTGCCTGTTCATTGACGACTTGCCCGCCAACGTCGAGGGCGCGCGGGCGTGCGGCTGGCACGGCATCGTCTACACCGGCGCCGAGGAGTTGCGGTGGCAACTGGCGGCGCTCGGTGTCCAGGCGTAGCACGCCGTGCCGGAGGACCTCGAACGCCCCTGGTTCGTCTACCTGCTGCGGTGCGCCGACGACTCGCTCTATACCGGCATCACCAACGACCTGGTGCGCCGCTGCCGGCAGCACAATACCGGCCGCGCGTCCCGCTACACGCGCGGCCGGCGGCCGGTCCGCCTGGTCTACCAGGAGGCCCACGCCACCCGCGGGCAGGCGCTGCGCCGCGAGGCGGCCATCAAGGCGCTGTCGCGGCGGCAGAAAGAACAGCTGATCCGAACGGCGGGGTGAAGGTGCTCTCCTTTCAGCGGCGCGCCTTGAAGAGCGGCGAGAGCCAGACGCCCAGGCGGTGCAGCCAGTAGCGGCTCACGGTGGCGAGCGTGCCGAGGCCGTACTGCACACTCCGCGTGAATCGGGCGCCTCGGGGACGAGGAGGCGCTCGACGTGGAAGATCTCCCGCGGCCCTGCGGTCGGACGGGTCAGGACGCTCATGCCGGGTTCCCTTCCGTGGGCGAAAGGGTGCTCCATGCTTATCCTTCTTGCCCGGCGACCGGCTTGAGGTCCGGCGCCTCCGGCGCGTTCGCCGCGGGGGAGCGCGCCTCGACGGGCTGCGTGCCGGGGACCAGGCGCGGGCCGGGTTCGTTGGCGTCGATCAGGGCGCGCAGCTCGGCGCCGTCGATCACCTCCTGCTCGATCAGCAGGCGGGCCACCGCCTCCAGCGCCCCGCGGCGGGCGTGCAGGATCAGGCGCACCTCGGCGGTCGCGTCGTCGATGATCTTGCGCACTTCCACGTCGATCAGGCGGGCCGTCTCCTCGCTGAACTTGCGGCCCTCGAAGCCATCGGCCCCCGACAGAAAGGCAGCCCCCTGCTGCTCGCGGAAGCTGACGCGGCCCAGGCGGCTCATGCCGAACTCCTTGACCATGCTGCGCGCGATGTGGTTGGCGTTCTCCAGGTCGCTCGTGGCGCCGTTGGAGATCTCGCGGAAGACCAGCTCCTCCGCGACCGTCCCCGCGAGCGCCACCTTGATGTGGCTCTCCAGCTCGGACTGCGTGATAAGGTAGCGGTCTTCCTCGGGGCGGCGCAGCACGTAGCCGAGGGCGCCGACGCCGCGCGGGATGATCGAGACCTTGTGGACCGGGTGGGTGTTGGGCAGCGCGCAGGCGAGGAGGGCATGGCCGGCCTCGTGGTAGGCGACGCGCTGCTTCTCGTCGGGACTCATGATGCGGCTCTTGCGCTCCAGGCCCACGGCGCCGCGCTCGATGGCCTCGTCGAACTCGGCGCGGCTGACGATGTCCTTGTCCTTGCGCGCCCCCAGCAGCGCCGCCTCGTTGACCAGGTTCGCGAGGTCGGCGCCGACCGAGCCGGGCGTCAGGCTGGCGACGTGGCGCAGGTCCACGTTGTCGGCCATGCGCACGTTGCGGGCGTGGACGCGCAGGATGGCCTCGCGGCCGGTGATGTCGGGCCGGTCCACGACGACGGTGCGGTCGAAGCGGCCGGGGCGCAGCAGGGCGGCGTCGAGCGTCTCGGGCCGGTTGGTCGCCGCCATGAGGATGACGCCGCGGTTGGAGTCGAAGCCGTCCATCTCGACGAGGAGTTGGTTGAGCGTCTGCTCGCGCTCGTCGTGGCCGCCAATGGCGCTACCGCCGCGCGTCTTGCCCAGGGCGTCCAGCTCGTCGATGAAGACGATGCACGGAGCGCGGCTCTCGGCCTGGCCGAACAGGTCGCGGACGCGGCTGGCGCCGACGCCGACGAACATTTCCACGAAATCGGAGCCGCTGAGGCTGAAGAAGGGTACGTCCGCCTCGCCGGCGACGGCCTTGGCGAGCAGCGTCTTGCCGGTTCCGGGCGGGCCGACGAGCAGCACGCCCTTGGGGATGCGGCCGCCGAGCGCCTGGTACTTGTCGGGGTTCTTGAGGAAATCGACGATCTCGCGCAGCTCGGCGACGGCCTCGTCGATGCCCGCCACATCCTTGAAGGTGATCTGGAGGTCCTTCTGGGCGTAGACCTTGTGCCGACTGCGGCCGAAGGTCAGCGGCGAACTGCCGCCTGCGATCCAGCGGAACATCAGGAAGCCTACCAGCAGGACCCCCACGAGCAACACGACCGACATGAGCAGCGAGTAGGCGCTGTGCAGCGGCGACTCCTCCTCCTCGGCGCGGAACTCCTTGACGCGCTCGTGGAGGCGCTTCACGAACGCCGTGTCCGCCTCCAGCCCCGGTGGGCGGCGCGTGCGGAAGGCCTTGACCTGGGTGAGGCGCTCGGGCTGGGCGGAGCCGTCGGAGACCAGGTCGGAGGTGACGATCTCGCCGCGCACGTCGCCGCGGCCGACCTGGACGTTGACCAGGCGCATGGCGGGGTCCTTTTCCTGAAGGATCTGCATGAGCTGGCCGTAGTGGATGGTGATGGCGCCGGGCTCACGGCTGAAGAACCAGAAGAGCCCGGAGCCGAAGAAGAGCAGGAGGAGGAGCCAGGTGGTGCTGTTGAGCCAGGGGCGCCCGCGGTCCTTACCTCGTTTTTGCACCGGGATGTTCTCCGTCGCTGGCCGCCGAACTCCTGGGGGGGGAGGACGACGGGGCTGCCTCTTTCCGTGGATGGGGGGTACTGTTACTGTACGGCAGCCGCGGAAAACGGCCAACGGAACAGAGGTTGATGGGGACTTGATCTGTTTAGAGCGGTTTGCGTTCGGGAGTAGCGGGAGGCGCGCTTTGGAGTGCGGGCGCTCGGCGCCGCTTTCTTTCTTTGGCGTGCAGCGCCTCGACCGCGCGCAGGAAAGAAAGAGGGAAAG
>JBBRPS010000881.1:0-3643 GCA_038227745.1 Gemmatales bacterium | reverse complement strand
GTGAACGTGTAGCTCCCCTGGCTGTTGCCCGCCGTCAGCAGGCGGCCGTCCAGGTCGTAGCTGTACTGTAGCGTGTCCACCACCGTCACCCCGTCGGCGGCGAACCACGTCTCGGTCAGCAGGCGGCCGTCGCCGTCGTAGGTCAGGGCGCGGCGATGGCCGTCGGCGTCGGTGGCGGAGGTCAGGCGGCCGTCCTGGTCGAACGCCTGCGTGGCGGTGTGGCCCTGCGGGTCGGTGGTAGAGGTGCGGAGGCCGCGGGCGTCGTAGGTGAAGGTGGTGCTGTTGCTGTCGGGGTCGGTGACGCGGAGGAGGTTGCCGGCGGCGTCATAGGCGAAGAGGGTGGTGGCGGCCTGGGCGGTGCCGGCGGCGGTGGTTTCGGACGTCTTGCGGCCGGCGCCGTCGTAGGTGTAGGCCGTGGCGTTGCCCAGTGCGTCGGTGGCCCTGGTGACGCGGCCGTCCTGGTCGTACTCGTTCGTGGTGCCGCCGACGGGGGTGCCGTTCTGGGCGAAGCTGCTCTGGCTGAGCACGCGGCCGGCGCCGTCATAGGCGAAGAGGGTGTAGTTGCCCAGCGCGTCGGTGGACCGGGTGACGCGGCCGTCCTGGTCGTACTCTTCGAGGGGAGAAGGGGGCGAGGGGAGAAGGGGAGGGGCCGCAGCTCATTGCCACATTTGGCAATGAGCTGCGGCCCCTGGTATGTGCTCACCGTCACGGTGCTGACCCCCGCCACGTCCTCGGTCTCCGCGCGGGTGACGTGGTGGAAGGCGCCGTCGTACTGGAAGCGCGTCCAGCCGCCGTCGGGGCGGTCCTCCTCCAGCACGTCGCCGCTGCCGTCGCGGCGGTAGCCGGTGGTGCGGCTCAGACCGTCGGTGTAGGCCGCTACGTCGCCGGCGGCGTCGCGCGCCCACACCTGGGTGATGTGGTTACCGCTGGGAAGAAAACGTATCAGGGAACTTTGCCGCTATCAATTCACGATAAATGTTCCTGACACCTTTTCTTCCCCACCACAATTTTTCAGCGTTCAGTAAATAGGGTTCATCGGGTTCTGCCACTCCGCCGGCGTCTTGAATACCACCCCCGAGCATCCTGCCTGGATGACTGCGTCGGCCAACGGTTCGGTAGAAGCAACCAAGGATGGGATCGTATTGTGGACTCGAAATAGAGGTTGAAGGCCGATAACTTGCTCCACCAAGGAAACACGCTCGATATTTGTGGCGAAACCGTTTTCCGGCGTAAACTTTGAGTTTTTCCAGTCAAAACAATCGACCTCAGTCAGGATGTTGAGACAGTACCAGTCTGAAGCCTGTTGGCCCCCTCTCGATCCAATTATCTTGACAGGAAATAATTCGACACGCGCTTCAATTATGTCGAGAACAGCTTTTAACTTTGGGGAAACCACGGGGATCGGACCGGCCATGAAGAAGTCGGCTGGATCGCCGTCAGAGCGAAGCACAACTCTTACATCCTCAGGAAAGAGACCGATCAATGATCGGCAAGCAGCCAACGGCACCCCAATAAAGCGCCGTGCATTTTGAAGTCCAGCGTCGGTGTAGAAATCCTCACCGTAATCTTGGCACCATAACTTAATCATGCTTCCCTCACTGGCCATTAGGCATATACCATGGATACCGGCTGTTAAGTCGAAGAGTTCCATTAAGCAAATCCCGCCGGATTCCGTCCTCGACTTGTCGAATTGCATCCAACAGGTTCGCATCCGTGAGTAGGCCTGCGTCATATCGTTGCTGTAACTGCGTCAATCTTTCCCGTACCGGCCCGACATAGGTTGCGATCGTATGGCGGCCATTACCAGGATGGTAGGGTAAGTTTAATTGCCTTGCTAGCTGTTCCGTGTTGGGTAGAGAAATCAGGTTGTTGCCACGGTTTACGTCGTACCCCAACTCCGCAGCACGCTGCATGACCGGAAAATCTGGAGCCTCACTCACACCGATCAAGTGGTGCGGCGTGTGCCCTGCAGGGATTCCACCTGGAATCCTCTGTCCAAGAACTGTATGGCTGGTCTCTCGTTCAAGAGTTCCCCGAACAGCCGGAGTTACAGGAGCTGAATGTCGCCGGCCATAGATGGCATCATGGCCCTCGTGGAAAGCCCGGTTCTCTCGGGCGTTCCCGACACGTGATCTTACACTCCCGGACGTCGGAAGACGCGGAGGTCGCAACAGGGCCGCCGCGCCAGCCCCAAACAAGATCTGCCCAGCGAATTTCCCGGGCTCTTTCTTCAGCGCCGCCCAGAAACCTTGTACCGTCCCCCCCGGATCGGTCATGGCCGCGTGCGTCAACATGACCGGCCCGGTGAAAACCTCCCAGGGTCGGAAGATAACCCGTCGAGCTTCCTCATCAAGGCCACGTTTCACCTGGCCAAGGAACTCCGCCTCCCGCTTCTCGATGTGGCCTACGACTTGGATAAACCGCTTCTCAATGGTCTTCTCATGGTCTGCGAGGTTCTCGATCCTGGCCAACCCTTCGGGGGAAATTCCTCGTGGACTGTGGGTGTTAAGCAATGGAGAGATGATGCTGTACATCTCCCGCCGCATGTCCTTCAACTCTTTGCGGACGGCAGCGAGGTCGGGGAAGTCGTCGGCCATTTCGTGGTTCAGCATCTCCAAGACGCGCCAGGCTCCGCCGCTGACACGTTGGACTTCGTCAACCAACAGAGAGGTCCACCAAGGCCACGACTGGTCTCCGTCGGTACCACTGTCAGGCGACCAACCCCCGAGAAGCTTCGACGTGCTTGGAACAGGTCCGTATTTCTTTCCACTCGTAGGCGCCGAACCGCTCCCGCCTTTCGCGAGCCGAACGCTTGGCTCGATGACGGCTTTGTTCCCTCGAAGGTACCTCTCCATTTCTTCATACGTGACCAGGCCATCGCCGTTGCGGTCATACTGGTTAAATTGCGGCACATGACGGAGTCCGTACCGATAAATCCATTGTTTAAGGGTGACTTGCCCAACTCGCTTGTCATCGAGGGTGAGGAACCAAGGCGGGAGGCCTTTAGCGCGCGCTGCATCATCGGTTGATAACTCAAGGCCGCTCGGATCCGTGCCCATCGAGGGAGCGTTATGGGCGTAGCGGTAGAGGTTGGAGTCGCCGGCGTCGAACCCCAGCGGGTCCTGCGTGAGCCACCGGGCCGTCGCCGGGTCATAGTAGCGCGCCCGGTTGTTGTAGAGTTGCGTCTCAACATCGAATTCGCGGCCGGCCCACTTATAGTGCCCGCCCACCGCCGGAGCCGTCTCGCTAATGATGTTGCCGAAGGCGTCATAGGCGATGCGGTCCAGCACCACGCCGGCGCTGTTGGTGAGGCCACGCACCGAGCCGAGGTGGTCCGTCAGGTACCACGCCGGCAACTCCCCCGAACCCACGCGCGCGAAGAACTGGTCCACGGCGTCGCCGGGGACGTAGCGCGTTGTCAAAGAGCCGCTGGCGCTTAGGTCGGCCCAGACGTCGTAGTTCTCGGTGCCGACCGGCCGGCCCTTCGCCGGATCCCAGCCATCATAGGCGTAGCGCTGGACCGTGTCGATGGTGCCATCGCCGTCGGTGTCCACGTCCTTTTCGATACGGTTGCCGAACACGTCGTACTTGAAGTCCACCTCCTGGATCAGGTAGCGCGGCGGCCCGGCCTGCGCGGACCACT
>JBBRPS010000880.1:0-3647 GCA_038227745.1 Gemmatales bacterium | reverse complement strand
GGGTCCTCGCCCCAGTGATCGGTCTCCCTCCAGGTCAGTGGCCTGGTGCAGCAGTCATGGATCCAGCTGGCGACGGCCCACAGGACGATGGGTAGCAGGCTGCTGCCTTCTCCCTGTTCGGCCGCCTGGCGCAGCTGCTGTTGCAGCCTGGTCCGGATGAACCCGAACAGCTGAACGCTGTACTTCTCGTTCATTCGCATGGTTTGCTCCTTGATGAGTTCATGTTTGCTCCCTTGGTGTCGGAAAGCTCAAAAATAATACTAAAGGGGTCGTATTCGTAGCCGTTCCGACTGGAATGTTGAACAGCCTGACATTGTGTCCCGCGAGACGGATCGCCCAGGTGGCGACCGTGGCCCGGTTTTCAGTATTCAAGGTCACTCGTGAGAATCCGGCGCATCCACCGGGTGGCGACCGCGCGCGTCAAGCTCCGCGACCAGGCCATGTCCCACGACGCGGTGCCCTGGACGTGATAGCACAGGGCAAAATCCACGTCGGAGGCCTTCGCCTGTTTCCTGAGGGCTTGCTGAAGCTTGGCCCGGCGGGCGGATGCCTGTTTTTGGTCGGCTGCCTCCCGGAGCCCATGAGGTGGCGTTCGGCGGAGGCGTCGCCTCCGTAGATCTCGTCAAACAGGTGGTTGACGAGCAAACGCAGGCCGGCGATGCCGTCGCACCCAAACAGCGAATTGTCCCCGAGCATGAGGACGTAGGAATCCTTCTCGCCAAAGAGGTCCTGGATGGCCTCGGCGATCTCCTGGACGTGGTCGGTACTGTCGTTGGACATGCGCAACTCCTTCAAACAAGGGAAACGAAGATGCGAACATTCCATCCGGGTGGCACGAGCCTGCTGACGACCATGCCTCCCAACACCGTCAGGCTCCCTATGCAAGCGATAGGGGCGAACTTCACGGAAAAAGAGCCGGGGTGCCGGGGAGATCCCCGGCACCCGCAGCCTCGGGTTCGCCATGGCGAACCCGGTCGATGGCGGCGGACGGAGTCGCACGCCGGGCGCGGGCTATCCCGCTCCGCGGTCACGGCGCCGGGCACGCTGTCGCACACCCTGCCACCGCTGATAAGATTCCTCCCACCGCCTCTGTACTTCTTCTCGGGATAACTCCCGGAAGCCGTATTGAGCCGCGGTGGAAAGTACCTCTGCGACTGCGCCGCTCTCGAAGGCAGGCCCGAGACTTCCCACCCAGCCCAGCACGGCGAACCGTGCTGCCGTTGGAGGATCGCTCGTGACATGGGCTTGGCCCAGATGCTGGTGGAGGTTGTCCCACGCCGCCGGACCGATCTTGTAACGGATCTGGTCCCCATCCTGCCGTAGAGTGAAGCCCAGTAATGGAGCTGAACTCCCGGTGCGTAGGTCAACCACCTCGGCGTCCTCCTTGAGGCCCATAGCCAGGGGTTGAAGCAGATGAGACACCTTCTTCAGCACTCGCCCGCCTTCGGACACACTCCGGGCCAGGTAGACGAGGTTGTCGGCGTACCTGAAGTACCGGCGTGGCTTGGTGCCGACGTGCTTGCTGAGGGGCACGTCGAGCATGGAATGGAGGAGCACGTTCAGAGCGGTCGGTGAATAAGGACCGCCCTGATCGATGCCCCGTGTGCGCGTGTAGTCGTGGCCTCGGAGCACGTGCTCGACGAGGGTGACCGTGTAGAGGCGGTCGACCGCGTTGAAGTTCTGCTGCCGCACCCGGTCAAGGGCCTGCTTGTGCAGTTCGACGACCTTGGTGTTGGGAACGTTGTCAAACGCCTTCTTGATGTCAGCGACGGCCAGCACCCAGCGGTCCTGCTTCTCCATCGCCACTTCCAGATCGGCCAGCAGGGTCCAGGTGCTGCGCCGCGGGCGGAAGCCGTATGAGCAAGGCAGGAATCGGTTCTCCCAGAGCGGCGTGAAGGCGTTGTGCAGGGCCTTGCCGACGACACGATCCCCCAGCACACCGATCTTGAGCGTGCGGTACTCATTCGTGCCCGGTTTGGGGATGGCGACGGCGCGCACTCCCTGGGGCCGGTAGGTGCCGTTGAGCAGGCAGCGCGACAGTACACCCACATAGTCGCCGGCCTCGCTGGGGCTCAAATCAGCGGCGTGGACGCCATCGACGCCCGCCGCCGGCCCGCCCTCGCGCAGGAGCTGGACGTAGCGCTGGTAGAGGTTGTCGCGGTCGGCGATCTGCTCGACTCGGAGCGGGTAGCCTACATAGCCCAGGTGCTCGTCGCGGCGCCGCCGACGCTGCTCGAAGTACCACTGGGCCGACCGCTTCTGTGGAGAGCGGCGGAACGCGAAGCCGCTACTCATCGGAGCACCTCCGGCCTCGTCGCCAGGAACCTGTCCAGGGGGCTCGGCGGTGTCTCTCCGACGACGCCCCAGCCGGCGCCGCGGTACGCCTGCTGCCGCCGCCGGCTCCACTGGCGCAGCACCGGGTGGTGGCGGTCGAGGAAGTCGACGAGCAGGAGGCGGCGGTCCTGGCCGTTGCGCACGCGCAGCTTTGCCGCCGGGATGGGCGGCAGGCCGGTGCCGGCGTCGGCCCGGACGAGGACGTCAAACCGTCCGGCGTGCGCCATGCCCGTGCCGGTCACGACGACGGGCTCCTTCGTGCGCTGCTGCCTGTCCTGGCCCGCCTTCAAGAGGGCCTGCTGCGCGGCCGACAGCCCCTGCTCGTTGACCGCGGCGTCGGGGACAAGGGGCCAGCCCAGCTTCGCGGCCAGCGTGAGGCCGTGGTCGATGGTGTCCACCAGCACGCCCACCCGGCCGCGGATCCGCTCCTTGCCCAGGGCGGCGACATCCGGGAACCGCTCCTTGAGCGCGCCGAAGTCCTTGCCGGCGAGGGCCTGGGCGAGCTTCGCGATGCGGCGGTTGCGCAGGTGGTGCTCGTGGACCCCGAACTGCTTCACGATGTGGTCGTCCCGGTGGTCGGGCGGGCGGCTGCCGCCGTACACCGGGACGAACACCGCCTCGACCGGCATGGCGTGGTAGCCGTGTTCCGGGACGTACGTCTCCTCCATGCCGAACAGGGCGGTGAGGTGATCGCGCAGCCGGGGGGCGATGCGCACGTCGTCGGCGACCACGCCGTAGAGGCGGGCGCAGTTCAGCTGACGGATTCCTTCTACCCCGGCGTTGAGCAGCGCGTCGAACAGTTCGGTGGGGTTGAGGGCGAAGTAAATGTCCTGCCGCCGGAGGGCGGCCTTCGCCTGGAGGAGTTCGAGGTACGTGCCGGCCAGTACCCCTCCGGCACGGGTGTCCTTGACGCCGTAGTCGGCCAGTTCCCGGGCCACCGCGCGGGCGTCAGCATTGCGGGTGGCGGCGACGGCAATGCGCAGCTCGGGGTAGGCCAGGGCGATCTGCGCGATTAGCCGCGCCGGGCACACCGCGCCGCCGCCGGGATAGCGGATCAGGCCGCGCTCGTGCTGCTGCACGAACTCCAGCACGGTAGCGTCGTGCGGAGCGAGACCGTCGAGGCGTTCCTCGTCCGGCGGCGGCAGCGGCGCGGGACGCTTCCCCTTGAGAACGACCTCGACGCCGGCACGCCCAAGGAACTCCAGGAGCAGCGGCTCCAGGCCGGCGAACGCCGCCCAGTACGGCGCGTCGTGGACGTCCCTGCGCTCGTAGATGAGCGGCTCGGCGATGCGCAGGACGGCAACGGGCGTGGC
>JBBRPS010000879.1:0-3649 GCA_038227745.1 Gemmatales bacterium | reverse complement strand
TTCTTCCGCGCCTGCGACGCCGCCCGCTTCACCCCGACCGGGAGCGGCAAGGCGGCGCTCACGGTGGACGCGGCGGCGGTCGTCAACACCCTGGAGGCCGAGCTGTGTCCCTCGCGCACCTGACGGCCGGCCTGCTGCTGGCGCTGGGGCAGTCCAGCGGCGAACCGCAGGCGCTCGGCGATGCCGAGCTGCTGCGGCGGGCCGAGGCCGCCTTCCGTGCGGGGGCCGCCCAGCGCGCCGACCCGGAGAAGGCGCGACAAGCCTTCGCCGAGGCGGCGCACCACTATGGCCTGCTGCGCCAGCGTGGGGCGGACAACGCGGATCTGTACCGTAACGCGGGCAACGCGCACCTCCTGGCCGGCGAACTGCCCGAGGCCATCCTGGCGTACCGGCGCGGGCTGCGCTGCGCCCCCCACGACGCCGAACTGCGCGCCAACCTGGAGTATGCCCGCGACCAGGTCCTCTACGTCGGCCCCGAGGGCCGCGGCCGGCCGCTTGCTGACGACTGGCCGAGCTGGATGCCGCCGCTCGACCGTGGTCTGTTCCTGATGGCGGCGTTCCTTCTCTACGCGCTCGCCTGCGTCAGCGCCGTGCGCGGGCTGCTGGCGGGGCGCGACACGGGTTTGGGGCAGGCGGCGGTGCTGCTGGCGCTGGCCGTGGCGGCGGGGGGGCTGTGGACGTATCTCACCTGGCGGGTCTCGCGCGACGCCGGGCAGCCGGTGATGGTCGTGAGCGCCGAGGAGGTCCCGCTGTGGCGCGGGAACGGGCCGACGCACGAGATGCACAAGACGATGCCGCACCTGCACCGCGGCATGGAAGGGCGGCTGCTGCACCGGCGCGGGGGCTGGCTGCAGGTGCGCCTGCCCGGGGGCGAAATCGGCTGGCTGCCCCAGACGGCGGCACTCGTGGACGGACCGTGACAGCGCCCTCCGCGCCAGCCGGGCGCCGCAGCGCCGCCCGGGCTTCCCGCGCCTGCCCCTCCTCGAAAGCACCCGCCCGCCGGGAGTGATCGGCGCGCCGATTGCCGAACGGACCGAACTCGCCCTGTCCTTCGGCGCCGGTTCCGGTATATTAGCCATGCTTGGGTCCAGTGAACCGGGCAGTGGCCTTGATGTGCTCCGCGCACCAATCCTCATCCCTTTCCCTGTCCCACGTGAATCGTCCGCACGGATTTCGCCAGGGCGTGCCGCCCCATAGAGCCGCGTCACGCCCCGGAAACTTTTTCAGGAGGCCCTGCATGGGCAAGAATTTGTACGTGGGCAACCTGCCCTACACCGTCACCGACAGCGACCTGCAACAGTGGTTTGCGGACCACGGCACCGTGCAGTCGGCGCAGGTGATCATGGACCGCGACACCGGCCGGTCCAAGGGGTTCGGCTTCGTCGAGATGAAGACCGACGAGGAAGCCCAGGCCGCCATCCAGGCGCTCCACGGTGCCGACCTGGAAGGCCGCAGTCTGACCGTCAGCGAGGCCAAGCCCAAGTCCGCGGGCGGCGGCCGGGGCGCCCCCGGCGGCAGCAGAGGCGGCTACGGTGGCGGTGGTGGTCGTCGTTACTAATCAAGAGCGTCACCGTCCCCGCCCTGTCGTGGGCGGAGACGTTTCGGGATCATCCCCCGGGCGCGGCCAGAATCCCCAAGGACCGAGGGGGCGACCGCCTCTCTCGGCCACAGGCCGCAACCCATGAGGAAGCCTTCTTGCCATGGTGAATCGCAACCTTCTCCGCCAATACGACCCGCCCGAGGGCGAATTGCAACAAGAACTGGCCGCCGCCTTTGACCAGGAGGGCGACGAATGGCTGCCGCCGGAGGCGCAGCTGTTCCAGGACGGCAAGGTCGTGACCGGCCGCGTGCGCCAGGTCACCGCCGACGACGTCTGGGTCGATGTCGGCTACAAGAGCGAGGGCGTCGTCGAGCTACGCGAGTGGTACGACGACGACCTCGGGCGCGTCACCCCGCCCCGGCCCGGCGACGAGGTCGAGGTCCTCCTCGAAGCTGTCGAGGACGAGACGGGCGCCGTCGTCCTGAGCTACCGCAAGGCCAAGCGCCAGAAGGAGTGGGAGGACGTCATCTCCCGCTACAAGGAGGGCGACGCCGTCACGGGCACCGTCACCCGCAAGATCAAGGGCGGCCTGCTCGTCAACATCGGCACCAGCGTCTTCCTGCCCGCCAGCCAGGTGGACATCCGCCGGCCGCCGGACATCGCCGACTACATCGGCAAGGCCATCGAGTGCAAGATCCTCAAGATCGACCGGGCACGCCGCGGCATGGTCGTCAGCCGCCGCCAGCTGGTCGAGGATCGGCGCGAGGCCCTGCGGGAAAAGCTGATGGCCGAGATCGAGCCGGGCCAGGTCCGCCCGGGCGTCGTCAAGAACCTCGCTCCGTTCGGGGCCTTCGTGGACCTGGGCGGCATCGACGGCCTGCTGCACGTCACCGACATGAGCTGGGGCCGCGTCAATAACCCCGGCGACGTGGTCCACGTCGAGCAGCAGCTGGACGTGTACGTCCTCAAAGTGGACAGGGAAAAGGGCAAGATCGCCCTGGGCCTCAAGCAGCTGACGCCGAGCCCGTGGGCCGGCGTGGAGGACAAGTACCCCGTGAGCAGCCGCCACACCGGCGAGGTCGTCAACGTGATGGCCTATGGCGCCTTCGTCAAGCTGGAACCGGGCGTCGAGGGCCTGGTGCATATCAGCGAGATGAGCTGGACCCGGCGCATCAGCCACCCCAGCGAGGTGGTGCAGACCGGCGACCGGATCGAGGTGCAGGTCCTGAACATCAACAAGGACAAGCAGGAAATCTCGCTCGGCATCAAGCAGGTCCAGCCCGACCCGTGGGACAAGGTCGCCGACAAGTACCCGCCGGGCACCCAGGTCACGGGCGTGGTCCGCAACCTGACCAACTACGGCGCCTTCGTCGAGATCGAGGAGGGGATCGATGGCCTCTTGCACGTCAGCGACATGAGCTGGGTGCGCAAGGTCGGCCACCCCAGCGAGGTGGTGCAGAAGGGCCAGGAGGTCCGCTGCGTCGTCCTCAACGTCGATCGCGAGCGCAAGCGCGTGGCGCTGGGGCTGAAGCAGATGGCGAACGACCCGTGGGAGGGCGACATCCCCGGCCGCTACCACCCCGGCGACATCAAGAAGGGCAAGGTCACGAAGCTGACGAACTTCGGCGTCTTCGTGGAACTGGAGCCGGGCCTCGAAGGCTTGCTGCACATCTCCGAGTTGGCCGACCACAAGGTCGAGAGCCCGGAGGAAGTCGTCAAGGTCGGCGACGAGATCGAGGTCAAGGTGCTGCGCGTCGACGCCGCCGACCGCAAGATCGGCCTCAGCCGCAAGCGCCTCGACGGCGGCCCCGAGGAGGTCGTCGAGGAGGGCGCCGCCGCCGGAACGGCCGAGGGCCAGCGGCCGCGGGCCAAGGAACTGCGCGGCGGCACCGGATCGGCCGGCAGCCAACTCTTCCAGATGCCCGGCCGGTCCGAACAGGCCGAACAAACCGAGCAGGCTGAGCCGGAAGCGGCTACTGAGTCGGAACCGAAACCGTCGGTGTGAAATCCCGTCGAGTTCCGGGGGGGGTGCGCGAGTACACGACGCCCGTCGTGGTTGTCAGGGGGAACACATACGCGACGCCCGTCGTGGGATTCCGGGGGTGCGCT
>JBBRPS010000878.1:0-3649 GCA_038227745.1 Gemmatales bacterium | reverse complement strand
TGCCTCGGTCCTCCAGCGGAGCTCTCGGTCACGCCCGGGGCCGGCAGCCACCCCGTCAGCCCTGCCCCACTGTAACCCATTTCTCCTCCCGCGCCGACGCCAGCACCGCGTCGCAGACGTGCTGCGTCCGCAGCGCGTCGCGGAAGTCCGGCAGCGCTGGCTTGCCCGTCGCCAGGCCGTTCAGGAAGTCCGCCACCTGATGCACGAAGCTGCTCTCGAAGCCGATCTGCAAGCCCGGCACCCACCAGTTGCCCATGTACGGGTGGTCGCTGTCGGTCACGTGGATCGAGCGCCAGCCGCGCACGACGCCCTCGTCGCGGTGGTCGAAGTATTGCAGCCGGTGCAGGTCGTGCAGGTCCCACTTGATCGACGCATGCTCGCCGTTGATCTCGAAGGTGTACAGGGCCTTGTGGCCGCGCGCGTAGCGCGTGGACTCGAACACCGCCAGCGAGCCGTTGTGGAAGCGCCCCAGGAACGCGCAGGCGTCGTCGATACCGACCTTCTCCACCTTGCCCGTCAGGTTGTGCTTGCGCTCCTTGACGAACGTCTCGGTCATGGCGCTGACGGTGCCCAGCTCGCCGTTGAGCCACAGGGCGGTGTCGATGCAGTGCGCCAGCAGGTCGCCGGTGACGCCGCTGCCGGCCGCCGCCGCGTCCAGCCGCCACAGGGCCGTTCCGCCCTGCGGCAGCTCGGGGTTGATCGTCCAGTCCTGCAAGAACACGGCGCGGTAGTGGAAGATCTTGCCGAGCTTGCCGTCGTCGATGAGCTTCTTGGCGAGCGTGACGGCGGGGATGCGGCGGTAGTTGTACCAGACCATGTTCGGGACCTTGGCCTTCTCGACGGCCTCGACCATCTTGCGGCCCTCGGCGGCGTTCATCGACAGGGGCTTTTCGCAGAGAATCATCTTGCCGGCCGCGGCGGCGGCGATGGCGATCTCGGCATGCGTGTTGTTCGGCGTGCAGATGTCGATGACGTCGATGTCCTTGCGATCGAGGAGGCGCCGCCAGTCCGTCTCGACGGATTCGTAGCCCCACGTGTCGGCGAAGACCTTCGCCTTGTCGGCGCTGCGGGCGCAGACGGCCTTGAGGACGGGGCGATATGGCAGGTCGAAGAAGTGGTTGACGTTGGCGTAGGCGTTGGAGTGGGCCTTGCCCATGAAGCCGTAGCCGATCATGCCGACGTTCAATGGTTTGGTCATCGCAGTCGTCCTTTGCCCAGGGGTGGGGTTCTGAGGGTGCGTTGAGGTCCGATTATGTCGCTTCGACTCCTGGTCGGCTGAACCCGCCGCGTTCCCACGGAGGCGGTTCAGCCTGCCAGGGCAATTCCGGATGCAACCGGCCGTGATAATAGAAGAATCGTGTTGCCTCGAAAGCCAGCTCGAAATCGAGACAGACCTCGCATTCTGGCGCGACGTGGCCAGGGCCGAAGTCCCAGATCGTGATGGGGGACCGGCCGCCTTCTGGGTCCCGGTAACGGAAACAGCCTTCCCTGAAGCAGGCGATCAGCATGAGCGTGTCTCGGTGACCCAGCAAAAAGAAGCAGTCGCAGCCGGGGTACTGGGCCGGTGGTCCGGCGAGATCGGGAATGGCACTGAGTACAGGGACGCAAGGCCACCAGCTCCACCAAGCAGTGTATTCTTCCGTGTCGAGTCGCAAGAAGAGACAAGGGTTCCGGAAGCCGTCCAACGCGCGCAACGCAATCTCCAAATCATAAGGACTGAACCCGCATGTTCCTGCGACTATATAGCTCCAGCCCCAACCGCCGGGCGTGGGATCGGGAAGGGTCAGTATGCGACCACTATGCTGGCTGACTCCCCACGAAGCGCGCGCGACGCGGGCAACCCAGATGGGATCGAGCGTCGCCCGCAGCTCATGCCAGCGCGAAAGACGCCTCTCGTAGGCGGGTCCCTTTCCACGCCGCCGCCGGGCAAGTTGCAGGTCCAAACGTAGGAACTCCGCCCGAGGGTCCCCGCGCTCTTCCAGCCAATCCGCGTACACCAGGCGCAACGCCTCGTCGCGGGGAGACGTCCGGACGGCCTGGAGGAACTCCACTTCGCCGCTCATGGGACTGGTCTCCCGTCTGCCTCGTCCCCGGTAAGCCCTGCTGCTGCCAGGGTCACGCACATCGGCGACGCCCTCCCAATTTCTTCGCCCCGCCGGCCGCCTTCACCGCGGCGAAATGGCGGTAGATTTCCTGGGCCACCCGGGCGAGCAGCACGTTGCCGGCGTTGTCCGGCGCCCACCTCTTGTCCGATCACACGAGCAGGTCCGCCACCCGCACCGCCACCGCCGGCGC
This sequence comes from Gemmatales bacterium, assembly GCA_038227745.1. GTDB lineage: Bacteria > Planctomycetota > Planctomycetia > Gemmatales > Gemmataceae > DASPXY01. Next base: position 1,354 of record JBBRPS010000878.1, on the reverse strand, counting down.
CGCCAGCGGCGCGACGGCGTCCGCCGGGCCGAGTGCCTGTTGCGTGGCGTAATCCCCGGCTTGGGGGTCGCGGTAAACGAGCAGCCTCCGCCCGTTGATGTCCACCACCCAGTATTCGCGGATGCCGGCCCTGGCGTACAGCAGCCGCTTTTCGTTCGTGTCGAAGTTGAGGGAGGAGTTCGCCACCTCGACCACCAGATCCGCCATTGTCGGGTGCCCTGAGTTGCCGCGCGCTGTGCCGGCCATCACCGCGAAGTCGGGTTCCGGGTCGAGATCCTGGCCGAGGACCAACGGGGACTGGCTACGGATTCGCCACCCGATCCCGAAGGCCGTTCGGAGCGCCTCCTCGACCAGCTCGAGCGCGATCGCGTGGGGTGGGTTCATCGGCCCCTCCTCCAGGATGACGCCGTCGATGAGCATCGCCCGCCGGCCCTCGAACACGCCCAGGTCGCCGAAGCGGTGGAACTCGGCGCACGTCCAGCGCACGGGCCGGGGGCCGGCCGGCGCGGCTGGCGATGACGGAAGCGACATCGTCGTCACGGCAATCCCTCCTGTTCGGCACGCCCTCCGGCTTTATACCGGATGTCTTCCCCGAGATCGACAGGGGACGCATCTATTTATTTAGAGATATAATCAGCCGTTATTGCGCCTTGAAAAAGAGATGCGTCCCCTTTCGGTCCCAGCGTCCTCCACGGCTACGCGGCGGGATGCACCCGCTGCTCCACGCACGTACGCTCGTAGGTGGCCTCTAACTCCACCGGCAGGCACAGTCCCCCCCTCAGCCACAGGGGGAGCGTGGGCAGCCGTTGCCCGACGGCGAGCGGCTCACGCCACACGTCCACCGTCGCCGCCCCCTTTCGCTCCACCGGACGGTAGGCCGAGCCGCTCAGTGATGGTCCTGGCCCGGCATCGCCCGCCCCCACCCGCGCCAGCAGTTCGCGGTGCAGGTCTCCCGCGCGGTCGGTCACCACGTCCACCAGCACCAGTCCGATGCCCGCCTGCAGGTAAGCCGCGCACTTCGACACCAACGCATCCCGATGCGCCGGCCGGTCCTTGTTGGCCGGGCTGACCAGTTCCACCGCCCCGGCCAACAGCGGCCCGCCCGTCCGGCTGAAGATGCCGACCTCGACGACCGCTCCCGGCAACTCCAGGGGGAAGCTCGCGTGGGGCGGCCGGGGTGCCCACCCCGCCTGCGGAGGGTGGGCCCCGCCCTCCAGGGTAATCGCATCTAAACGCCAGTACATTGTTGGCAGAGGGGTTGATTTTGACAAGGGCCACGCGAATGATTCTCCTCGGACTGACCTGGTTCACGGAGGAGAAATGCCATGGCCGAGCAAGCGTCGCTGTCCTTCTT
>JBBRPS010000877.1:0-3660 GCA_038227745.1 Gemmatales bacterium | reverse complement strand
GAGGTCGATCGACCGGAGAACCGCGGCTACGCCGACAACGGCATCGCGGCGTTCAAGGAGGCCGCCGCCGCCTTCATGACGCGCCAGTTCGGCGTCGCCCTCGACCCGGCGACCGAGATCAACCACTGCATCGGCTCCAAGCCGGCCCTGGCGATGCTGCCGGCCTGCTTCATCAATCCCGGCGACGTCACCCTGATGACCGTCCCCGGCTACCCCGTCGCCGGCACCCACACCGCCTACTACGGCGGCGAGGTCCACAAGCTGCCGCTGCGCGAGGAGAACGGCTTCTACCCCGATTTGAAGAACGTCCCCGCCGACGTCCGGACGCGGGCCAAGCTCCTCGTCCTCAATTACCCCAACAGCCCCACCGGCGCGACGGCGACGCGCGACTTCTACAAGCAGGTGATCGACTTCGCCCTGACCAACCGGGTCGTCGTCGTTCAGGACGCCGCCCACGGCCTGCTCACCTACGACGGGCCGCCGACGAGCTTTCTCCAGGTCGAGGGGGCGAAGGAGGTCGGCGTCGAGGTCCACTCGCTGTCGAAGGGCTTCAACATGATCGGCTGGCGCATCGGCTTCGTCGCCGGCCACGAGCGGCTGGTGCGGGCGTTCGCCGACGTCAAGGACAATTGCGACTCGGGTCAGTTCATGGCGATCCAGCAGGCGGCGAAGGCGGCGCTGGACCGCCCCGAGATCGGCGGCCGCACGCGCGAGAAGTACCGCCGCCGCCTCCGCAAGCTCGTCGCGGCACTCACGCACGCCGGCTTCGCGGCGACGATGCCGAGCGGCACCTATTTCCTCTACGCGAAGGCGCCGAAGGCCGGCGCCGGCCGCACCTTCGCCAGCGCCGAGGAGGTGTCGGAGTTCCTCATTACCGAGCAGTCGGTCTGCTGCGTGCCGTGGGACGACGCCGGGGCGTACCTGCGCTTTTCCGCGACGTACCTCGCGAAGGACGAGGCGGAGGAAGACGCCCTGATGCGCGAGACGGCCGAGCGCCTCGGCCGCCTGCGGCTGGAGTTCTGACCCGCGGCCCGGAAAAGCCCAAGATTCGGTTGACGGCGCCGGCGACGCGACCTAGTGTTGTTGCACGAGCGGTTTGACGGACGCACGCGGCGACACGGCAACGAGGCCGAGCCGCGGCGCCCTAAACGGAACAGTCACGACCAAACCTCTTCATCATCCTCGAGAATGGCAAACCCGTCGCGAGGCGGGGACGCAAAGCCATGGGCCCGCACCGCCTCCCCGGCGCGTGCGGGCCGCCAGGCCGCCGAAAGGATGAGTGGACCCGCCGCGCAGGCCGTCCCCGGCGCCAAGGCGCCAGGCTCCCCCCCTCTGCGTTAGCCCCCACTCCCTCTCCAGGTGTCGAAGAGGCCGGCTCGGCGACGGCCCGGCTGCGGGGCCGTGCGCCCAGAAAAGGGGGAACGTCCATGCGTCTTTGGCTCGACAGGGCAATTCGGTTCGTCAACTCCGAAGACGGCCCGACGGCCGTCGAGTACGCGGTGATGCTGGCCCTCATCATCGTCGTCTGCGTCGCCGCCATCAGCGCGCTCGGCTCCAACGCCACGGGGACGTTTAGCAACGTCTCCCTCAACACCGCCGCCGCCGGCGGCTCCTGAGCCGCCGCGCCCACACCTAGGGCTCTTCCCGCGGCGCGGCTCGCCGCGGGTGTAGTTTTCTGTTCGCCTCGGGACGGATAGAGGAGATCTTTCAGATGCGCAAGCTCGGTCAGTTCGCGGTGGACTTCCTGCGTAACGAAGACGGCCCGACGGCCGTCGAGTACGCGGTGATGTTGGCCCTCATCATCGTCGTCTGCATCGCCGCCATCAGCGCGCTGGGCTCCAACGCCCAGGGCACCTTCAACAAGGTCGGCTCGACCGTCAACGTCGGCAGCTAACGCCGCCGGCACGCCCCGCCGCGGCGGGGCGCGAAAACAGCGGCGGGCGGGCGCGACTTCCCGCGCCGGACAGGCGCGGGCGGCGCCCCGCCCCGCCGCCTCCAGGACTCGTCTTTCATCGGATCATTGAACCCAAGAAAAGGGATGCGGCACATGCGCAAGCTCGGTCAGTTCGCGGTGGACTTCCTGCGTAATGAAGACGGCCCGACGGCCGTCGAGTACGCGGTGATGCTGGCCCTCATCATCGTCGTCTGCATCGCCGCCATCAGCGCGCTGGGCTCCAACGCCCAGGGCACCTTCAACAAGGTCGGCTCCACCGTCAACGTCGGCAGCTAACGCCGGCGCGCCCCCGCGACGACAACCCCGAGCCGCGGAGCCCACGGTTCCGCGGCTCCTTTTGTTCCCGGAGGATGCGTCCCATGACCCTGTTCACCGTGACCAACTGGCCGCTGCTCTTCGTCTGTGCCGCGATGGTCGTCGCCGCCGTCATCGACGGCTGGAAGCTGAAAGTGCCCAACTGGCTGACCTTCCCGCTCGTCCTGAGCGGCTGGCTGCTCGGCCTGCTGCACACCGGCGGCGCGCTGGAGGGGACCGGCTCGGGCGGCTTCGGCGCCGCCCTCGCCGGCACGGGTCTCGGCTTCGTTCTGCTGGTGCCGGTCTACGCCATCGGCGGCATGGGCGCCGGCGACGTCAAGATGCAGATGGGCTTCGGCGCCTGGGTCGGCGCCTTCTTCGGCCTGTGGGACGGCATGACGATCATCTTCTGGGCCTTCGCCGTCGCCGTCGTCCTCGGCGGCGTCATCGCCCTGGGAATGATCGCCTTCCGGGGGCAGTACCGCGCCAATCTCGCCAACACGCGCGAAATCGTCGGCGACCTGTTCGGGGCGAAGAGCGTCGCCGAGGTCGCCGGCAAGGCGGCGAGGCGCAAGCCGCGCATGCACCTGCTGCCCTACGGCATCCCGCTCTGCCTCGGCTTCCTCGGCACCCTGGTTTACCTGCACGGCTTCTGAAACTTGCCCCGCTTTCCCCGGCGCCGTCGCCCGCCGCGGAATCGGCACGCCCGATAGATCCGATACGTTCGCCCCAGGCGCAAAAAGCTGAAGTCTCCCTCTGCCGCCGGTCGAATTATCCCTCGGGTGAAGTGATCTTGACTCCGGTCGGGTCACACGCGGGGGAGAGGCGCGGGCGTGAGGGGGCGTCTCACCGCGAGGACTCCACCCAATGAAACCGAAGACCCTCATTCTGATGGTCGTGGCCGTCGTGTGCGGCCTGGGGGCCAGCTACATGACGAGCCGCCTGCTGGCGGAGCGCAACAACCAGCCCCAGGAAGAGCAGGAGAAGGTCCAGGTGGTGGTCGCCAAGCAGAAGATCCCGCTCGGCACCATCATCAAGGATCCCGAAAAGTATTTCGTCTGGAAGTCGTATGTGAAGGGCGAGGAGCCGAAGAAGGCGATCACGAACATGGACCAGGTCAAGGACCGGCGCATGAACAAGCCCCTCGCCGAGGAGCAGTTCGTCACGGCGGAAGACCTGATGAACCCCAAGGACTCCGGGATCGAAATGCTGCTGCCGCAGGGAATGCGGGCCATCGCCCTGAAGGTGAACGCGGCCTCCGTCGTCGGCGGCTTCGTCCTGCCCAACTCGCACATCGACGTCGTCTCGACGGTGCGGTCGGGCGACGACTCGTTCACGCAGATCATCCTGCAAAACATGCTCGTGCTCGCCACCGACATGACTTCGGAGCGCGACCCCGAGAAGAAGGCGGT
>JBBRPS010000876.1:0-3688 GCA_038227745.1 Gemmatales bacterium | reverse complement strand
GGGGTGCAGCCGACGACGGTGTGGATGCGGGCGACGGAGTCGTCGCCGACGTAGATGGTGCGGGCCTGGACGAGAATCTTTCGTTCCTCGTTCTGCTGCAACTCCTCGGCCCACTGCAACTCGTAGGGCCTGGCCGCTTCGACTGTCGTGTAGAAGCCGCTGACCAGCTTGCCCAGATTGGCCTGGGCATCGTGCAGGGTCACCTTGAGCTGATACGCCATGTCCGTGCTCATCACTTCGTTGGTGGCCAGGCTGAGCTTGAAGCGCAAAAGGGTCTGGTGGGCGGCACCGACCAGGGCGATGAGACGAAAGACCATGCGGCGCAGGTCGCTGACCTCCAGGTGCTCGGCATCGTAGTAGGGGGCCACCACGTCGATGGGAACGTATTCCCTGGGATAGTCGGGCGCCTCCCACAGGAGAATGGGGGTCCAGTCGAGCAGGTGATTGGGCATGAAGGTCTCCATGTCGGCGACCGGGGCATCGGCGGGGTCCTCGCCGCTCTCCCGGACGAGCTGTTCCAGGAAGGCCAGGCCCTGTTCGGCGGGCCCCTCCAGGGCAGGCAAAACGGTCACCAGATCCTGTTCGAAGCGGGTGATGGCGCGGGACATATAGAGCAGGAGGCGGGGGTCGGCGTGGTCGTCAATCAGGCTGTGGTAACGCAGGTCGTAGACCGGGGTGCACAGGACAAAGGCGGCGCACAGGATGACGATCAGGCAGGCGGCGTGGCGCTCGGGGGCGGTGGGGTAATTCTGGCTGACGTCGAAGGGTACGGCGAGGAAGTCCTGACCCTCGAAGGCGGCGATGGGACGCTCGGCCATGGGGGGCATGGGCTCGGGGTTGGGTTCGGCTGCGGGGGGCTCGGCTGCGGGAGGTTCGGCTGCGGGGGGCGCGTTGCCGCCTTCGGCTGCTAAGTTTTCGTCGTTTTCTGCCGCGTCAAAGGTGGCGGTGTCTTCGATGTCGTCGCCATCGTTTTCGGCTGGGCCGCTTTCGGGGTTCGCCGGAGCCGTCCCAGAGGCAGGGGTTGGAACAGGTGACTCGACGTGTTCCGCGGGGCTGTTCCGCACACCCCCTTCTTCCATCGCCCACGGCGCTCCCGTGGCAGCGCTCGTTCCCGTTCCCGTGGCAGTGGCAGCGCCCGCTCCCGTTCCCGTAGCAGCACCTGCTCCCGTGGCAGCGCCCGCTCCTGTGGCAGCGCTCGCTCCTGTGGCAGCGCCCGCTCCCGGCGCAACGCCCGCTCCCGGTGCAGCGCCCGTTCCCGTGCCCGCCCGCTGTGATGCGCCGGTCCCTTTAACCCGCCCGCCCCGGGGCTGCTGCCGCGATTCACCCTTCTTGGGCCGCACGCCCGGCGGCGCATCCTCTGCCGGCGCCTGGCCGCTCTCGCGCATGGACGTTGGCGCCAGGTGCATTTTCTGAAAGATCTCGAATGCCGTCACGAACGTTTTTCTGCTGTCCTCCCCGGCGGCCCTGTAGCCCGTCATGACCAGTTGGCCGGCATTCTGTGGGGCCGTCCATCGTGAGTGCGGCGGCTCGTTCATCACTCGGGCCGCCGCCTTCCGCGCCATCGTCTCCGACTTGCCGGATCGCCTGGCCAAGGTCGCCGCCTTGGCCCCGCGCTTGACCGCGCTGATCGGCTCCCCGTCCCGGATCGCCTGGTACAGCATGTCGCGGCACAGATCCGACCCGGTCGCCCCCACGATCGCCAGGGTCCTGGCGCCGACCTGGCCCGATTGCACGATGTCGTCCGGCGTGTATCTGGCCGTGTTGAGGTAATCCAGGCGCATCCGAGGGCCGACTTCCTTGCCGGGCCAGAACGTCCCCTGCGCCTCCAGGAAGTCGTTGGGGGTCTTGAAACCGCCCGGCCGGTGTAGGTTCTGCGCGGCCACGATTAGCAGCAGGGTGCAGTAGGCCACCCGGACCTCCAGAAGCTCCAGGTCCAATCCGCCGATTCGCGTCGCGTGTTTCTGCCTCTCTTGCTTCTCCTCTTTCAGTTCCTGCTGGATCTGCGCGGCGTCGGCGCACAGTTCTCGCGCCTTGCCTTCGATGGCGGCCGAAGCGGCCTCGGGGCTGGTGAACATACCCGAGTCCAGATCGGCCAGTCGGGCCCGGATCGGGAGCCCGAACGGGTCGCGGGCGGTTTCGTGGGACGATTGGTTCTGCGTTTCCATACCAGGGGTTCTCGGCACCGCTCCTTCGATTGCAAGGGGTGCCAAGGCCTGACCTCAAAATAATCGAAAATCGTTAACCCAGGCGTGATGCCGCCTGGGTGGGGCGGCCGCTAAGCGAAAACGGGCCCGCGGATAATGAAGTTCACGGCGCCGTTGCAGAAGTTGCACACGCCATCGAAGAGCACCACGGCGGACGCGGGTGGGACAGCCTCCAGCGCCAAGGTCACGACCGCCGGCTTGATCGTTGACAGATATGAACTGACCCTCTAGATTTTCTAGATGACCATTTCCATTACCACCTTCAAAGCCAGTTGCCTCCAGATCATCAAGCAACTGGAGCGCCGCACCGAACCCATCGAGATCACCCGCAGGGGCAAGGTAGTCGCCCGTGTCCTGCCGCCTATCCAAGAGGACGGGCAGGAAATCCGTCCCTGGGAGCGGTTGCGCGGCAGCGGCTCCTTGTTGGCCTCCCCGGAGGAATCGGTTCTCCATGACTCGGATTTCGCCGCGCTCCGATGAACGTCCTTCTCGACACGCACATCTGGATCTGGTGGCTGACCGGACAGGCCGAGCTTGGCGCCAAGGAGCGAACCGCGCTTGACCGTCAGGCCAACAAGGCCCCTCCGCTCCTATCGGCGATCAGCCTGTGGGAAGCACAGATGCTGCATCAGAAAGGACGCCTGCAGCTCAACCCGACGTTCGCGCAGTGGCTGGTCCTGGCGACCCTCCCGGATGTGGTAGAGATCGTCCCACTCACAGCGGACGTCATCTTGCGCCTGGACCAGCTCCCTCTTCGCTTTCACGGCGACCCGGCCGATCGCATCATCGTCGCGTCGGCGCAGAGCCGCGGCGTGCCGCTCTACACCCAGGACCGAGCGCTACACGGCGAAGAGCGGGACGCGGCGCTAAGGAGGGCGACGAGGGAGAGCAGGGTGGGGACGAAGGGATTCATGAGTTTGCCGAGGGACGAGGTAAGTAGTACAAAGTCGGTTCTTCAGTCAAGAAGAATTTTCGGATTCTCTTCGGGAGGCGCACGAATGAACCCTGTAGACCAACAAGACTGGGCACACTCGCCCCGTGTCGACCCGAGCGGCAACAAACTCGGGCCGGCGCAGCCGCTCCTAGAACACCTGAAAACCGTCGGGCAGGGAACGCAGGACCGCCTGTGGGCGGCGCTCCGTCACCACCCGAAGGAAGCGTGGGTCGCCAAGGCGGGTCTCAGCACCGGACTGGCCCACGATGTTGGCAAGGCCACGGACCCCTTCCAGGCGTACATACGGGAACAGGGGCCAAGGGCCGGGCACAAGATGACCGGCGCCGTGCTGGCACGTAAGTCCCGGTCGCTGGAGTGTGCCCTTGCCATCGCCGGCCACCATGGCGGATTGCCGGATTGGGACGACTTCGTCAAAGCCTATGGGGAGGAAGAGCAGAAGGCCGTTCACCAGGAATGTCTATTGCGGTCGTTGGTGGAGCTGCCGCTCTTTCCCGGCGGATCCCGGAACCGCCCCGACGATCCAGACCAT
>JBBRPS010000875.1:0-3709 GCA_038227745.1 Gemmatales bacterium | reverse complement strand
CGCAACGAGTTTCTCCGCGGAGCGGTGGAGGGCGAGGTCCAGGTAGTAGGCCCGGAGATCCTTATAGGTCTCCTCGGCAATGCGCACGTGAACGCGGCCCCCACAGTGGCCGACGGATAGCCGCCGTGGACGATCGGAATCTTCCGGGCGTCCTTGATCCCGGCCTCCTCCTCGAAGAAAAGGCCTGGTTCAGAACAAGGCCATTTTGGGTTACAACTGTCCGTTCTTCCGGCGGGCGCGCAGGTCAGGTCGGCCTCGCGCCGGCAGGGTGCGAGCGGCGCGCCGACGGCCGGCTCTTCGATCGCGGTCTACGCCGCCTCGGCCGCCCGCTGGTAGCGCGTATACCCCAGCAGTTCCAGCCAGTGCCCATGCCCCTGTCCGCTGAGCAACTCCGCCGGGCTGCGGCCCGCCCGCGACGGCCGCTCGCTCCGCAGGAAACGGTGGTGGTTGAGGAAGAACCGCAGAAGCTCCAGGTAGCCCCCGCCAATCTCCCGCCGCAGGAAGAAGTAGTTCCGCAGCCGGCTGTTGAGGTTCTCCACCAGGCTGCTGGCACGGACCACCCCCTCGCGCAACTGCTCCACCCGCCCACTCAGACCGTGGTAGTGGTCCCCCAGCCGCGCGCGCAACACCTGGTCCCGCCGCCACCGCGCCCCGCTCGCCGGCGGCAACTCCTGCACCGCGACCAACTCCCGCACCACCTCCTCCGGCGCCTTTGCTGCGGCCGCCAGGCTGCGGATGTCGATGTCCACCTCCTCCGCGAACAGCAGCAGCTCCTCCCGCCGTTGTTCCAGCAGCACGCGGATCGGCTGGAGCCGGTGCGGGCACTGCCCCTCGCGCCGGCGCAACTCGTCCACGAGGAAGTCATACAACCGGCGCCGTTCGTCCACGCACGGACCGGCCACGGCCAGAACGTCCTGCCGCAGCCACGCGGCCAGCGTGGACACGTCGTCGGCCAGAGCGACGGCACGCTCCTGTTCCCGCTGCGCGGCTTGCCGTTGGGCCGGATCGGCCTTGGCCTGGCGGCGCAGCTTCTCCTGCTGCGCCAGGGCTGCATAGGCCCGGTTCTCCAGGAAGCGGACGACCTGGCCCAACTCCCGTTGCGCGTGGAAAAGGTCGCCCTTGCAGGGGATGTCGGGCAAGGCCTGCGCCTGGCCGGTCCGCAAGCCCTTGGCGAAGTCGGCGATGACACCGCCCGGGTCGAAACCCTGCTCGCGGAGTTCCAGCAGGCGCACGCCCCAAGTGGTCGCGTCGCGGTGTTCCTCCCGGCTCAGCGCACAGCAGTAGGTGCTGGGGACGTCAACGACGGCGAGAACGGGCGCACCGTTCTGGAAGATCTCGTCGAGGGCGGCGACCTGGACGCCGGACAGATCCTGGCGGGCGTTGATCGGCCGGGCCTGGGCGATGGCGTCGTGGACGACGGCGTGGACCCAGCCGAGCGCGACGGGGAAGTCGAAGAGGGTGTCGATCATCTCTTGGGCGCCGCGAAGGGAGGTATGGCCGAGGAGGGTAGCGCACAGGACAAACTGGCGCAGCCAGGAGCGGGTGACGGGCAGGTGAAAGAGGACCTTCGCCGGGGTCGGCGGCGGCGGCGCGAAGGCGTGGTGCAGGGCATGGAGGGCGCGGCGGCGTTGGCGGTAGATGAACGGTCGGCTGACGTGGTAGTCGCGGGCGAGGGCCGAGATCGAATGCGGTCCGAGGGCGTCGAGGGCCAGCTGTTGCCGTTGTTGGGGATCGAGACGGCGAGCGGTCGAGGGCGGCGGTGTGGTCGCGTCGGGAGCGGTGGGTAGAATGCGCATGCCTAGTGTCTCCGGGGATCGAGAAGTAGATACCTCCGATCTACGGAGCCCAGGCTCTTACAGCCAGCCCTTTCAACATGAGTTTTCCGCCTCTTTGAGGAGGCGGGCGGTCGAGCGATGCTTATGTTTCTTGTCATAGATTGGTTTCACCGCTGGCGGCTTCTTGGGACCGCGTTTGCTGCGCGTGAGACCTGCTACATTGACCTTGCAGGCCAGAGCGATCAGCAACCGCCTCAACGCCTTCGCCTCCAAGTTTCGCCATCCCAGCCATTGGTCGGGAGGCAGGTACTTCATCAGCGTGCGGTAGTCGTGCTCGATTTCGTCGGCCAGATAGAATCCTGAAATCTCGGCTTCGATCGCCCCGCCATGAGCTGCACGCAGCGAGCCGCGCACCACCGCCAGGGCGTTGCTCGCCACCAGAGACATAGCGAACAGGAACAACGCCGCTCGTGGTTTGGCCAACCCCGGGATCTCGCAGTGCAACGACTGGGTGAGAAACTGAAACTGTTTTTCGATGGTCCAACGCCTGCGGTAGACGTCCGCGATCGCCAGGGCGCTGACCTCGTCCGGCAGGTTGGTGAACACCGCGATCGTGCGTTCGCCGTCGCGCGTTTTCTGGAACAGCCGCAACTCGACGCGTCGCAGAGACAAGTGCTGGCCGCTGTCCGGGTCGGTGACCAGGACGCGTTGCTCGTAAACAATCCCGGTGTCCGTTTCCCCGCAGCGTTTCCGTCTGCCGACGGCCTTCCAGCGCAGGTTCACGGCATGTTGCCGCACTACGACAAAACCCCGTTTCGCCGCCACGCCGAAGACAAAGCGGGTCGTGCAGAAATTGCGATCGGCGACCCACAGATCGTTGGGTTGCACACGCGGCAACAACTGGACCAACAGGGCTCGTTCCTGCGTGTAGGCGTCTTCGCACAGCACCAAGTCGGTGACCAAGCCCCGGGCCGGCTCGTACACCACCAGCGACTTGCCCGGCAAACAGGCGTTCAGCCACTGGCGCAACGCCTTGGGACGATGGTCGGTGCCGGTCAGCACGTTGCCATCGAGGATGCGCAGACGATAACCGGGAAGGATGTCGTTCGCAGCGGGCGGCGTCCCTTCCAAGAGTCGCCCCAGTTTCTCGCCGCTGTGACGCACCAAGGCTTCGCTGACGGCAGGACTCATCCGCTCCAACTTGCCGTAGAGCGCTTGGTAGGAAGTCGAAATCGTGGGCTGCGGCGTGGCTTGGTCGGCCTTGTAAGCGGCAAACGCCGAGGAACGCAAACCGGCCGACACTTGAATGAGCAAGCCGACCAGGGCAGAGATCGTCAACTCACGGGTATACTGTTCGGGAGCGTATTCCTGGAAAAGCTGCTCCAGAAGGCTCTCGTCGAGCAGCCACTCCAGAGTACCCCGGACCAGGATGCCCAGGGGGACGGCTTGGGCATGCTGTATCAGCGTAACAGGCAGCACGTCGAACGCCGGCTGTGCCAGTAGCCGTTCCAGGGGATCGGGCTTCTTGGGAGTCGGAGGGAGACGCATCCTTGCCTCTCAGGTCAAAAGGAATGTAATCCATTAGTGACTCCCATGATACGTCAGCTGGCGTCATGTTGAAAGGGCTGGGCTTGAGAACCTGGGTTGGGTCTGTCATGCTCATCGGGGGCCTCCGTATCAGGGGAGTGGCTGGGCAGCTGCTACCTGTCAAAACAGCAGCTGTCCTTAAAACCTAGCTCCCGGAGGCCCCCTTGGATACCCTGCGATGGGCACAACCTCAACGTGCCCAATCGGTTAACAATAGCGGAAGGGCGGTTACGCCCGTATCGCCGCCTGGGAAAGAAGACGCCGCACGCGGTGAGTACGCTGTTCGGTGCGATCGCCTTGCGTCGCCTGGGCTATCGGGCGGCGGCCGGCGTCGGAGAACCGGTGCT
>JBBRPS010000874.1:0-3712 GCA_038227745.1 Gemmatales bacterium | reverse complement strand
CATGAGCTTCGCCCCTATGAGTGTGGCGCCCATGAGCTTCGCCCCTATGAGTGTGGCGCCCACGAGCTTCGACCCTATGAGCGTGGCGCCCATGAGCTTCGCGCCCATGAGCGTGGCCCCTGCCTCGATGGCCCCTCTCTCGTTCGCGCCCTCGAGTGTCGGCGCCCCGATATCTCTGCAGGGCCTCTCTTTCAACGTCCAGGGTGCCGCGGCCCCGGCTGCTACCCCGTTCGTGCTGAACGTGACCCCTGCCGCTACGACACAGCCGGCCAGTGCGCCCGCAGCGGCTGCAGCGGCGGCGGGAACAGGGACGGATTGCAGCAGTGCCATCCAGAGGCTGTCCAAATCCATTGAGTTGCTTACGACCCTCGTGGAGAAGCATACGGATTACTTGCTCGATCACGAGCAGAGGCTCAAGAACATCGACACGCGGCTACTCGCAATCGAAAAGGAGCGGAAGGACAAGCAGAAGTAAGGAACGGGAGCCGCCTTGAGGTCTCGTTTCGGGAAAGGGACCCCGCAAGGGACCAGACGAATCGCGGAGCGAGGGGACCCATCCTCTTGCCCCGCGATTCTCGTTTTTCCCGCCCGCGCCCCTCTTCCCTGCCTCCCCGGCGGTGGCGGCGCGAAGGCGCAGGTAGTTCCGAATGTGCGGTTTTCGTGAATTTCGCCGATTCTTCTGCCGATACCCTCTGTACCTGTAATCCCAGCACCTTGGACCGAGCTTTGCGACTTCACTCTGCTGGTCACGGGAGGAGTCTCGTCCATGCGAACCTGCGTGTTCCCGCTGCTGCTCCTCATGACCGGCTGCCACAGCTTCTGCCCAGGCAAGTGTGGGGATTGCTCGCCCTGCCCAGAGAACTGCTCCCCCTGCCCGGCCAACGGCCCGCCGTGCCCAGCGACCTGCGAGGTCAAGCGCGAAGTGCCGTGCCCGCACGAAGCACCGTGCCCCCCCGCCGCGCCGCCGCGCCGCCCGCAACCGGCCCCGGAACCCTGTCCGACCCCCAGGCCGTGCCCGCCGCCGCCCACCTTCCAGCAGGCCCCGCCGGAGATTGAGATCCGGCAGGCGCCGGCCGTCCGCGTGCAGGTTCCGCCGCAGAAGGTGGTGGTGGAAAGCCCACCGCCGCCGCAGGTGGTCCCGCAGATGGTTCAGCAGATGCCGTATGGCGCCCCGCAGCAGATGATGATGGCCGCCCCGCAGGCGGCTCCGCAGATGACGGCGATGGCCGGGACCGTGCAGCAGGTCCCCGTGGGCAGGGCCCGGCCGGGAATCACCCTCGATTTCATCCGCATCCCGATCCCGATCCTGCGCCTGATCGCCGTCCCGACCACTTCTGAGGTCACGGTGCCCCTGGCCGCCACGCAGTTTGTCGCCGCCGCGCCGTCGTTCGCGGTCCCACAGGCAGCGCCCGCCTTCGTCCAGGCGCAGCCTCAGACTTTCGTACAGCCCCAGACCTTCGTACAGCCCCAGGCCTTCGTGCAACAACAGCCCCAAACCTTTGTGCAGGCCCAGCCCCAGATGGTGGCCATGCAGCCGCAGGCCCAGCCTGCGGTGCAGTACCAGCCCCAGATGGTGGCCATGCAGCCGCAGGCCCAGCCTGCGGTGCAGTACCAGCCCCAGATGGTGGCCATGCAGCCGCAGTACCAGCCCCAGGCGGCGCCCGCTCAGTTTCAGGCCCAGGCCGTTGTCCCGGTTCAGGGGCAGGCGGTGGTCCCCGTCCAGGGCCACGCCATCGTCCCCGTGCAGGGGCACGCGGTCATCCCGGTCCAGGGGCAGGGCGTCGTCCCGTTCGAGGGGCAGAGCATGGTACAGGCCCCGCTGGGTATGGTCCAGCAGGCCGCCCCGGCATTCCCACAAGGGACTTTGCAAGGGGTGGTTCCCGTCGTCCCCCAGTCGGCCCCCGGGACGATCAGTATGCAGGACGCTGAAGAATTCTGCCGCCGCGTCCAGGCCCTCAAGACGGCGATCGAAGCTCGTACCCGCTCGGCGCCGGGACAATAAAGGCCTGTGGGGATCCGCCTTCCCCTTCAGAATGCCGCGACCGCCGCCGAGCAGCGAAGGTCGTTGCAGCCCAAAGAGGCGAACGCGGTTTTCCGCCGCGTTCGCCTTAGCCGACCGTACCCCGCTCGCCCCCGGGGGCTTTCTTCCACCCTGGCCCGCCGCCGAAGACGACGTTCGTCCCCGCCAGGGGTACGCCAGTGATCAGTGACGCCTCAAGCGTCAGCGCCCGCAGGTCCTCCGGCTCCAGGTCGTGGACGTCGCGCTTGCCGCACGCCCGCGCCAGGATCTGGATCTCGGCGGTGACCGCATGGAACCAGTTCGCCACGCGCTCAGCGGCCGCGTCGATCTCCAGCCGCTTCATCAACTCGGGGTCCTGCGTGGTGATGCCTACCGGACAACGGCCGGTGTGGCAGTGGTGACAATTGTACGGGGCGGCGCCGATGGCGTGATAATCCTCGACGTAAAGGGGCTTGTTGCAGTTCAGGGCGATCAGCGCCGCGGTGCCGACGTAGAGGGCGTCGGCGCCGAGGGCGAGCGCCTTGGCCATGTCGCTGCCGTGGCGCAGCCCGCCGGCGATGACGAGCTGCACCTCGCCGAACAGCCCCAATTCTTCCAGCGCGGCCCGCGCCTCGCAGACCGCGGCGAGCGTCGGGATGCCGGTGTGCTCCTGCAGCAAGTCTGGCGAGGCGCCGGTGCCGCCCTCCATGCCATCCACCACGATCACGTCGGCGCCCGCCTTGGCGGCGAGCTTGACGTCGTCGTAGACGCGGCTGGCGCCGAGCTTGACGAAGATGGGCACCTTCCACTCGGTCGCCTCGCGCAACTCCTCGATCTTGAGGATCATGTCGTCGGGGCCGAGCATGTCGGGGTGCCGCGCCGGGCTGCGCTGATCGACGCCGGGGGGCAGGTCGCGGATCTTCGCGATCTCGTCGGACACCTTCGAGCCGAGCAGAAGGCCGCCGGTGCCGGGCTTGGCGCCCTGGCCGATGGTCAGCTCGATGGCGTCGGCCTGGCGCAGGTGGTGGATGTTGATGCCGTAGCGGCTGGGGAGGACCTCGTAGATCAGGACGCGCGAGTTCTCGCGCTCGGCGGGGAGCATGCCGCCGTCGCCGGTCGTGGTCGAGGTGCCGGCCTGACGGGCGCCGCGGGCGAGGGCGACCTTCGCGTTATACGACAGGGCGCCGTAGCTCATGCCGGTGACCATGACGGGGATATCCAGCTCGACGGGCTTCGCGGCGTGGCGCGTGCCCAGGACGGTCTTCGTCGAGCAGCTCTCGCGGTAGCCTTCGAGCGGGATGCGCGTCAGGCCGGAGGGGATGAAGGTGAGGTCGTCGAAGGTGGCCCAGGTGCGCGGCCGTAAGGTGCCGAAGCCGCGGATGCGGTAGCGGCCCAGTTCGGCCTTGATCTGGATGTCCTCGATGACGGCGGGGGTGAACGTGCCGCTGCTCTGCGGCACGGACGGTCTGGCGGTCGGTTCGTGGTCCGGAGGCACGGGGCACCTTACGCGAAAGAGATTCATTCAGGCAGCGGCTCCCCCTTACTGTAAGGGCCGACTGGCAAAGGTCCAGTTTCGCCGCAAGCAAAGAGAACACCAGCCTATGGCGATCCCGGCAAGGTTCTCCGGTCCTTTCGAGAGTCCCTGGCACCTCCTGGCGAACGGCCGGCGCATGTTTTGGAGTGCGGCGCTCGGCGCCGCTTTCGGTCTTTCTT
>JBBRPS010000873.1:0-3715 GCA_038227745.1 Gemmatales bacterium | reverse complement strand
GCAGCTTACGCCGAAAAGGAGGGGGCTACGGCAGAGTTCGCTAGGCCCTCTTGCCTGCCCTCCGTGCCGTTCCCCTCGCCGTAACCCCTTACCCCACAACAGCGGAAAGCTGGACGATCTCTTACGCCGGCCGTTCGCCGTTACTCCCCGCGCAGGAAGGAGACGAGGGCGGCGCCCTCGGGGCGCAGGTAGACGCCCTCCTCCGCGCGCGGCACCTCGACGCGGACGCGCACCGAGATGGTCCCCTTGGAGCGGTCGGCGATCGGCATCAGGCGCGACACCTCGCCGTAGTACGTGCGGTCGGCGGCGGCGTCGGGGCGAATGCGGCACTTCTGGCCCTTGAAGATCTTGTTGATGTCGCGCTCCTGGATCGTCAGGTCCACTTCGAGCTTCGTCAGGTCGGCCATCTCACAGATGCTCGCCGAGACGTTGAACGCCACCGGGTTGACGATGTTCCACTGCTCGGTCTTCTTGGTCAGGATCGTGCCGGTGATCGGGGCCTTGATGACGCAGTTGTCGAGGCGCCACCTGACCTTGGCGAGGTCGGCCTCGGCCTGCTTGACCTCGGCGAAGGCCGCGGGGATGCGCTCCTTGCGCACCTCGCGCTGCAATTTGTACGTCAGGCGCAGCTTGTCCACGCGCCGCTCCATCGACAGCGAGGCGGACTCGGCCTTCTCGTAGTCGCTCAGGGCGGCGGCCTTGTTGCGCGCGAGGTTCTGGTTGCGCCCCAGGTCGAGAAAGAGCGATTTGAACTCCGCCTGGGCGCCTTCCCAGTCCACGCGTGCCTGTTCCGTCTCGTCCTCGTAGCCGCGCGCGATCTCCTCGTAGCGGTGCTTCGCGGCCTTGAGGGCGGCGACGGCGCGGTCGTGGTCGGCCTGGTAGTCGGTGGTCTCGAGGCGGCACAGGACCGCGTCCTTCTCGACGCGCCTGCCCTCGACGACGTTCAGCTCCTCGACCATGCCGCCGACCTTGGGGCTGACCTGGATCTGCTGCTCGGGGATGACGTAGCCCTTGGCCTCGAAGATGACGGAGCCGGGCGACCCCCTGGCCCCGGCCTTCGCCTTGACGGCGGGTTTGGGGCCGGACTCGCTCTTGCGCTCCGGCGGCGCGGGCACGCTGGAGACGACGGAGGCGAGGTAGAGGGTGCTGGCGGCAAGGAAGGCGCAGAGGCCCCACGGCAGCCAGGACTTGCCGCGCCCGCCGCCGCCCCCGGCGGCGATGTGGTCCGCCAGGCGCAGGGAGCGGACGCGGTCGCTGAGGTTGCGCTGCCCATTGCGGGCTGAGGCGTTCGGGGCCTCGTGGTTGGCGGTGTCAAGCATCACGGTGTACCCCATTGGTCGTCGGCCGTTGCGCGGCGGGCTTCCCGTGCGCGGCCGTCGCTCGCGCACCCATATACGTTCCCAGCACGTCAAGGCAGAGGCGCAGCATCTCCTCGCCGTCGAAGGCCTGCGGGTCGGCGGCGGCCTGCATCGCCAGGCCGTGCAGCAGTGCCTGGATCAGGGTGGCCATCGGCCGCGGCGGCACCGGGCGCGTCGCCGTGCCCTTCATCAGGTCCTCCGCGATTCCCTGTGCCATCCGACAGCGCCACTCCTCGTACAGCGAGGCCAGCCGCTGCCGGAAGTCCTCACGGTAGCCGATCTGCGACAGGAACGTGTACTGCAGGCAGTGGAACTCCGGGTTGATCGGCGGCCGGGTAAGGAACGCGCTGAAGAGGTGCTGGATGATCTCCCAGGCGCCGACCGGGCAGCCGCCCTCCCCCGCGCCCGGCTCGCCGCCGTGCCCCTCGGGCCGGCCGAGGCGCTGGTAGGTCAACTGCAGGAGGTGGTCGAAGACGGCGAGGAGGATGGCTTCCTTGGTGGGGAAGTAGTAGGTGAGCTGGCCGCGGCTCATGCCGGCCTTCTTCTCGATCTCGGACAGCGAGAGGTTGTGCAGGCCCTGCTCGGCGATGACCGCGACGGCGGCCTCGACGATCTGCTCCTTGCGGATACTGGCGATGTCGATGCGCGGGCTTTTCATGAGGTTGCGACGGACGCCCCCCGGCGGCCCCGGTGGGGAAAAGAGTTTATTCTAGACCGGGCGGTCTATTTATAGTCCGGACAGACCAGGAAAGTCAATGGGAGTTGGGAGAGCTAGCCCGGATTATTCAGTGCCTCTTCCTGCAGCGGCTTGCCGAAGAACACAAGTCAATGGATCATCACGATTTGTGTCGATGGACCCCGATTGGGCAGCGGAAGCAGACTGCTCCGAGTGGGACCGGCTGGCGGCGGTGATGATTCGGCCTGCTGACACCCGCACGGCCACGGGCCGTGGTATTGGGGCCGGCGGCACGGTCTCAACCGGCTCAACCCGTGGGTGGACCTGACGCATGGCCGACCGAGGTCCCGGCGGCTCGAGTCCGATCCCCGCCCGGCTTCATTTCTTGCCGTCTCAACCGGCTCAACCGGTGCGTGGAACGCGAGCGCCCAAACCGTGGACCGGGTGGTCTGGACCTGCAACCCGCCGGTGGCCGGTGGTCACTTCTTCTCGAGGCTCTTCCAGAACTCCTCGGCCGGCTTGCCGTTGATCGTCTCCAGCGTCCTGATCGCGCGGAGGATTTTGGCATCGCGCTCGGGCTGGAAGTCGCATTCAATCTTCGTCAGCGGCAGATCCTTGAGGGGCGACAGGTCAGTCACACGTCGTCCGCCGACCTATTTTACCAGCGGCATTCCCTTCAGCGGCGGCCGATCATCGGCGGCCTTGCGGTCAAGGTCGAGACTCACCTGGGCTCGATCACGCCGCCGTCCCATAGGATTTTGCACTTCGGCAACGCCTTCTTCAAATCGTCGATACGCGCAGCGGTGACCTTGATCTGGCCCAGCTGGAGTTCCGTCAAGTTCTTGCAATCCTTGAGGTGGGCCAACCCCGTGTCGCTCACCTGCATACTGAGGTGCAGGGTGAGGAACGTCAGGTTCTTACAGTCCTTGACGTGGGCCAGGCCCGCATCGCTCACCTGCGTTTCGTTCAGCCACAGGTGCGTCAGGTTCTTGCAGTCCTTGAGGTGCGCCAGGCCCGCGCCGCTCACCTGCTGCGTGTGGGCCAGGTTGAGGAGCGTCAGGTTCTTGCAGTCCTTGAAATGAGCCAGCCCCGCGTCGGTTACCTGTATGCCGGCCAGGTAGAGCTGCGTCAGGTTCTTGCAGTCCTTGAAATTGGCCAGGCCCGCGTCACTCACCTGCTTGTTATGATTCAAATTGACGGCTGTTAGGCGGAATGGCTCTGGCGGCAATTCTGTGACCTTGTCGAGGTCGCGGTCCTGTTCATTCACTTGCACGATGCCGCCGATGGAGAGGACATACTCGGCAGCACGGCGGTCGGTGTCGTTGGTTTGCTCGCCGACGCCCTTGTCCTTCGCCACCGACAGGCGGAAGCAGCCCAACTGAAGGTGAGCGCCCTGGTGTTTGAACTCCAAGGTCACGCGCAGCACCGTGCCATCGGTGGCGGCGACAGGTTCCTCAAGTTCAAGCACGGCGAAATGCGGCTTGCCGACCTCTGTTACCCAGCCGGTGTTGTCATCCGCGTCAATCGCAAAGTGTACGCGGCTATCGTCACCACGGCTGTTGTCGGCCCAGGCCTTGGCCAGTTTCAAAATGCGCGGCTCGCCCGTTTTCGTGGGCGGATCCAACTGGGCTTTGATCGTCGTCAGCACGAATTCGCCGCTTTCGTGCCGTCCCGGACCATT
>JBBRPS010000872.1:0-3734 GCA_038227745.1 Gemmatales bacterium | reverse complement strand
CCGTAATGCCACGTGCAGCACGGCCCGGCGCTCCGTCGCGTTGATCTTCTCCCCGGCGAACATGGCGTCGCGCCGCCGGGTCACGCCTTGCTGGCCGGCCAGCGCCAGCAACAGGCGGAGCGTCTCCCGGGTGATGCGGTTCTTCGAGTAGTCGAGGAACAGGCCGGCGCCTTCGACCGAGAAGCGTTCCGCCCGGCCAGGGTCGTCAGCAAACAAGGTGCGTAGGTGGACGGCCTTGACCTGCTCGTGATGCGCCGCCAGCGCTGCCCAGGCCGGGGTTGCCGTGAGGGTCGTCACGCGTGCTTCCATGATGTCAGGCCACGACCTTGCTCTTGGCGTCGATCGCCGCGAGCAGGTCGCGCCAGGATTTGACGAAGCCCTCGGCGCCGTCCGTCTGCAGCTGTGCCGCCAGGGCCTGCGGGTCGATCCCGGCCTCGGCATGTGCGGCGAGAATCTTCCCTGCGGAGCCGCCATCGCGCGGCATCGGCTCGGGCACTGCGCCGTGGTCGGCGTAGGCCTTCAAGGTGGCCTCCGGCATCGTGTTGATGGTGTTCGGTGCTGCCAGGCCGGCCACGTAGAGTGTGTCCGAAGCCGACTTGTCCTTGGTGCCCGTGCTGGCGAACAGCAGCCGCTGCGGGCGGGCGCCAAGGTTCTGCAGCCGTTGGAACCGGTTGCTTTCGAGCACGTCGCGATAGGCCTGGTAGGTCGTCTGGCCGACGGCGATGCCGAGCGTGTTGCGAAGCGCGGCCGGCACCTTGTCTGCCACGGCGCGATCCCAACGGCTGACGAACAGGGAGGCGACCGACCGGACATCGGGCGGAAGCCCCGCCGCGACCCGGCGCTCAAGGCCTTTGAGGTAAGCGTCGGCGGCGGCCTTGTAGTGGGCGGCCGAGAACAGCAGGGTGACGTTGACCGGAACGCCCGCGAAGATGGCGTCCTCGATGGCCGGCAAGCCTTCCGGGGTGCCGGGAATCTTGATGAAAAGGTTGGGTTTGCCGGCCTGGGCATGCAGCGCCTTCGCCTGCGCCAGCGTTGCCGCCGTGTCGTAGGCGAGCAAGGGCGAGACCTCCAGCGACACGAAGCCGTCCACTGTGTCCGTGCGTGCGTGCACGGGCGCGAACAGGTCCGCCGCGCGAACCAAGTCCTGCACGGCGAGGACGAAGAACAACGTCTCGCCGGACCGCCCGGCATCGAGCTGACGGCTGATCTCGTCATCGTAGGCCGACCCGCGCGAGATCGCCTGGTCGAAGATCGTCGGGTTTGAGGTGAGGCCGGTGACGGAGTTCGTCTCGATGTATCCGGCCAGCGTGCCGTGATCGAGCAGGTCACGGCTGATGTTGTCGAGCCACAGGCTCTGCCCGAGCTGGTTCAGCGCCTTGGGTGCATTCACGGTCATGATGTGGCCTTCTCTTGCGTGGGTACGTGCTGGACCGCACGGCGGTCTTGGGCGCCGAGGGATGCCGCCCCGTTGCTGACGGGGTTCCTGGGCAGGTTGTCGAAAGCGCCCGGACAGAAACTTCCAAAGCCCGGCCTGCACCTCGTCGGTCGGAGCGAAGTCCGCGTGCCCCCCTTCGGATGCACAGGTGACATAGTGCTCCCCGCTCCAGATCAGGAACGCCTCGCCAAGCCCGGCGCCTGGCGCCAGCACCGCGATGGGCGAATGCGGGACAGGGGCGCCGGCGTTGACCTCGACCATCTCCCCGGGCTGCAGGTGCGGCACCGCGTCGGCGATCGTCTCCAGGTCGTTCAGCAGCGTGATGCGGTCAAGCCCCAGGTCGCGGCAGAGCGCGCCTTCCTCGAGATCCCAGGGCAGGTTGGTAAGGTGGGCGCGTCCGGCGACCACCGGTCCTGCGACGTCCTTGTAGCCGGCGCTCGGGAACTCCTCCTCGGCCACGGACTTGCGCGGCCCGGCGACGGGGCAGACAAGCGCCAGCCGGGTGGTGATGGCGCCGATGTCGCCAGCGAGCAGCATCATGCGCCCTTCGTCTTCCAGATCTGCTGGATTTCTTCCAGGGAGCGGCCCTTGGTCTCGGGCACAGCGTAGAAGACGAAGGCCCAGCCCAGCCCGCAGAACAGGGCGAACAGCCAGAAGGTGAACGAGTTGCCGACCGCGCCGATCAGCGACAGGAACACCTGGCTGACGACGAAGGCCGATGCCCAGTTGAAGGCGGTCGCGACGGCCACGGCGCGCCCGCGGATATGGCCGGGGAAAATCTCGTTGATGACCGTCCAGACCACCGGGCCCATCGAGAACGCGAAGCAGGCGATGAACATCACCAGCGCCGCCAGCGTCACAATCCCTGCCACGCTCGGCGCCGCAGGGCCGGCCGGGCCGGCGGCGGCAGTCATGAACTCGAATGAGGCGCCGACGGCGGCCAGGCTCAGGCCCATCCCCAGCAGCCCGGAAAGCAGCAGCTTGCGCCGTCCCAGCCGGTCGATGAAGGCGATGGCGATGAAGGTGGCCGCCACGTTGACGCCGCCGACCGCCCAGGTGGTCACCGTCGTCTGCGCCGCTTGCGTCGTGAAGCCGGCGGCGGCAAAGACCTGGTCGGCATAGTAGATGATCGCGTTGATGCCGGTGATCTGCTGGAACACGGCAAGGCCCACGCCCACCAGCAACGGGCGCCGCCACTTCTTGCCGAACACCTCGCCCCAGGAGGCCCGGCCCTTTTCCTTGCCCAGGACGGCCGCGATCGCATCAAGGCCCGGGCCGGGGTCGGTGCCGGGGCGTATCTTGCGCATCTGGGCGGCGGCATCGGTCCGGCGGCCCATCCGCATCAGCCATCGCGGCGACTGCGGCGTCACCAGCGCGACTGCGACCAGCATCAGCCCCGGCGCGGCAGAGAGGCCGAGCATCCAGCGCCAGGCATTGCCCTTCGACAACCATCCGTCCACCAGGTAGGCGATGAAGATGCCGCCTGCGACGGCAAGCTGGTAGGCGGAGATGAAGCGCCCGCGCAGGGCCGATGGCGCCAACTCCGCGGCGTAGAGCGGAGCGGCCACGGCAGCGACGCCGACTCCCGCGCCGACGATCAGCCGTCCGCCGACCAGGATCAGCGTGTCCGGCGCCAGCGCCTCGATGAGCGAGCCTGCGGTGAACACCACGCCTGCGATCAGCACCGCACGCTTGCGGCCCAGACGGTCGGCCAGCTCGCCCCCGGCGAGCGCGCCGAACAACGCGCCGAGCGTGACCCAGCTCGTCACCACCTCGACCAGCAGCGCGCTAAGCGAGAACGTCGCCTTGATGCCGTGCAGCGCGCCGGAGATGACGCCCTGGTCGTAGCCGAACAGGGCGCCGGAGAGGAGGATGACGGCCAATACCACGGCCAGCCATGGCGTGACGGTCTGGCCCGCGGTGGTTTCAGCGGCGGCGCCGGCCGCGGCCGGCGCCTTGCCGATGGCGTTCACCCGACGAGTTCCGCCCGGATCGCCTGCAGTTGCCCTGCCCGCTCGGCCGTCACCGTGGGATAGCTCATGCCGAGGCTGTCCAGGGTGTCGACGACGATCTGCGACACGATCAGCCGGGCGTTCTCCTTGTCGTCGGCGGGCACGACGAACCAGGGCGAGTCGTCCGTGCTGGTGGCGCCCAGGCCTTCCTCGTACGCGCGGCGGTACTGCTTCCAGAACTTCCGCTCCTCGACGTCGGCAGCGCTGAACTTCCAGTTCTTGTCGGGCTCGTCGATGCGCGCCAGGAAACGCTGAAGCTGCTCCTCCTTTGAGAGGTGGAGGAAGAT
>JBBRPS010000871.1:0-3781 GCA_038227745.1 Gemmatales bacterium | reverse complement strand
TCGAGGATGGCCAGCAGCGCCTCGACGAGCGGCGTGCGTTCGGCGGCGGGGATTGGGGGAATGTCGATTCGCATACTTTCCAGAATAGGAAAGCGACCCCCGATCAGCTGCGCCTCTTTTCAAGGGTTATTGAGAAGTTACCGTGGCCCCGCCGAAGGTGTGGGTGAACTCCTGGTTGAAGGCGATCAGCAGTTCCTGAGAAGGCAGGGAGAAGAGGTCAGGAAGATAGACCTCGATCCTTGCTCTTGCGGAGAGCGGCAATGAACGCCTCCTTTCGCTTGTCAAAATCCTTCATTCGCTGCAACGACTCCTCGGCGGAGAGCTTGCGGCGCTGGGGCCGGCCCTCCTCCGTGGCGGCTTTCGCTTTTTTCTTGGGCACGACTATTCCTCCTCAGGTAGAGAGGTATCGTAAGCGGCGTTGGTATGATAACATATCCGACACGCTTCGGGCAAGGTGATAAGCGAGCCAAACTCGGCTGCTCGGTCAACACGTGTCCACTTGCCGGCGCGAGTGCGCGGCGTACTCGAGTGTCCGGGGCCGCGCGGCATAACAGAGTTCATGCCGCGCGGCCCCGGACGCTTGGCGGGGGTGGCCGCGCCCTCGCTCGGTGCGTGGCGTGGCCAGTTGTTGACCGAACCATCCGTTGCTGCTGAAGTCGCAAGGGGAGCCAGCGTGGAGCGGAGGGCAGGTGGTTGCCGTGTCTGACAAGGGCAACTTCAGCAGAACTGAGTTATTCGGCGAAGACTGGCCTTGACTTCCGACCTACAATCAACCAGTTCGGCAGCAAACGTGGAGGTCCGGTGATGAGGTTGCAGCCTTGTCCGTACTGTCCCGCGAATGTTCGCGCGGGCCGACTCCAAAAGCATGTATTGTGCGTTCACGGGGCTGCACGGCTGGTGTCGGGGAGTTCCCACAAGAAGGGTCGCCAGGCCAAAGGCACACCGTTGGCGCGGCAGCGTGCGAGCAAGGCTAAGTCCGGATTCTGCACGACACAATGCTCGTTCTGCGGCCTAAAGCAGAAGTCGCCTCGCAAGCGCCTTGAGTGCAAGCAATGCGGGCGAACAGATAACAATCCTCTCATCGTGCAGATAACCGATCAGCAAACCGAAGCGCCCCGAAAGCCAGTTCCCAAGGCGCAGCAACCACCAGCAGTACGCCCTTCCCAAAGTATGACGCCGCCGGCCGTCAAACCGGTGCCGGTTCCTCGTACGAAGGGAAAGAGCCGCAGGTGCGAGGGTCTGCCGAGTTATGGATATGGAAGCATTGCTGCCGCCGAACCGTGGGTTGACAACGTGGGTCCAGACGGTTGGAAACTGCATGGAGGATAGAGTACGCAAGACCCTTTGCCGAACGAGGGTGCTGCGGCTGACCGGAGCCGCATAACGTCGGTCTTGGCATGGCGCTATGGCAGCAGCCCCGGTTGCTAAACCGTCGCGTTTTGCCTACACAAAGGAGCTTACAAGATGGCAGATTTCGCCTTCTACTGGCCGCAGTACCCAGCGGAGTCAGGTGCTCATGGCCACCCGATTGTCGGCTGGAACACCCGACGAGAGTGGCTTTACAACCGCGTGCAGCCGGAAGGAGGGGGAAAGGGGACGCATCTCTTTTTCAAGGCATAATAACGGCTGGAAGGAAAAGGGGACGCATCTATTTTTGCCTTCGCATAGTCTGTGAAAAGATGCGTCTCCTTGTGCGCCGTGCAAAGGTGTCGGTCTTGAGTACGAGGCGACGGGTGTAGACGGCACGGTATAAGTAAACCGAAGCAGCCGAGGGTTCAAAGGCAGCATGGCAAAACATCCCAACAAACATATTCGGGAGGCGATCCGATATGTTGAAAGCCAGGGATGGACATGCACCAAAGCGGGTCCGCGAGCGCACATTTGGGGCACGCTGTGGTGCCCGGAACCGAGCCGAGAGGGTTGTCGAATCTATGTGATGTCTACGCCCCGCAATCCTGAGAAACATGCGCGCGATATCCATCGTGACGTGGATCGTTGTCCCCATGGATCAGAGTGAAAGGAAAGTCGAGAATCCCATGAAAATGCGCGAATTCACGCTCATCTTGACCTCCGTTCCAGGGGAGAAAGAAGCCGATGAGCTTTACGGGATTTTCGACGATGGTACGATCTCGACCATCGCAGGGATTCCACAGATTCATTTCCACCGGGAAGCCGGTTCCCTAGAAACGGCGATCCGAGCGGCGATCCAGGACGTTCGTTCCGCAGGGTTTGACGTGGAGCGCGTCGAATTGGAGCCGGACACAATTCTGCTGCCCAATTAAGCGAAGTGGTCCGTTTCAAGATCGAGATCGAAAAAAGGGACCGGAGCCATTTGAGACAAAGACTACCGCCGAACGATACTCTTCGGCAGGCCCGGGGCCATATCGTCAAGGCCGAAAGGAGACGCCTCTCTTTTTCAAGGCATAATCACGGCTGATTAAATCTCTTAATAAACAGATGTGTCCCCTGCGGATTTCGGAGGATGTTCGAGATGAACGAGCCAGCCGTCACGATCGCCCTTCGCATTCCGGGCCAGTGGTCGCATCCGAGAGACCTTATCCGACGCCTGCCTGCCGGCTGCCGCTTGACGGCCGAGGCGCTGATCTTGCCGGACACAACGCCTATCGACTTCGGCGCCATGGCGGCCGATGATCGGTTTGCCCAGATCTTTCGATCCTCCTGCCGGCAGCCGGCGACGGCAGACGAACTGACGACGGTCGATGGCTACACCGTGAACGTTCTCTTGAGCGGTCCCGGCGGTTCGATGCTGGCGGCCCAGAGGATGATGCAGGCCGGCGCGGCCGTGGTGCGGGCCGGCGGCGCCGGCGTGTTCATCGACAACAGCGCGCTCGCTCATGGCGGAGGGCATTGGCTCGAGATGACCGAAGACGGAGGCCCGGACGCCCTGAGCTTCGCCTTCGTCGCCATCGTCCGCGGCCAAGCGGACGTGTGGACGATGGGCATGCACGTACTGGGTTTGCGCGACGTCGTGATGAAACGCGCAGACATCGAGGCAGACGGCTTTGACATCATCGAGGTGATCCGCTACTTATCCCGGGGCGAGAAGCCGATCGATGACGGTCATGTGCTAGCCGACCTGAAGGGACCGCGTTTTCAGGCCTTCAGGCAGGACAGTCCAGAGGGACTGGCGGGAAGCCCCATGCACAATCCCTTCGGACGTTTGAAGCTGGTGAGCCTGCGGGATATCGCCGAGATCAATTAGTCATGAGGACGGGACCGAAAGGGGACGCCTCTCTTTTTCAAGGTATAATAACGGCTGATTATATCTCTAAATAAATAGATGCGTCTCCTTTCGGATCTTTCGGATCCCCCTTTCGGATCTTTTCGGATCGGCAGCGGAGGTACATCGGCGATTGGCTGTCGCTACGCGGACGGCGCTGTCGTGGGTGTAGCCGCCTGCTATCCTGGATAGGTAACGCTTTCTCGTCGAGGACACGCCATGCCGCTTTTAGACCACTTTCATCCCCCCCTGAGTGAGCGCCGGCACTGGCACTCGTTCCACAACTCCTGGGCCACGTACCTGTCCTCGCAACTGAACACCCTCCTGCCGGAGGGCTATTTCGCCGAGGCAAATGTGCAGTTCGGTGTCGAGATCGACGTGGCAACGTTCGAGGAGGGCGGGGCAGGGTAATCGCATCAAAAACCCTAAAAAAGCTCCAATAGCTTCTCCAAGTTCTTGTCGTTCCATCCTGTCTGGAGGCGTTTCTTCTCGATGCTGCCCGTAACGGTTTTGTTCTGAAGCTGCACGGACAATGCCCAG
>JBBRPS010000870.1:0-3782 GCA_038227745.1 Gemmatales bacterium | reverse complement strand
GAGCGGTGAGCCACATACCGCTGCGCGGGGGGCGACCGCGGGCCGCCCGCAGCGGGTTCTTGCTCACCCCTCGCGGCTAAACGACATCATCCCATTAAGCCGTAGGTGTAACGCGTCTTGACCATGTCATTCTCATCGAACCGCGCCAGTCGCAGCGGCGCGATGTCGAGCGCCTGCGCCTTGCCGTCCACGATCAGCTCCGCCATCAACTGCCCGACGACCGGCGACATCTTGAAGCCGTGGCCGCTGAAGCCGACCGCGCAGTAACCGCCCTCCAGGCCGGGCAGGCGGTCGAGGATCGGGTGCCAGTCGGGCGTGATGCCGTACAGGGCGCCGTAGCCGCCCCGGCCGTAGCCGCGGTGCATGGCGGGGTAGCGGCGGCTCAGGCGCTGCCGCACCCCCGGCAGCCAGTCGCCATCGGCCGCCTCGTTGTAGTGGTCGGGATCGACTGGGTTCTGCAACTCCTCCCCCGCGAGGCTGCCGGCGTGGACCATGTCGCCGTGTGTCGGCTTGAAGTAGATCCCCTGGACGAAATCGCCGTAGACGGCGCCGCGGCGACCGAAGTCGGGCGGCCGGCGGTAGAGAGCCACCTGGGTGCGGCAGGCCTGCACCGGCAGGCGCAGCCCGGCGTCCTTCGCGAGCTGGGCGGCCCACGGCCCGGTGGCGAGGATGACGTAGCGGCTGGAGTAGCGGCCCTCGTTGGTGTCCACGCCGGCGATGCGGCCGCCTTCGGTGACGACGGCCCGGACCTCGACGCCCAGGCGGATGTCGGCCCCCTCGCGGCGGGCGGCCTCGGCGAAGGAGGCGACGACCTGGACGGCCTCGACGTAGCCGGCCTCGGCCTCGAAGGCGGCCAGCTCGTCCTCGGCGAGGCGGGCGTTGGGGTCGATGTCGGCGAGCACCTGCGCGGACACGAGCCGCACGTCGATGCCCAGCTCGCGCTGCATGGCGAGGTTCGCTTCCAGGCCGGCGCGGTCGCGCTCGTTGACGACGAGGACCATGCCGGTGCGCGTGAAGACGGGCGGCCCGCCGACGGCGTCGTCGAAGTGCTCGAAGACGCGCAGGCTCTGCTGGGCCATGGCGGCGGTGAGGCGGTTGGAGTAGTGCTGGCGGACGATGGCCCCCGACTTGCCGCTGGAGCCGGCGCCGAGGTAAGACTTCTCGAGCAGGACGACCCGGCCGGCGCGGCGGCGCGCCAGAGCGAAGGCGATGCTGGTGCCGATCACGCCGCCGCCGACGATGAGGAAGTCACAGGACACGGCCATGGCGGGAACTCCTTCCGTCCGGGGACGCGCTGCCCATCCAGAACGGTTCCCATCATAGCGAAAAGCCCTTGCGGGGGAAGGCACCAAGCCCACGGGCCGCGCCCCGTGGGTTCCTTCTTCACGCCGCGGCGCCGGGGAGGGCGACCTCGGCGGCGATCGGCTGGTCCAGCAAGTACCACAGATCGGTGCCCATGGCGCGGAGCAGGGGCGCGAGGGCACTGGCCATGAGCTGAACCCGCGTCAGGCGCGACCAGTGGATGCACGTCCCGTTCCACAGCAGGCGCACGCCATAGGCGTCGGCGCCTTGGCGCTGGATGGTGATGCCGAAACACTCGGGCGCCGGGCCGGTGAGGCAGATGTCGGCCGGCAGGTACCAGAGGCGCTCCGCCTTGGCAGCCTCGGGATCCCAGCGCAGCCGCATCGCCGGGAAGTGGGGCTGGAAGGCGGTATCGACGTAACACCGGACAATCTCCGGCGCCGTGAGCGAGTGCATGCCTCTCCTCCGTGGGGGCGGGGGTTCCGGCCCCCGCGGGCGGGCATGGTGCGCACCGACGCCGATTTTGTCAAGACGTGTCCGCTCAGTTCAGACTCGGCTGGGGGATCGCCGGCGGGGCCAGATCCAGCCACAGGCTCTCGACGGGCGTGTCGAACAGCAGTTCCCCCGTCGCCGCCACGACCGCCCAGGCCCCGCCCGCCATCTCGTCCTCCAGTTGCCCCGGCCCCCAGCCGGCGTAGCCGTGGTAGCAGCGCAGCCGTACGGCCTGGTCGGGCAGGAGCTTGCCGGCCTGCTCCAGCACGGACGGGTCGCCGACGAAGATGCCCGGGGCGGGCTCCTGCGCGGCGATACTGGGTCCCGCCCACTCCGTGTGGCCGTGCAGCAGGATCAGGCCGGGCGCGGGGCACGGGCCGCCGCGGAAGACCGGGAACGGCGCCTCCTCCACCTTGGCGGGGCGGTTGACCACCACGCCGAGCGCGCCCTCCGGTCCGTGCGCCAGCAGCAGTACCACGGTCCGCGCGAAGTTGGGGTCCCGGAGCACGGGTTTGGCAATCAGGAAGGATCCGGCGAGGGACATCGGCGTGGTAGCCATGAGTTTTCCAGTGCAGTGTTCCGTGACGAGGGCCTTCGCGTAACCTTCCTCTCCTTATTCTATGCCGCGGCGGTGCCAGGGAAGACTGCTCAACGGCGCTCGGGCCACGGCACCCGCAACTTTTTTGCTGTAAGAGTCGGCCTGCCTCTGCGTATCATGGGGTGAATACAGTGCTGAGGCGGGCGGGGAACCCGCCTCCACCCTGACCCAAGCGGAGGCGAAATCCATGCTTACGTTCGTGAATGGCAGGAACGGGATGAGGCAGATCCTTGTGGCCGGGATCGTCCTGGCCCTGGCGGCGGCCGGCACGGGACGCGCCCGCGCCGAGGATCCCGTTTCCAGGGCGCTGACCCGACACCTGGGGGGGTTCGCTGCCGAGATCAAGACATTCCTGGACGCCCGCGGCGAGGCGGAGGTCAGCATCGGCCAGTTCGTCGGCCCGCCGCAGCTCGCCGCCAACCCCGGCCCCGGCCTGGCGCTCTTGCTCCGCCGCGAGCTGCAAAAGCGCAAGGTCGCGGTCCGGTCGCGGGCCAACGTCGGCATCAACGGCGAGTTCCGCGAAGTGGTCGGCGACGCCGCCAATCCGTTGAGCGTCGAGCTGAAGGTCAAGATCGTGGACCGGACGAACAAGGCGCTCCGGGTCCTCAGTTGCGGCCTCTTCGGCGCCGGCGAAATGGCCTTCCTGACGGCGGCGAACACCCGGCTCCCCAAAAACGGCGACGCGAAGGCCCGCGCCCGCAAGCTGAAGGAAGACCTGGACCGGCCGCCGGTGGTGGTGCGGGGCAGTCAGGTCTCGGTCGGCGACGACCGGCCCTACACCGTGGAAATCCTGGTGAAGGGGCGCCCGCGGCAGGCGGCGCTCGAGGACGGTCTCCCCTTCGTCTCGATCGACCGCGGCGAGGTCTACGCGATCCGGCTGACGAACAACACCGACTCCGAGGCCGCGGTCGAGCTGACCATCGACGGCGTCAACATCTTCGCCTTCAACGAGGACCCCGACGCGGACGGACAAGTGCGCGGCGATTACCGCGTCATCCTCAAGAAGCGCGGCGCGCAGGTGGTTTACGGTTGGTACCGCGCGAAGAACATGTCCGACTCCTTCAAGGTGACCGAGTACGCGAAAAGCGCGGCGTTCCTGAAGGAGAGCACGGCGAGCGTCGGCACCATCTCGGCCAGTTTCTGTCCGTGCTGGGAGAGGCCCAAGGAGATA
This sequence comes from Gemmatales bacterium, assembly GCA_038227745.1. Lineage (GTDB taxonomy): Bacteria > Planctomycetota > Planctomycetia > Gemmatales > Gemmataceae > DASPXY01. The sequence continues at coordinate 219 of JBBRPS010000870.1, read as the reverse complement.
ATTGTCGGCTCCCCCTTGGGTAGCACGCTGGGCAGCAGCGCGAGTGGCACCGGCTTCGGCAAGCGGGTCGAGGAACGGTATCGGACCATCGTGCGCGACTTCGGGGACGTGGCTGCGGTCATCACCCTGCGCTACACGAAGGATTGACCGCAGGGACTGGGCCATTGCAGTTGGTTGCGGCGAACGGCCGGCGTCAGCCGGCTGGTACGTCAACCCACG
>JBBRPS010000869.1:0-3797 GCA_038227745.1 Gemmatales bacterium | reverse complement strand
GAACGAACGTTGTGCCGCCGAACATTACAGTGTCCTCGGTCTTGGGAAAATGAAACTGAGGGACGCCTCCTGCACTTCCCTCCCGCTCTATCGGCATCTGCATTTCAGAACTGGCATCGCCATGCAGGTTACGGAACGTTTTCCCCAAAGCGCCAGGCGCCGGCAGCGAACTTTACTTGCCGGCATCACGATGTCAACCTGGCTTTCCGGGGCGACGTGCCGGGGAGAACTCCGCAGCTCCGCTGTGCCTGTCCCGGGGCGAAAAAATTGCCCCCCTTTCGCCGGGCGGCACGCCTTCCTGCGGCCCCAATGGACGCAAAAAAAAACGGCAGAAGCGCAAGCGAAGACAGCGATTTCCGCCACCAACCCGGCCCTTGGTATTCTCTTCACTAGTAAAGTCTCTTCGGCTTGTCAAGCTGCCCTAAAACCTTCTGTACGCTGAACCTGAAGCGGTTTCAAGTTGACAGGCCGGCGCCCCTTTCCTAGCCTGAACGGACCTGTTCCCGCCTCCTCCCGCCCAGGGGCGCGCGGGTTGCTTGAGCCGATTTCATGCCGTGGCGGAGGGATTATCCCGACGCTCTTCGGCGCACGGGCGGCCGCTACGGTTCGCGTTGCGAGCGCCGCTGCCGGAAGGGTTCGCCCGAGGGAGGCCGACGAGGACATGGCCGAGAACCGCATTCCCGAAGACTACCTCCCCGAGGACCGCCTGCCTCACGAGGGAGGGCCGGAGGAAGGCGCGGCGCCGCCCGAGCCGGGCGCCGAGGCTGCGCCCGTGGAGACGCGCGGCCTGGGGTGGGTGATCGTGCCGGCACTGCTGGGGGCGCTGATCGGCGCCGTCGTCGGGGTGGCGCAGGCGACGCACCCGAGCGCGGCGGCGGGCAAGGCGGCGAAGGATGTGCTGTTGGGCGGGGGACTGGCAGGGGCGCTCGTCGGCGCGATTGCCGGCGGCGTGTTCGGAATCTTCGTCTGGGTCGTGTTTCCCTACAAGGGCGGCAACCCGCACGCACCGCGGCCCGCGGCCGAGGAGCAGAAGGAAGCGGGCGAAAAGCCGCTTTAGCGCGTCCGCAGGTAGACGACGCGCAGGTCGCCGGGCGGCACGCGCACGCGGATCTCGATCCCCTGCGCGCCCTTCTGTTGCTCCAGCGCCCGCGGCTCGGTCATCTCCTCGGCGAGGCGAATCCGCAGTCCCGTCTTCAACACCACATCCACAAACGCCCGCCGATCCACGCGCGCGATCCCCGTCTGCGTCTTGTCGATGCCGCGGTGGTTGAACAGGGCGACCAGGTAGCCGTCCTTCGTCCGATTCACCTGGTAGGCCACCTCGCCGCGCGGCCGCTGCCCGTTCGCCAGCCGCACTTCCACCGGCAGCAGCTTCTCCGTCAGACCGTTCATCAGCCACGGCACCGACGGGTGGGCGCGCTCGTCCAGGCCGACCAGGTGCGGCACCAGCGTCACGATCACCGCGCCGGCCCCCACCGCGTGGCGCGTGACAAGCGGTTGCCCTTTGCCCGCCCACGCCAGCACCTTGCCGCCGCTCAGCTCGACCTCGGCCGTCTCGAACGGCGGGGCAGCCCGGGACTTCTCACCGTCGGGCGCCCACTCCTCGGCGCGGACGACCTTCCCCGTCGGCCGCAGGCCCAGCAGCCTGGGCGACAGGCCCTTCGCCGCCCCGATGTTGACGACTAATGTCCCTCCCTTTTGCAGGTATTCCTCGACCGCCGGGAGGAACGGCCCCGTGAGGCGCACGTCCCCCGCCGCCCAGACGACCGGGTAATTCAGCAGCGCCTTCGCCCGGCCCGGTCGATCGACGAGCACGTCGAAGATGTCGCCGTAGGTCCCCGACGGCATGCTCTGCACGTCGGGCGCGGCGGGGAGGCCCTCCAGCACGCCCGCGGGGTACCAGCACACGTTGAACAGCTCGCGCAGCTCCAGGTCGTTGCGGTCCTCCTGGAAGACGTTGAGCATCTTGCAGCGGTAGTTGACGCGCTCGTAGCCGTGTCCGTGACTCAGCAGCAGCGCGACCGGCGTATACGGCTCGCCGCGGTCGGGCAGCCGATCGACGAACGCCTGGAAGTCCTCGGTCGCCCGGCCGAACGGCGAGAGCTGGACCGGGTGCGTGCCGGGGCCGGGGAGGATCCACTGGTTGCTCAGGCCCTGCTCCCAGTAGACCGCCGACGCTCCGCCGAGGTAGTTCAGGTAATAGAGCTTGCGGTACCAGCTGGCGCTGACGCCGTCGGTGATGGAGTATTTGCTGTGGAACCACGAGCCGGCACCGCGCGGCACGACGGGCTTCTGCGTGAAATAGTTGCAGGCGTCGCCGAAGTTGCCGCTGGCGTAGTTGATCCAGGCGCCGCCGTACTGCCGCGCCGCCCCGCGCTCGAACGCGATCCGCATCGGCACATGCACATTCGTCGCATCGATCTCGTAGCCGACCGTCCCCGCCCCCGTCTCATGGAAGAGGTGGGCGAGCGCGATACTCTCCACGGACAGGCACGAGATGCCCTTCGCGAAGTACCCTTCGGGGACCTGCGTCTTGTAGATCTTGCCCCACGCCGCCGCCTGCTGTTTGACGAGGCTCCGCGCCAGGGCGTCGGCGTGGCCGCGGCGGTCCGGCGCCAGCGGTTTGTCGGGGAGGGTGACGCCGCCGGTCCCGATCGCCTCGCCGTGGATGTAGCCGAGGAACTGCCCCGCGAGCGGGCCGTTCAGCGCCGCGAACGTGGCAGGGCCGTTCCTGTCCGTGTAGGCCCCGCTCGCGTAGTTGGTGAGGATGTAGAAGGGCGTTTTTGTCCGCTGGAGCCACTTCCGCAGGGGCGTGCCGTCGGACAGGTCCGGCGTGGCGCCGAGATACAGCCCCGGCAGCAGGCCGGGCCAGGACAGCACGGGGACGTCCTTGCGACCCGCGAACTGCTCGTGGAACTTCGCGCGGATGTCGGCGGGCGGCGAGAACTGGAAGAGCACGTCGTGCAGGGACAGTTTCTCGACGTCCTGCTTCGTCCACCACTTCGGGTCAGCGTCCACGGCCGTCCACATCGAGAAGTCGCGCCCGGCGAGTCGGGCGCGCTTCCAGCCTGCGCCGACCGTGAGGCCCGCGCCGCTGCCGCGCCAGGCGGCGCCGCCGCGCGGCTGCAGGGCGAAGCTGTCGAGGTAGGCGAAACGCGGCTTCTCGCGGCCGGCGGGGACGTACTCCAGGTCGTCGGTGATGAGCACGGCATCGACCTGCCGCCACGCCTCGCCGGCCTTGTCGATGGTCAGGACGAGGCGGGCCGGTCCCTCCTTCAGGATGCCGTCGAGGCTGCCCCAGCCGAAGGAGAAGCCCCAGAAGAGCTGATACTCGTCGTTCGGCGGCACAACGGGCCGCACGCCGAGCTCGCCGGTCAGGGCGGGCTTGCCGCCCTGTTCGAGGGTGACGCGGAACGGCTCGGTTTTCTTGCGGTGATCGACATAGCGCACCCAGACGCGGTACTTGCCGCCGCGGGGGATGACGAGGTCGCGGTGGCAGCGGGCGGAGGTCTCCGCGGCGGCGGCGCCCATCGAGTTCCATTCGCTCTCGCCACCCTGCGACCACTCGGCGCTGATGCCCGGCCCGGCGATGCCCCAGGCGCCGGTCGGCTTCGCGGTGCCGGTCCAGTAGGCGAACGAACCTTTCACGCCCTCGAACCACTCGGGCTCCAGCCAGAGGTAAGTCGCAGGCCGCGTCTGGGCTTGTGCGGGAGTGCAGGCGGCGAGGAGGAGCAAGAACGGGAGAGCGCGCATGATGGTGGTGTAAATGGTTTAGCCGCGAGCCTCGGGCGAGCGCG
>JBBRPS010000868.1:0-3799 GCA_038227745.1 Gemmatales bacterium | reverse complement strand
TTTAGCGGAAAGAGGGCAGAAAGCACAGGTGCGAGAAGAGCGCACCGGCCGGAAGGGCGCCACAGGCAGCGCCGTGCCTGATTGTCCGTTCACAAGACCAGCCGCGAGGTGCGAGGAAAAACCGATTCCTCACCGCTGCGGTCCGACCGCGGCGGCCGATCCGGCTATAATGACTATCGGCCCGGTGTCCGCGACAATGGGAGGCAATCATGAACTGGGACTGGGTGGTGCCGACGGCGTTGTTCGGTGGGTTTGCCCTGCTCTGGCTGCTGGTGCTGGCGCGCGGCGGCACCTGAGGAACCGGGTCGTGCCAGTTGGGCACGAAGGTGTTCCCGCGCAAGTCGGCCGCCGAGGAGGCGGACGACCTATCGGAACAGGACCGAGCGCCCGCCCCGCCCGGGAAGGACGTTCGCGCCTGAGCACTCTCACATAAGAAAGCCCACGGGTTGCCACCCGTGGGCTTGGATTCCGGGTGTCCCATGTCCAGCGACGTCCCCCCCGAGCAACCCAGCCCGCCGATGTCCGCTGAAGCGGCCGCGGCGCCGACCGCGCCGCTGGCGCTCGCCGAGAAGGTGAAGCAGTTCCCTGCCGCCCCCGGCGTCTACCTGATGAAGGACGAGCAGGGCCGTGTACTGTACATCGGCAAGGCGAAGAACCTGCGCAACCGGGCATCGCACTACTTCACGAAGGCGGCCGCCGAGGACCGCCGCACCGCCGACCTGATGAAGCTGGTCGCCGACGTCGATTTCCTGCCGGCCGAGAGCGAGGTGGACGCGCTGCTCATGGAGGCACGCCTCGTCAAGGACATCCAGCCGCGCTTCAACGTCGATCTGAAGGACGACAAGTCGTTCCCGTACCTGCAAATTCGCGTGCGCGAGGACTTCCCGCGCGTGGAGTTCACGCGGTCGCCGCGGCGGCGCGGCGTCAAGCTCTACGGCCCGTTCACCAGCGCCAAGGGCCTGCGCGCCGCGATTCAGGTGCTGCAGCGCATCTTCCAGTTCCGCACCTGCACGCTCGACATCAAGGAGAACGACGAGCGCTGGCGCTGGTTCCGGCCGTGCATCTTGCACAGCATCCGCCAGTGTACGGCCCCGTGCAATTTCCGCGTCACGAAGGAGGAGTACCGCCGGCAGATCCGCGCCCTGCGCCTGGTCATGGAAGGGAAGAAGGCGAAGCTGCTGCGCGAGCTGGAGGGGCAGATGCAGGAGGCGAGCACCGCGCTGATGTTCGAGAAGGCGGCGCGGCTGCGCGACGAGATCGCGGCGCTGAAGACCCTGGGCCTGCGCGGCGAGGTGGACAAGGATGTGCAGCCGGAGGTCTTCCCGATCGAGCCGCGCAAGGGGTTGGTGGGCCTGCGTAAGGTGCTGGGCCTGCGCGAGACGCCGCGGACCGTCGAGGGCGTCGATATTGCGCACCTGGGCGGCGATGACACGGTGGCGTCGCTGGTGTCGTTCGTGGACGGCCTGCCGTTCAAGCCGGGGTATCGGCGGTACCGGATCAAGACGGTGCAGGGCGTCGATGACTTCGCCTCGATCCGCGAGGTAGTCAGCCGCCGCTTCCGGCGGTTGAAAGAGGAGGAGGCGCCGTTCCCCGACATCCTGTTGATCGACGGCGGCAAGGGGCAGTTGAACGCGGCGATGGAGGCGTTCGGCCTGCTGGGGATCGAGCCGCCGTGCCTGATCTCGCTGGCGAAGCGCGAGGAGGAGGTGTACCGCCCCGGCGAGGCGGAGCCGCTGCGGTTGAGCCGGCACTCGGCGGCGCTGCGGCTGCTGCAGTACGTGCGCGACGAGGCACACCGGTTCGCACAGCACTATCACAAGATCCTGCGGCGGCGGAAGCTGCAGGAGTAACGTGCGCGGCGGCGGGAAGGAAAGACCGTGCGAGTCGTGGACGGCGTTGAGGCCGTTCCTACCCGGTGGTACAATGCGGTGGTGGACTCAAGATGTTGACGCCGACCACAAGGGACCTCGAAAATGACCCGCGTTACTCTGGACGCCGCTTTGGCGAGTAAACTCATGGAACTCCATTTCCCGGTAGAACTCTGCGACGCTTCTGGTCGCGTCCTCGGCCGCTTTATCCCGATGATCGACTTGAGCGAGTGGGAAGAGATTACCCCTGCGGTGAGCGACGAGGAGTTGGACCGCCTCGCGAAGTCCGGGGAGAAGCGTTACACCACGGCGGAAGTCCTGGCTTACCTGGAGAAGCTGTGATGTTTCGCGTGGAGTGGCTGCAGTCTGCCTTGGACATGCTGGCGGAGCTGTGGATGCAGGCCGCCTCGGATCAGCGGCAGGCCCTCACGGCCGCGAGTCACCAAATCGACCAGCGGCTGAGCCGCGACCCCCATCAGGAAGGTGAATCTCGCTCTGGCGGGCGGAGACTGACCTTTGTGGCCCCGCTCGCTGTCACTTTCCAGATCGAGGCGGATGGCCGGACGGTCACAGTCTTGCGAGTTCACGTGTTCCGGAGTCGGAACCACTAGCCCTTGGACGGCACAGGATCAAAGTTGCGCATCCTTCTGACGAACGACGACGGCGTCTACGCCCCCGGTCTTGGATCGCAGAGCCGTTTCAACGAAAGACCGGCACCGATTGTAAGGACACCCCCCGGGAGGCATCTGGCAAGAGAGCGGGCCTGTCGGCGTTGAGGAACCCGGCGCTGCGTGCTACAATGGGCGCTGGAGAGTTGCCGGTTCGTACGAAGGGAGCATTCGCGATGACCCAGATTATCCTCGATGCCGCTCTGGCGAGCAAACTCAACGACCTCAAGTGCCCGGCCGAGTTGTGTGACCCTTCCGGCCACGTGGTCGGCCGTTTCGTGCCGGCCTTCGATTTGTCGGAATGGGAGCCCGTTTCAGACGATATCAGCGAAGAGGAGTTGCAGCGCCGTCTCAGGTCCGACGAGAAGCGCTACAGCACGGCGGAAGTCCTCGCGCACCTGGAGAAGCTGTAATGTTCCGCGTCGCCTGGCTGCAATCAGCCCTGGATGAGCTGACCGCGACGTGGCTGGAGGCCGATTCGGCGCTGCGCCAAGCCATCACAGCGGCCAGTCACTGGATTGACGCGCAGTTGAGCAAGGCGCCTTCTCAGGAAGGGGAATCCAGGGAAGGGGGCACACGGATCGCGTTCATTCCGCCCCTGTCCATCACTTTTGAGGTCGATGAAGACGCCCAGGTAGTTATGGTGGCCCACGTGCGGCGGTTCCGGCCACGGAACCCCTAACCTTTGACGGCACGGATCGAGAGTGCATATCCTTTTAACGAACGACGACGGCGTCTACGCCCCCGGCCTCCGCGCCCTCCGCAAGGAACTCCAGAAACTGGGCGAGGTAACCGTCGTGGCGCCGGTGGGCGAGCAGAGCGCCGTCGGCCACTCCATCACCCTCCTCACGCCCCTGCTGGTGCAGGAAGTCCTCGACGAGGACAACCGGCCGATGGGCTGGGCCGTCGAGGGCCGCCCCGCCGACTGCGTCAAGCTGGCGCTGCTGGAACTGCTGCCCGAGCCGCCCGACCTGATCGTCAGCGGCCTCAACGCCGGCTCCAACGCCGGCATCAACGTCCTCTACTCCGGCACCGTCGCGGCGGCCGTCGAGGGCTCGTTCTTCCACCGCACCAGCATCGCCGTGTCGCTGGAGTACACCAAGCCCCGGCCGCTCGACTTCCCGCGCGCCGCCGACCTCGCCCGCCGCGTCATCGAGCAGATCCTCGCCCGTCAGCCCGCCCCCGGGTCGCTGTTCAACGTCAACATCCCCAGCTTCGACAAGGGGCCGATCCGGGGCATCCGCACCGTGCCGCAGAACGTGG
>JBBRPS010000867.1:0-3839 GCA_038227745.1 Gemmatales bacterium | reverse complement strand
CGTACCCCGCACCGCTGTCCACGAAACGGCCACGGGTAGCAGAGCGCACGCGAGACCGCGGCGAGACGAGCCGGATGCCTTAATTGGGCAAGTCCGGATCTGTGGGAGGGGTGGGAGGTGACTCCCACCCCGACCCGGCCAAAACTGTTCGGGATGTATTGGCACTTGTCCGTTGACCGATGGCGCGGGCGGCCAGCTTCTCCAGGTGCTCGGGGCCGAACAGCTTGGGGGCGGGGCCGTCGACGCGGTAGCGCAGGAAGGTGGCACGTCCTGTGAAGAAGCCCATGCGCGACTCTCCTTTGCGAGGGCGGGCGACGAACATCTCCGTGGTTAGGGGAATCGGCAGGCGCGGGACTCCCGTACAGGTCCGCCCCTGGTGAAGCCGGGCGAGGTCGGTTTTCCCGGTAAGCCATGCCGACTTTGGCGGAAGTGCCGGCCCCGGTCCGGTCCGTACCCGAATCGGGGGGTAGGTGCTATACCTCCTCGGGGGGTCGGCACCCCGTCCGCCGCCTTCCTTCCGCAACGGCCATGTCGGCCGCCTCGAAGCCCAGGAGTCAGGGAGCCAAGCCGCCTGGGCGGCGACGACGGAGGACGCCTGGGCGGCGACGACCGAGGACGCCTGGGCCGCTGCCGGCAACACGGCGTGGCCCACGGCCGGCGGCGACCTGCTCACCGGCCTGAGCCGGTACAACGACGAGGCTCCGGCCTGGCAGCGGGCGCGGGCGGAGGAGACGAACCTGTTACGGGAAATCGTCGGCAATCCCTTCCGGCCGATGCGGGTTTCGGAGGGAATCCGCTGCCGCCGACGAACCTGTTCCGCGTTCCCACTGTCGGTGCTTTGGATGGCAAACGCCCTCGACACTCGCCTGCGGAGGTGACCCGGTGGATGGCCTGGAACGGCTCGGCTGGAACGACACTTGGGCAGGACGGTTCGCACCCTACGCCGACGCCGGCTGCTGTCCCGGCCGCGTCTGCGTCGAACACAGGGGGCTGTACCACGTGCTCGGCGCGGACGGCGAGGGGACGGCCCAGGTGAGCGGCCGGCTGCGCCACGAGGCGTCCGGCCGGGCGGACTTCCCCGCGGTCGGCGACTGGGTGGCCCTCACGGCACTGCCGGGGGCCGGGCCTGCGGTGATCCAGGCGGTCCTGCCCCGCGCCAACAAGCTGTCGCGCAAGGCCCCGGGCAGGGCGGCCGACGAGCAAGTGCTCGCGGCCAACCTCGACACCCTCTTCCTCGTCACCTCCCTCAACCACGACCTCAACACCCGCCGCATCGAGCGGTTCCTCGCCGGGACGTCGTTGCCCGGCTGCCGACCCGTGCTGCTGCTCAGCAAGCGCGACCTCTGCATCGAGCCCGAGGCTGTGGCCGAGGACTACCGGGCCGTGCTGCCAGGCGTCCACGTCCATCCCGTCAGTGCCTTGACGGACGAGGGGCTGGAGGCCCTCGCCCCCTACCTGGGGGCAGGGCAGACGGTGGCGATGCTCGGCTCATCGGGGGTGGGCAAATCAACGCTGCTCAACCGCCTCCTGGGCCGCAACCGGCAGGCCGTCCAGTCGATCCGCGACGACGATGACCGCGGGCGGCACACCACGACCCACCGCGAGCTGATCCCGCTGCCCCAGGGCGGAGTGCTGATCGACAGCCCGGGCCTGCGCGAGTTCCAGTTGTGGGACGAGGGGGCCGACGTCGATGCCGCTTTCGCCGACATCGCCCGGCTGGCGGACCAGTGTTCCTTCGCCGACTGCTCGCACCGGCACGAGCCACGCTGCGCGGTACGCCAGGCCGTCGCGGACGGCGTACTCGACCCAGAGCGGCTGGAAAGCTTCTTCAAGCTCACGAAGGAGTTGGCGTACCTGGAAACCCGGCTGGACCAGGACGCCCAGCGCGAGCGGAAGGAGCGCGACCGGCGCATCCACCGCGCGCTCAACAAGGAACAGCGGCGGCGGAAGTGACCCTGTGTTGCCACGGTCCACCGCACGCAGAGAAAGTGGCATCACCACAGCAACCCTCTGTTCATCTGATCCTGGCCGCGGCAAGACGGGACGGCAGCAGGGGAACCTGCATCCCGTTCGCCAATGTTCGTCAACGCCTACCCGAACGCTTCGGCCCACAGGTCGCGGTTCAAGGCCCACTGGTAGAAGAGGCCGCCGAGCCAGCCGTGCAGCACCCCGAGCGGCCAGACGTTGCGGTACGCCAGGAACAGCGGGATGATGAGCAGTTCCAGGAGCGTCGTCCCGACGACAAGCCGGGCGTCATACACGTGGACCAGGCCGAAGAGGATCGCCCCGACGAGGACGACAACTGCTTTTCGCTCGTGCAGCCCATCGACCTTCTCCAGGTTCGTCACGACGATGCCCAGGGCGAGGAACTGCTGGATCACGCCCCAGCCCGGGTAGACCAGGAAGAGTAGCAGGGTGTGCGGCGGAAAGCGGAGCGTGCCGCGGAAGGCGGCGTACACGGCCAGGCCGGCGGCGGCGACCACGAACACGGCGGCCGGAATGATCGCCGCGCTGGCGAGGTTGTCGGTGCGGAAGCCCCAGGTGCGGAAGGCGTCCCGGTTCTGGCGGGCGCGGACGACGACGAAGGCGGCCCAGAAGGTGCATGCCCCGAGGATGAACGCGACGCTCGGCCCTTCCGTGGTCGCCGCCAGGACGAGGTGCAGCGCGATGGTGACGGCCGTGCCGACGAGGGCGATCCAGTCGGGAGGCGTCGGGGTCGAGTCGCTCGCCGGCACCCGTCCCTCGGCTCCGGGTTCCGCAGGGCGAGATGGGCCGTTCCAGCTCAGGGGTGAGGGCATGCAAACCTCGGAGGAGAAGGCATGGACGATTTCGAGACGGCCCGTTGAGAGTACCTCGGGCTGCGGCCCGGTGCCAGACAGAAAGCCAGCCGTCCTCGGAGGGGGCTGCTCACAAGGCGTGCCGGCACGCCTGAAGCGTGAAAGCACGAAGGGTAGCGACGATCCAAAAACCGTTATTGAGAAGAAGAGGCGTTCCTCGGGAGCGTCGGCACAGAGCTGGCCCTGCTTCCGTCAAGGGGAAGCCAGCAACGCCCGCCACGACGAGCCGTTCTCAATCGGGGGTGACGGCGACGGCCTCGATCTCGATCAGCCAGTCGGCCCCGACCAGGGTCGACACGCCGACGAGGGTGCTCGCGGGCGGCTGCTCGGCGTTGACGTACCGGCTGCGGACCTCGCGCAGGATCGGGACGTGTTCGGGCTTGAGGCCGACGACGTAGAGGTTCGTCTTCACGACGTCGCGGAAGGTCGCCCCCACAGCGGCCAGGGCGTTCTTGAGGTTCTCGAACGTCTGCTCGGTTTGCGCCCGCAGGTCGTCTTTACCGACGACCTCGCCGCGCTCGTTCACGCTGACCTGGCCGGAGATGTACACCGTCTTGCCGCCCGTCGCGGTGACGACGTGCGTCCAGCCGAATGTCGGGCAAAGGGTGGGCGGGTTGACGAACTCGGTGTGCATGGCGGTCCTCGTTTTCGGGGAAGTCTGGGCAGGCGAAAGGGAACGCCCTGCCGCCAGGGACAGGCCGCCGCTACCCGGCGGAACCCTCCTCGCAACCAGGCCCGCGCCTACCCGGGCGGGCCGAGGCGGCGTAATCAGATCGGCCCTGCCTTCGACGTGTTGGCCCAGCCGGTCCCCGAGTCCGTCCCGGAGATGAAGTTCCAGTCTTCGGGCTGCCTGGGGTCCTTCCAGTTGGCATTCGCCACGCTGACGATGCTCCACCAGGCGGCGACCTCACACAAGCGTTCGGCAGGGCCTCCCTTTATCGGCTCCCCCTCGATCCAGCCCGTGAAGTTCTGGACCAGCCATACCCACGAGGCGTTCGGGCG
>JBBRPS010000866.1:0-3848 GCA_038227745.1 Gemmatales bacterium | reverse complement strand
GACTGCGACGCCAGCCTCCGCGAAAGCAGCCGATGCCAGTTGGTCGACGGAATCGCGATCAGGTTCGGACAGGGCGCCCCATGCGCAGCCCTCCAGCGCTCGAGGAAGCAGCTCTGAAGGCTTGGTTTCCAGCAGCATCGCGTAGAGCGCCTGGGCGAAAAGTCCCACCGGCGACCGGGCGGACGGTTGCGCGAGCGACGACGTCTTCGCGGCGCCCGTCTTCTTCAACTCCCGGTAGAGAGTCTTCACCTCTTCGCGCTCGTCCTCGGCCACGTTCGCGGCAAGCCACGTGGAGAAGGTCGCTTCGTCCATGTCCGCGAGCGTACGAGCGAGGTCCTTGCGCCGCGTTTCTGCCGGAGAGTCACCGACCTTGCCGCCGGTGATGTAGTGGAGCAGGTTGGGCGCGTAGGTCATCAGCTGGCTGAGGCTTTGGTTCTTGCGCTCCTCGGATGCGGCCATCTTCATGGCGTCCAGTTCGAGGCGCTGCTTGTGCTCGCTCACAACCATCTCCATTTCCAACCGACGGCCCGCCAGTTCCTGCTCCTTCGTGAGAACTCCGACGTGTCCGCTGTTGAGGACAGCGATGATTTCCTGCTGGGTGTTCAGCAGCTTCTGATGCCCTTCGATGACGCTGCCGAAACTCTGAACGAACAACCGGGCCATCCCCTCCATGTGCCGCTGCGATTGAGCCAGCAGCCCCCGGGCCGACGCCGGCTCGCTGTCGACGCCGGGGACGCCAAGGTGAAAACCTTCAGCCTGGATGTTGTATCGAAGCGTAATGCTGCCCATCTCCTTCCCCTTCGCATACGCCCGCAGGAAGTACCGCTGCATGCCTCCCATTTGCGCCGCGTCCTCGGCCGCTTCCGCGTCAACCTCCGCGATGAACTCGCCGGCCTCTGCGGCTGGGGGAAGGACCGGGCCCAACCTCCACGAGCGAAGGTTGCGCAGTGCCTGGTCAACCGACGCGTGCACCAGCGCGAGCGTCACGGGCTCGTTGTCTGGCAATCCACCAGCCTCGAACAAGGCGTCCAACCATCGGGCAATCCTTTGCTCCGTCCCGGTCATTCCACCAACCCTCCTTCCAACTCCCTACCGTCAGTGATGACGGGAGAGAGCCACAGCTGTCAAGCGATTCAAACGCGCCGATATGGGCCTGTTTCAATAGCCGTCAGCAGCCGTCGCAATCGTCGGCTCGCAGTAGAAGAAATGGTTCAAAAGCGATTTGTGATCCGCACTTGTGCGCCACACGGGTGCGCAACACATCCGCGATTACGGAGATCGCGTAAAATACAGCCCTATGAAGCAAAAGAAGGCAGTTCGGAGCACAGAATCGGAGGTCGTTTTCACACGCGCGCAAGTGGCCTGCGTGCTGGAGATGACAGAGGCTGAGGTGGAATCCATGGACGGCTCGGAGCTGCATCCGGTTCGTTCGGCGGATCGACGGCTGCGCTACCGGCCCGAGGATGTGCTGCGGGCGGTTCGGTTGCACCTCGGGACATCAGAACGCGGCCTGGACGGCAAGCTCACCGCGCGTATCTTTGCGCTGCTTCGGGATGGCAAGTCACGCGCCGACATTGCAATCGAGGCTGAGCAAACCGCCGCGACGGTTAATGCAGCGGCGGCCGACTACGCTCAAATGGCGGGGGCATTGCTGCTCCCCCGCGAGGCCGTAGAAGCACTGGTCTCGGCCGTGGGTGGAACGGTCGTCGGCGACGGGGGGGCGCTGGCCTCGCAGGTGATCGCCGAGCTGGATCGGCGCTACAGGCGTGGCTTCGACGAGGGGCGAGCGGACAGAGACGACTTCGGTGAGGTCGTCGACCACAATGGGCACCGGCGTCCCGTCGGCGAGCCGCCCTCTGCGGCTTCGTGAGCAAGGCGCCGTGACAAAGCCGAAGTCCGTACCGCCCTTTTCGCTGGACGGGACGTTGCGCAAGCTAGGGCGCTGGATGGTTGAACGCGAGCCCATGGCGATGGCGACCGCCGTCTCGTTGGAACCCTCGCGCCACCTCCTCAGCGATGAAGAGCGTTCGGCGCTTGAGTGGCTCGCAGCGGTTCACCTGCAAAAGCACACGCCGCACACGACGGACCGGGGCCCCGCCCCCGTCTGCGCGATGCCCGCCCATACCTGTCCCGAATACGGTGCGGCACACGCAATCCTGCGCGGCCTGGCCGGCGTTCGCGATGGTCGGGAACTGGGCCACGTGGAAGAGTTACGGCAGGCCCTATGGAACGCGCAGAGCGCGCTCGACACCTTGGTGGGCGAGGTGGGCGCCTACGCGCAAGCGTGCAGGAAAATGCACCGCAACCGATGGGACAACCTGCCCAGAACGCGCGTCTTCCATGACCACCAGCGCGTTTGCGTCCTTCCGGTCCAGGTTGCGCAGCAGGCGAGGCTGCTCTCGAGGAGGCTGGCAACGGTGGAGAGGGTGTCGCTGCTCTCCCAGTACGCCTCTCGGGAAGCTGCGGAGTCGCAGGCGCCTGGTCAGAAGAAGCGTCCCATCCTGATCGCGGCCATGCAGGACGACCTGGCCGGGGCGGGTTGGTCGCTCGATGACATAGCGGCGATGATCAACGACGGCCGTGGAGGAACGCCGAAACAGGCCAAGGAACGTGTGCGCAAACGGGTTGTGGCTCCCAGGCGGGGAAGCGCCAAATCGCCGGGAAATGCAGACACTTTGAGTTCTGTGCCCAGGTGGAAAGTGGTCCTCCTGACCCATTTTCCATTCGTCGACTGACGGCTGCGACGAACAGAATGACCACACGAAGGAGGGTATGGTCATGACGGGTGATGAAGAGTTTCTGTTCGTCGACGAGATCGCGCGGATCTGCCGCGTGCCGAAGAGTTCCGTCCGCTACTGGCTGAACACGGGGAAGCTTTCCAGCCTTCGGCCCGGCCGCAGGCGGCTGGTCCGGCGTGCGGACTTCGAACGCTTCTTGAGCGAGCGCACGTCCGCACGTGGGGATCGATCCTCGACGGTTGCCGAGGGTGAGAAGCGATGAGCGCGGAAGGTATTCTTGCCCGGTTGAACGCGGTCAAGCAGGGCAATGGCTGGAGGGCTCGGTGCCCAGCCCACGACGACAAGAACCCGAGCCTGGGCATAACGGAGAAGGATGGACGCCTCTTCCTTCGGTGCTTCGCTGGTTGCGAACGGGACGCCATCTTGACGGCCGCTGGGCTGACGCTTGCAGACCTCGGTGACGTCAAAACCGTCGGGCACCCGGTCTCACGCAAAAGCAGCGGCGCCGTCTGCGCGAATGAGTTGGCGCCGGTGGCCGAGTGGCTGAGGCGCACAAGACACCTGGCCGAGAGCGAGATCGGCGCTCTCAAGGCCGCCAAAACCAAGCAGGGTCTCTGTGTCGTCTTCCCGTATCGTTCGGCCTCTGGCGAGCACCGTTACGACAAGTACCGCCGGATCGACGACAAGAAGTTCTGGCGTCAGCCGGCTGGGACGTCAAGCCTCCTCTACGGGCTGGACCGGCTCGACGGCACCGCCAGCGAGGCGGTTATCGTCGAAGGGGAGATGGACGTTCACGCGCTCCGCTCGTTGGGATTCCCGGCTGTCGTGTCTGTGCCCGACGGGGCGCAGTCGCGCCTGGATGCATCGCTGCTGGCGCCGCTGGCCGCCTTCCAAAGGGTGATCTTGTTCACGGACGCTGATGCGCCAGGAGATGCACTGGCCTCGCGCCTCGCCGCTTTGCTCGGCGCGCGCGCCCACCGCGCCCGCTTGCCGGCCGACGCTGGCAAGGATGCGAACGATGCCCTTGCCTCGGGCTGGACCCGGTCAGGGTTCGAAGCGCTCTTTCAGGCCACCGTCCCGATTGCAGAGGGGGACGCATCTGCAAATCAG